>CASDQQ010000046.1 GCA_949282945.1 uncultured Eubacteriales bacterium
CTTTTTAACCTTGACCTGGCGTTTAATGTTGTAGATATTATTTATAAAAATAAAGAAATCAATGGGGCGGGCATAATCAAAAATCTGACCTTTAATTGTACGGACGCGTCTGTTTATACTATGCTGTCAAAATTAAAAGCAAATAAAGTAATTTTAATATCAAGGACTGAAAAAAATAGAATATATTTTAAGTTAAACCGCAATTTTTTTAAATCCGCAGCTCTTATATCATATGATAAATTTGATTGCTATACCAAATAAATCGTACGTGTTAAAAACATATTATTACAAATACAGAACAAAGTATCTGCGGATATTTTTCTATAGCTTAGGACTGCTTTCTGAACTCGGTAGGCGAGATTCCCATGTGGTCTTTAAAAAATCTGCTGAACACATATACGGAAGAAAAACCTAAAAGCTCGCTCACTTCTGAGATATTAAGATTATTATTTTTTAAAAAAAGCTTGGAACGTTCCAACCGGACTGAATTGAGATATTCTATGGCTGATTTCCCGTATATCTCTTTAAAACGCCGGGTAAGATAGAATTTGCTTATGCCGAATTGCTTTGAAAGAGCGGTGAGGCTGATATTCTGGCCATAATTATTGGAAATATAATTTTTAATATTTGCAAGCAGCATGCTGTCGGAAAGATTGGAATTTTCCGACTGTTTTATATTTTTATTAAATTTTTCAAAAAGAAAGTATAATATTTCAAGCATATAGGATTTGCATAAAAGCTCATAAAAGGGCTCTCTTTTGGACCAGCAGTCGATAAGCTGAAAAAGCTTTTCTTTTATAAAATGAGAATCGTTTAAATTTATAAAAGTAGGTAGTTCTATATCCATGATCTTTAAAATATCATCCCTTATAAAAGCGCGCTTTTCTAAAGAAAGGTCAGGATAGTTTTCAAAACATATGTATACTTCATGGCTGTCCTTTTGAAAAACCATATCAAAATGGACATGGGGTTGCGATAAAGTTCCAACGCAGGCCTTTTTTATGATATGGGGCTGATTGGGTCTCAGGAAAATTACCGAGCCTTCTTCGCACAGATGCTCGACGCCGTCGATAGTTACCGACATAATTCCCTGATCGATATATATAAGCTCGTAATCAAAAATTATACGTTCGCGAAGAGCCCATTGATTTTCAAAAGACGAATGAGTGGCAAACCGTATATAGGGAGAAATTTTATTTAGTTCCATATAGCAATAATTAACAAAAACAGTACAAAAACAGTTATTTGTTATCCTATCCAATTAGTTTAAAATAATATTAATACATAAGAAAATAAATTTCAAGAAAGGATGAAAAATATGTTTAACGGGCTTGGAATGAATTTGGGCAATTTATCCAGATTATCAAATGCGAAAACAAGATCTATAAGCGCCGAAAATTTTACGGGAGAAAAAGGAAAGGGCGGCATGGCAGAAGAAGGCGTAAGTTCCGGATGCGCCAGAGATCTGGGAACCGGTTGGAAGGTAAATCCTCACATTATCGTTGAATCAGGAGAAACGGCTGTACTTGCGGATATAGAGGGACCAGGAGCTATTCAGAGCATATGGATGACCGGAGGACTTGGGAGAAATGCGATTTTAAGATTTTATTGGGACGGACAGGAAAAACCATCGGTTGAAGTTCCTGCCGCGGATTTTTTTGCATTTGGCTGGAATAACAATACAAACAACGGCAACAGCAGAGAATTTCCGCTGATAACGTCAATTCCGGTAATGGTAGCTCCAAACAGAGGATTTAGCTGCTATTGGGAAATGCCGTTCAGAAAAAAGTGCAGGATAACTTTGGAAAATAAGGGAAAAGATAGATTCAGCTGCTACTATCAAATTAATTACACTCTTACAGATATACCTGAGGACGCGGCATATTTCCACGCTCAGTTCAGAAGACAGCTTTCTGTGGGATATAAGGAAAACTATGTTATAGCCGACGGAATAAAAGGAAAAGGACATTATGTAGGAACGGCTCTTTGTGTAGGACTTAACGGAGCAGGACGTTGGTGGGGAGAAGGAGAAATAAAATTCTTCATGGACGGAGACGGAGAGTTTCCGACGATTTGCGGAACGGGCACGGAGGATTATTTCTGCGGAGCCTATAACTGGGATGTAAACGGAAAATACGGAACATATTCGGGACCTTTTGCAGGAATGTACCAGGTAATACAGCCGGACGGCCTTTATGTTTCACAGCAGAGATTTGCAATGTACAGGTGGCACATTATGGACCCGATACGCTTTGAAAGTGATCTGAAAGTTACGCTTCAGGATCTGGGCTGGAGAAGTGAGGGACGTTATTTGGCTAGACAGGATGATATGGCGTCAGTTGCTTACTGGTATCAAACTCTTCCATCTCCTGATCTTCCTGATCTTCCGGATAATGATACCAGAGAAATAATATAAAAATAAACTCCTCCTTAAATACTAAAATTTAATGAGGAGTTTTATGTTTGGAGAGGATCCGGAGCAAAAGTTTTTAGCTTCGAATTGAAGTTAGACCCCGTATGTAAAGGGAAGGATATCAGGCAACTTTTCCGGCGCAGTCCTCTACTGTTGGCGTTGATTCTTTCATCCAGAAGCTTTCCCAACATGAAGAAGGAATGGATACATATAGCCGTAATTTGCTTATACACAAACACTCTAAGGATCGGGCCCGTAGTGGTCTGATCCTATTTTTTAGATAAATAATGTAGCCTGACGGTCGCTTTATAAAAAATTTTTTCATAAATTTCCAGTTATATAAATTAAATTGCAACGGATAATAAATACGTGTCAAGTTAAATTTGAGAGGAGATAAATATGAAAAAATTTATGGTTATGATAATGATTTTTACGGTGTTGGTTTTTGTTGCCGCCGGGTGCGACAACCAAGACAATATTATGGAATCTCCGGTAAAAAATACTGAGACAAGGACGCCCGGAAATACAAATATGCCTGGTACCACTGCGTCTCCAGGAAATACGGAGGCTCCGGGTATTACGGAAGCTCCTGATAATATTGAGCCTACAAATCCCGGGGTAGAAGATTTTATAGAAAGTATAATTCCTTCTGATCCTTTTTCTACCGACGCAAGAAATATGAACGCCTCTGATTTTACAGACGAGGAACTTAGAAATATTATAGTTGACAGAGCTTTAGCGAGAGACTACAGCGTTTATGATATGAGAGATGATGAAAGAGCCTCAGTAAACGTAAAGGTTCCAACGGTAGATGTTGAACAGACGCTGAGCAGTATCAGGGAAAGTAATGAAATGGCAAGTACAAGATTTGTTTTTAAGGGCGACCGTGTAAAAGACACAGGACTTCTTGAAAAAGTAGCGGAGTTTAAAACTCCGCTACTTTCAAAGTCTAAAGAAGCCGTGACAAATATGGGAATAGCGAACGGTAAACTTGACCGCATAGTATTAAGAAAGGATGAAGAATTTTCCTTTGTATATTTTTTGGGAGAAATAACGGAAGAGGAAGGATATAAGGAAGCTACGGTTTTTGTGGAAGATGAGGACTCCGGCGAGATAGTAAATGATAAAGGTCTGGGCGGCGGAGTGTGCCAGGTAGCGTCTACACTTCACGGAGCATGTCTTGAAGCCAAAATGAAGATTATAGAGAGACACCCTCATTCAAAAAAGGTGAGCTATATCGAAGAGGGAAAAGACGCGGCTATCGCGGGGACATATAAAGATTTAAAATTTGTGAACAATCTGGATTTCGATATATGTATTGTGTTTAAAATAGAAGATCGTTCAGAGATTGTAGAAATTTATAAAATTTAGTATAATTTTCTCAAAAAGAGGTAACAGTTTTGTTTGATTTTAAACAGGAAATAGCTAATTTACCGTTATTGCCCGGAGTCTATATAATGCGGGATGAAAACGGAGAGATAATATATGTAGGGAAAGCCGTCAAGCTTAAAAATAGAGTAAGATCTTATTTTCAGCAAAATGCCGGACATACTCCTAAAGTAAAGGCTATGGTGGCAAAAATCGCGTCCTTTGAATATATAGTTACTGACAGTGAGTTTGAGGCGCTTATACTGGAATGCAATCTTATTAAAGAAAATAAGCCTCAGTATAATATTCTTCTTAAAGACGATAAGGGCTATCCATACATAAAAATAACAATGAATGAAGAATATCCTCGCATGACTTTGGCAAGAAAGGTGGAAAAGGACGGGGCTAAATATTTCGGCCCATTTTACAGCGCGTGGGTGGTAAACGAAACAATGGATGCTTTGGAAAAGGTTTTTCCTTTAAAAAGCTGTTCCAAACAACTCCCGAGAGATGTGGGAAAGACAAGACCGTGCCTTAACTATTATATTGGAAGATGCGTGGCCCCGTGCCAGGGAGGCGTAAATAAAGAAGAATACAGGAACATGATGAAGAGCGTATGCTCATTTTTAAACGGCCATGTGGAAGAGGTAGCGGAGGAACTGAAGAAAAAAATGGACGCTTGCGCGGACAGACTTGAGTTTGAAAAGGCCGCTGAGTACAGAGACAAAATAGAAATAGTAAACAGGCTTACAAATAAACAAAAGGTCGCGGGAGTTAAAAATGAAAATATAGATATCATAGGGATAGCTCAAAATGAGATAGATTGCTGTATACAGATGTTTTTTATAAGAGGCGGTAAAGCAATAGGAAGGGATTTTTTTATACTTGAGGGAATGGGAGCCGATAAAAGTGAGAGCATAATATCCGGTTTTATAAAACAGTTTTACGGGGAAGCCAATTATTTTCCTCCGATGATCTTAATTCCCGAGGAAATTGAAGACAGAGAACTTTTGGAAAAATGGATATCGGAAAAGCGTATGGGCAAAGTACAGATTAAAGTTCCGGAAAAGGGAGACAAGAAAAATCTTGTTAAGATGTCTTCGGCTAACGCGGCCATACAGCTTAGAAATTTTTCGGTAAGATGTAAAGGTATAACAGAGACTGAGCTTAAGGTATTGGAAAAATTAAAAGAAATGACATCTTTGGAAAAAATACCGGACAGGATAGAAGCTTACGACATCTCAAATACAGGAACTTCGGAAAATGTTGCTTCTATGGTGGTTTTTGAAAACGGGAAAGCAAATAAAAAAGAATATAAACGTTTTAAGATAAAAGAAACCTTTAATAAAGGTGATGTGGAAAGTATGAGGGAGGTTTTGAACAGAAGGCTTTCCCATAATGAAATCCCTCTTCCGGACATAATTATGGCGGACGGAGGTCTGCTCCACGCGAATATGGTGGAAGAGGCGCTGAGAGAATCCGGACGCGAGGGAGCCGGAAATGTAAAGGTGTTCGGTATGGTAAAGGACGACAAGCACAGAACCCGGGGACTTATATATGAAGGCAGGGAGCTTGATTTAAAAAAAGATCTGGAGGTTTTCAGATTTATAACCTCAATACAGGACGAGGCTCACAGATTTGCGCTTGAGTACAATAAAAAGCTGAGAGATAAAAGGTACACTGCGTCTCAGCTTGATGAAATCGACGGAGTGGGAAAAGCTAAAAAGATAGCGCTTTTAAAAAGTCTGGGCTCTCTTGCCAATATAAAAAAAGCGACGAAAGATGAGCTTATGTCCGTGAAGGGCATTTCCGAAAGAATTGCCGATAACATAATAAACTATTTTAAAGAAAGCGGGAAATGAATATGGCGGTATATGCGATTTCCGATCTGCATCTTGCAAAAAGCGTTGAAAATAAGAATATGGATCTATTCGGAGAGTTATGGAGCAGCTATATGGAGCGCATAGCCGAAAATTGGGGAAATATATGCCTCCCTGAGGACACTATAATAATTCCCGGGGATATATCGTGGGCAATGTACCTGGAAGAAGCTGAAAAGGACTTTGCATATCTTGACAAGCTGCCGGGAAATAAAATACTTTTAAAGGGAAACCATGATTATTGGTGGGAGACTCTTGCCAAACTTGAAAAATATAAAATAGAATCCGGATTTAAAAGTCTCAACTTTCTTCATAATAACTCCTTCCAAATTGGCAATGTAACCGTCTGCGGCACAAGAGGCTGGATAATGCCGGGAGATAAAAAGTTTAAACAGGCTGACGAAGCTATATACAGGAGGGAACTGGGGCGATTCAGGCTTTCTCTTGATTCCGCGCCGGACGGCTCTGAAATCGTGGCGGCGTTTCATTATCCTCCGTTTACAAAAGAAAGCGAAGAATCGGAGTTTATAGAGGAAATGAAAAAATTTAATGTCAAGAAATGTATTTTCGGACATATACATAATTCAAGCAGCCAGTTTGATTTATGGATGGAGGAAGCCAAAAGAAGAACCAGGGTCACAGACATAGAATTTTTAATGGTTTCAGCGGACTTTTTGAGATTTGCGCCGGTAAAACTTTTTGACTAAGAATTTGCTTGTGGGACTCAAAATTGTATGTTACAATAACATAGTTTAAATATGAGAACAAACTTAAAGACCATAACAGGAGGATGTTTGTAATGAGTACCAAAGTAGAACAGGTAGAGAAAAACGTAGTTAAGCTTACTATTGAAGTGGATGCAGCCGCCTTTGAGGAAGGAATGAATAAGTCTTTTAAGAAAAATGCCAATAAATTTTCCGTACAGGGTTTTAGAAAGGGAAAGGCTCCCAGAAATATAGTTGAAAGAGTATACGGCGAATATGTGCTTTATGATGACGCGGTCAACTTTGTGGTTCCGGGGGCGTACGACGCCGCTGTTGCCGAGAATGGAATCGTACCGGTTGACAGGCCTGAAATTGACGTGGAGCAGATAGGAGGCGGACAGAATCTGATATTTACCGCTGTCGTTACCGTTAAGCCGGAAGTCAAGCTTGGAGAATATAAGGGCATAAAGGTCAAGAAAGCCAGTTATCCGGTGACTGACGAAGATGTGGAAGAAGAAATGAAAAAGACCGCCGAGAAGAATGCCCGTCTTGTATCGGTAACAGAGAGACCCGTTAAGGAACAGGATACGGCTTATATTGATTTTGAAGGCTTTGTAGACGGAGTTCCGTTTGAAGGAGGAAAAGGAGAAAACTATCCTTTAGTTATAGGTTCAGGATCTTTTATACCCGGCTTTGAGGAACAGCTGATAGGCGCTGAGATAGGACAGGAAACAGAGGTCAAAGTAACATTCCCCGAGGACTACCACAGTGAAGATCTTAAAGGCAAGGAAGCTGTTTTCAAATGCAAGGTAAACGAGATCAAATTTAAAGAGCTTCCAGTGGTGGACGACGATTTTATAAAAGATATCAGCGAATTTGATACGGTTGATGAATATAAAGCAGATATTAAGGATAAACTTGAAAAAGCGGCGGCGGAGAAAGAAAAGAACGAGAATGAAAATAACGTTATAGAGGCTGTCAGCGCCAACGCGGAAATAGATGTTCCCAAAGTAATGATCGACAATCAGATCGACGCTCATATAAGAGATCTTGAGCAGAGATTAAGATATCAGGGCATTACACTTGAACAGTATCTTTCCATGATGGGATCCAATCTTGAGGAAATGAGATCAAGATTTGCGGAAAATTCTGAAAAACAGGTTCGCGCGCAGCTGACTATAGAAGCTATAGGTAAAGCTGAAGGGATAGAATCCGATGAAGATTCTGTGAACGCGAAAATTGAGGAACTTGCTAAAAACTATAAAAAAGAGCCAGAAGAAATAAAGAACATGCTTAAAGAAGAGGATTATTCATATATGAATGAACAGATAATATATGAAAAGACCATTAAATTTATAGTTGATAACGCCAAGTTTACAAAATAAAAATAATTTTGTTTGGAGGTTTTATTATGAGTTTAGTACCTACAGTTGTAGAACAGACAAGTAAAGGCGAACGCGCGTACGATATCTATTCAAGACTGCTCAACGATAGAATAATAGTTCTCGGTGAAGAGGTCAATGACGTTACCGCAAGTCTTGTAGTAGCTCAGTTACTTTTCCTGGAATCGGAAAATCCCGACAAGGATATCCAACTTTTTATAAACAGTCCAGGAGGATCGGTCACCTCAGGATTTGCTATATATGATACTATGCAGTTCATTAAGCCGGACGTATCCACTATATGCCTTGGCATGGCGGCAAGTATGGGAGCATTTTTACTGGCGGCAGGAGCGAAGGGAAAAAGGTTTGCTCTTCCAAACAGTGAAATAATGATACATCAGCCTTCCGGAGGCGCTCAGGGGCAGGCTACGGAAATAAAAATCGTAGCTGACCACATATTAAGAGTAAGGTCCAAGCTTAATAATATTTTGAGTGAAAGAACAGGTCAGCCTCTTGACATTATCGCGAGAGATACTGAAAGAGATTTCTATATGTCAGCGGCTGAAGCTAAGGAATACGGCATTGTTGACGCCGTTATAGAAAACAGAAAATAAGAAAGAAAGGTAGATAGGAAGTTATGCCTAAAAATTCGGGAGACGATTCAAATATACGATGCTCATTCTGCGGTAAATTTCAGGATCAGGTTAAAAGGATTGTGGCGGGCCCGGGCGTTTATATTTGTGATGAGTGTATAGAATTGTGCTCTGATATAATAGAGGATGAATTTTCTTCAGGTTCTGGAGCCAATGAAAACACTTCATTTGAATTACATTCGCCTGCTGAAATAAAGGCAATCCTCGATCAATATGTAATAGGGCAGGACAGAGCCAAAAGAGCTTTGTCCGTGGCCGTCTACAATCACTATAAAAGAATTATGTCCGATAAGGACAGTTCTGATGTGGAGCTTCAGAAAACTAATGTTTTGCTGATCGGTCCTACCGGGAGCGGAAAGACTCTTATGGCCCAGACGTTGGCAAAAATACTGCAGGTACCCTTTGCTATTGCTGACGCTACTACATTGACTGAGGCGGGATATGTAGGGGAGGATGTTGAAAATATTTTACTCAGGCTCATACAGGCCGCGGACTATGATATAGCTAAAGCCGAGATGGGTATTATTTTTATCGATGAGATAGATAAAATATCTAGGCGTTCAGAGAATCCCTCTATAACCAGGGACGTCAGCGGGGAGGGAGTACAGCAGGCTCTTTTGAAGATACTTGAAGGAACTGTTGCAAACGTACCTCCTCAGGGAGGAAGAAAGCATCCTCATAAAGAATTTATACAGATCGATACTACAAATATACTTTTTATCTGTTCAGGAGCTTTTGACGGATTAGAAAAGATCATATTAAACAGGACGGGCAAAAACTCTATAGGGTTTAACGGCGAAGTAAAAAGCAGAGAGGACCTTAGAAAGGGAGATATCATAAAGGACTGCGAACCGCAGGATCTTCTTAAATATGGCCTTATACCGGAACTCATAGGAAGAGTGCCTCTTATTGTTACCCTGCAGTCTCTGGATAGAAACGCTCTGAAACAGATACTTACGGAGCCTAAAAATGCTATATGCAAACAGTATAAAAAGCTTTTTGAGATTGACGGGGTAGAATTGGAGTTTACAGACGACGCTATAGACGCCGTTGCTGACAAAGCTATAGAAAGAGATACCGGGGCCAGAGGACTAAGGGCTATATTAGAAAGTATAATGACGGATATAATGTATGACGTGGCTTCCGACTCGGAGGTGGAAAAATGCGTTGTAAACGGCGAAACTGTTTTAAACAACGCGCTGCCCCAGATAATAAAAAAGGCGGTCAAAAGTTCCGCGGGCAGAAAGAAAAAAAGAGAAGTGTCCTGATACAGCGGAAAAACGTAATTTAGAGCGGTTCAAAAGAGCCGCTTTTTTCATATAAGCGCAGGAGAATTATCTGTTTGGCGTAAGATGTCGAATGCAAAAACTATTTACAAAAAGTTCGCATATCATCAACATTTATGCAGTAAAATTTTATTGGGATTTAATTGAGTAAATTTGTAAAGAGCTTCGCTCGGTTGCCATTAAAGAGCGATTTATGTATAATATAATAATAAAAATTTTTAGTGGAGAGCTTATGAAATTTAAAAAAGTAAATGAAAATAAAATAATGATCATGCTTTCCGGAGCAGAATTGGAATCCAGAAATATTGATATTGCAAATATAAAAAACAATTCGGTAGCGTACCAGAAGCTTTTTTGGGATATGATGGAAAAGGCTCAGGCGGAACTTGGATTTGACGCCACGGGAAGTCAGCTTATGGTGGAAACTATGCCTGATAAAAATGGGAACGTAATAATAACCATAACTAAATCAGGAACGGCCAAGACGCCTACTGCGGCCATAGAAAGGCTCGTAAGCGAATTGCTCGGAAATGAATTTTTAGGAAACATTGCCGAAGAGATAGCCGTACAGAGCATAAATGAAAATGAACAGGAATTTGCCAATGAAGTAATTATTTTTGAAGATATAGAGCATATAATTGGGTTTTCAAAGTCCCTTCCGGTTATAAACAATGTTTTTTCCTCATTGTATGACTTTGACGGGAAATATTATCTTGTGTTGAGACGTACGAAAAAGAACAATAAGACGGTCTCGAATCTGTTGGAAGCCGCTATGGAATTTGAAGGGGTTACCGGAGAATCTTATCTTTTATATGCCATGCTTGAGGAAAGGGGAAATAAAATTATAAAATCCAAAGCCATAAAAACGCTGGCCGAGAAATTTTAAAGTTTTTAAGAGATTTACTATGGAAATACAAAAGAGAAGAGTAATTGATATGCACGCGCATGTTTTTCCTCTTAAGATAGCGGAAAAGGCGGTAGGTTCAATATGTAAATTTTATGATATACCAATGCACGGAACAGGGACCACAGAGGATATAATAGATCAGGCAAAAGCGTGCAATGTTGAGAAGATACTTGTGCATTCAACGGCCACCAAGCAGGAACAGGTGGTCAGTATAAATAATTTTATAATGCAGGAGATAGACGCGCATAAAGAACTTGTAGGCTACGGAACGCTGCACCCGGATTTTGAAAACATACCGGAGGAAGTGGAAAGGATGATTTCAGGAGGACTGAAGGGAGTTAAGCTGCATCCTGATTTCCAGAAATTTAATTTGGATGATCCTAAGGCTTTCGGAATATATGAGGCATGCGAAGGAAGGATACCTATATTGTTTCATATAGGCGATTTCAGACAGGATTATTCAGACCCGCAAAGACTTATGAGAGTAATGGAGAAATTCCCGGGGCTCAAAGTCATAGCCGCTCATTTTGGAGGATGGTCTGTATGGGAAAAAAGTTATGAAGTATTGGAACCAAATGAAAACTTATATTTTGATACTTCAAGTTCCCTCTATTTTCTTAAAAGAGATTTGGTTTGCCGTTTCATAGAAAAGCATGGAATAGATAAGTTTATGTACGGGACCGACTATCCTAT
>CASDQQ010000047.1 GCA_949282945.1 uncultured Eubacteriales bacterium
AAACGGAATAAGGCTTGGGGAGAACCTGGCGGCGCTGAGTTTTCCAAATGGAGAGAACGGAAGATCGCAGGAAATAGACTGTCCTAAACTCAAAAAGCGTCTTAAAGAGATAGTAAATGGAATAGTGCCCGGGGATGTTGAGAACTGCGGATTGAAAATTATGAGTTAAAGAAATAAAGTGGGTATATTGGCAGTATTTCGTGAACGTGCGAAAACTTTTCTGTAAATTAAAATTTATAGACTTTTTCACACAGGTAATTTCGTCACGATCTTACAAAAAAAATTGCCTTCAACAAGTTACAAGTGTACAAAGATACATTATCTATATGATAAAAAATGATTTTCATATACCTCAAGGACTTTTGTAGGATTGTCAAACATACGCTGCAAGTACTGAGCAAAATTATTTAGCGTCTGCTTCCCATTGTGTTCCTGTATAAAAAAATGAATTATTTTATGCCATATACATGCAATTACAAGTGTGCCTGAAAGAGTTTAGGCTTGCCTCTTATTGTAAACCTACAAAAAATAAAAATGACTATACAGATAATTTACTTGATTTATATATATGGAAAATGGTAAATTATATATTATCAGCAACAGGCTTTTTATTAAGATAGAATAGGAGGAATTTATGAAAAAATTCAAATTGATCGCGGCGGCATTTTTAGTTATTGTTTTTTCAGTCATATCAATGACCGCCTGCCATAATAATGAAAATGAAAAACCTCAGAACGCGGCGGGGCTTGTATATCCGGAGGTAAATCCGGAGGACGATATATTGGAGAGATTGGAAAATTCCCAGACAATATATGTGATAAAGCCCAGTATGAGAGGCATTACGGGAAAGGCTATGACAAGCGCCGAAAAAATGCTTTTGCAGAGTTTGCAGGGTATAGTAGCGCAGCGCCAGGCCGAGATATATTTGGGATCCGCGAGCGATAAATTTTTAAAATACGCTAAAATCAAATATAATCTTACCCTGGATGACGGAAAATATGTGTATTATGTGGATGAGAATGGTGAAGAACAAAAGAGAGATTCCGATACCGCATGGCTTGAGAATTTGGGGACCCTTATAAATCACTATGTTGAAACTGGAGATATCCAGGGTTATGTAAAACTTAAGTATGAAGAAGGAAGATATAACGAGCTTGAAAATCAATCAAATCAGGCAAGTACTTTAGCCGGAGTATACAGATACATAATGGTAGCAGAATCGGTAGAAGAAGATCTGAACTCGGTATGCCCGGATGTAAAATGCGGAAGGGATATCTCTACTACAAATATAACTCAGTATGAAATTTTCAAAGAATGCGAAGATTTGATAAATAAAAATGTCCTGATAATGCAGGCGGCTCCCAGAGTAGAAAACTTAAGAGAGTACGGTATAGCGGTAAAGGCGGGATTCTATTTTTACAATGAAGGAGATCCTGAGGAAGAAAGAGACTACGTATATTCTAGTTTAAACGATATGGCCAATGCTTTTGGTTGGGAACAGATAGATACTGTTGAAGATGGAGTAAAAATAGGTATGACAGAGGATCCCTCGGTTAACTTTGCGTCCCAAAGGAATGTAAACGTATTCGCTGCAGACTGGTGCTCCAATCTCAGTGTATGGATGTCCATGCCGGTAGAAAAGGTAGAACAGGTTGACTATAAAAAGCTTTCTACCGATGAAGAACAGGTACATTATGTAACGATGCTCATGAGCGATGGCGATAATATACAGTGGACTACGGGTACAGGCTTTACAAATGACTTTTTCCTTGGAACAAAAGCCGATAAAAAGGAGATGCCTTTTGGTTGGACTCTGACAGCATCTATGGCGGAAGTAGCGCCCAGTACATTAGCATATATATACGAAAATATGATCGATATTGAAAACTTTGTATGCTCGGTATCCGGATACGCATATAGCCACCCGGCTCATTTTACAGATGAAGCTCTGGCTCTGTTCGCGAGAAATACCGCGGTCATGATGGGCAAAGCGGATATGTCGCTTATTGCTATGAAAGGCGTTAATGAAAAGGTTATGAATGCTTTTTCTGATCAGGAAGAAATAGAAGGCGGATTTGTAATGTACGGATGTGACAGCGGAAGAGGCGGAGAAATCTATTGGGCGAACGGAAAGCCTTTTGTTCACGACAGATATATATTCTGGAAGGACAGCGGCGAGTCGAGGGATCCGGAATATATAGCTAAAAGGATAGTTCAGCTTAGGGATCTTTCTACTGATAAGACCCAGTCTTCATGCTATTCATTTATACAGGTACACTGTTGGTCTTATAAATATGCGGATGTAGTAAAATTGTTCTATAATAATATATCGGATTCTGATAACATAAAGGTAGTTACTCCGGCCGAAATGATAGATCTGATAAAAGCCAATGTGGAACCTGCGGATAAGGGATATACAAAATGATAAATAAACAGATCGATATAGGAAACGCTTTACTTACCACATATATAATAGGGAATAGTAAGGATATGGATATAAAAAGAAGACGTCCGGCGATCCTTATTTTTCCGGGCGGAGGATATGAGTTCATATCTGAAAGAGAATCGGAACCTCCGGCGCTTGCTTTTATGGCAAAAGGATATAATACATTTGTCCTTAAATATTCAGTGTCTCCGGAGGCGCGATTTCCTGTCCAGCTTAACCAGGCGGAGGCAGCTCTTGCTTATATAAGAGAAAATGCCGATGAGCTCAACACGGACCCTAACGCTGTGGTGGTAATGGGTTTTTCGGCGGGAGGACATTTAGCCGGCTCCCTATCGTTAATGGGAAAGATACGTCCGGACGCTATGGTTTTATGTTATCCTGTAATTACAAGCGGAGAGTTCGCCCATAGGGATTCTTTTAAGGCTTTGGGGAAAAATATATCCTTGGAGGAATATGTATCTGAAGACACCCCTCCTGCGTTTTTATGGCATACCTATGACGACGGGTGCGTTCCTGTGGAAAATTCTTTTAAAATGGCGGAGGCGCTAAAAAGGAAAAATGTTCCTTTTGAACTTCATATTTTTGACGGGGGAGGACATGGAATGTCCACGTGCAGTATAGAATCTGAAGGAAGCAAGGATTCTCCGAATATTAATCCTCATGTGGGAAAATGGATAGAGCTTTGCGCTGAATGGCTTAACAAAGTATTAAAAGTATAGGTTTTGCGCAAACAGCGAACCGGGGTGTTAAAACGGCCGCTACTTTAAAAGAGGGCGGCCGTATGTTTTATAAATTAAAAATTGTAGACAGGACAGGAGAACGCGATATATGGAAAAGAACAGACCAAATCTGATTTATGTATTTGCCGATCAGCTGAGGCTGCAAAGCTTAGGATACGCCGGAGATACAAAAGCTAAAACGCCAAATATAGACGAGCTTGCCGGAGAATGCCTGAATATATGCAACGCTGTGTCGGGACATCCGGTGTGCGCGCCTTACAGAGCGTCGTTATTTACCGGGAAATATACTACAAGTACGGGTATGGTCATAAATGAAATACGGCTGAATCCCAACCATAAATCTATAGCTCATGTATTTAACGACGCGGGATATAATACGGCTTATATAGGCAAATGGCATATGTATGCAAATGAATGGGGAAATCATTACGATGTGAAAAATTCATTTATTCCCAAAGGGGAAAACAGGTTGGGCTTTAACGGATTTTTTGCGGCATACAATTTTCACCATGAGTATTACGGAGAACATGCCTACTATCATCTGGACAATAGCGAGAAAATCTATTGCGACGGCTATGAGCCGGATGTTCAGACGGATATGGCCATAAAAAAAATAGAGGAGTTGGCGGCGGAAGATAAACCATTTGCAATGTTTTTATCTTTAGGAACACCGCATGATCCGTGGGTGCCGGAAAATGTGCCTGAAGAATATTTGAAATTATTTAAAGATATTGATTTTGATCTGCCTGAAAATTATATGCCGGAAAATGATCCTCACGCGGACGCGTGGGCAAGGCTCAGTCCCAGAGAACGTGAAGAACTGCCCCAATGGATGAAGGTCTATTATGCTATGACCGCCAACCTTGATTATAATATAGGAAGGCTAAACGATCGGCTTAAAGAAATGGGAATACTGGAAAATACTATATTTATTTTTACTTCCGACCACGGGGAACTTTTTGGGGCTCATGGGAGAAGAGCCAAAAATATTTTTTATGAAGAAGCGGTAAGAGTACCGTTTTTAATGAAGTGGGGCTCGGTATTGAGTGCGGGGAATTGCGATGTGTGTCTAAATACTGTAGATATAATGCCAACGCTTTTAAAATTGATGAATTTGCCTATACCTGAAGAGGTGGAGGGAAGGGACCTTTCTGATAAAATTATGGGAAGGAAAAATGCTTTTGAGCCGGACGGAGCTTTACTGATGGGTACGGGAGCAACAGCCGACTGGGAAGACGGACATGAATGGCGCGCGTACAGAACAAAAGAATATACATATGCTAAATATCTTTCAGACGGAAAGGAATTTTTGTTTAATAATATAAAGGATCCTCTTCAGAAGGAAAACCTCGCGGACAATGAAGCTTATTCTCATATACTTTTACAGCTTAAGAATATGATGAAAAAGGAAATGGAAAGGATAAACGATAATTTCTATCCAAGTTCCTACTATAAAGAAAACTGGGTTACGAAAGACAGGATAATAACAAAAACAAAAGCAGAGTAATAATATAATGTTATAATATAAAGTTTAACGGAATCTTCTGCCGCGGGTAGTTTTGAAAAGAGGAGAAAATATGGAATATTTTAAATGCGTTATCTGTTTTCTGTGCTTATGTATAATTTTGGGAGGCTGTGCAAAAATGGACGAAAATGATAAACAAAGTTCAAAAACACCGGAAATCATTGAGAACGCTTCTCAGGAAACGCCAAGGGAACATTCTCTTGAAGGAATGACGTTATTTTTCTTAGGATCTTCAGTTACGTATGGCTCTGCCGCGGGCGGAAGATCTTTTGTGGATATTATTGAAAATAATAATGCTTGTACATGTATTAAAGAAGCGGTATCTGGAACCACTTTGGCAGATGGTGGACAAGATTCTTACGTACAAAGGCTTATAAGAAGCTCGAGAAGATATGACGCGGTAGATCATTTTATTTGTCAGCTTTCGACCAATGACGCCAGCCAGGGAAAGCCTCTGGGAAAAGTAAGCGGATCTAAAGATCCCGAAAGCTTTGATACATCCACGGTAACAGGAGCTATGGAGTATATTATTGCATTTGTGAAAGACAAATGGAATTGTCCCGTTACATTTTATACAGGAACATATTATGACAGCTCCAACTATCAGAAAATGGTGGATGTACTCTATGAGCTGCAGGAAAAGTGGGGAATAGGCATAATAGACATGTGGAATGATGAAGATATGAGAAATATTGATAAAGAGCTTTACAATAAATATATGGACGACGAAATACATCCTACGGCTCTGGGATACGAAGAGTGGTGGACTCCGGTCATTGAAAAATATCTTAAGACTCACTGACATCGACAAAAATTTAAAGACATGATATAATATCTCATTAAAACATAAGTTTTAGGGAGGCGTTTACACTATGTATAAAATAGTAAGGAAAGAGATTCTTAACCCAACTGTTACGCTTATGGAAATTTACGCGCCGCTGATAGCGGCTAAAGCTGAACCGGGGCAGTTTATAATTCTCAGAGTCAATGGGGACGGAGAGAGAATACCCCTTACGGTAGCCGATTTTAACAGGGATACCGGAACTGTAACGATCATTTTTCAAATAATAGGAGCCACTACGGCTCAGCTCAACAATCTTGAAGAGGGTCAATATATACAGGATTTTGTAGGGCCATTGGGAACCCCCACACATACGGAGGGACTTAGAAAGGTTGCCGTAATAGGCGGAGGCGTAGGCTCGGCAATAGCCTATCCGGTAGCAAAGAAGCTGCACGGACAGGGATGTGAAGTACACTCTATAACAGGTTTCAGAAATAAAGATCTTGTTATACTGGAAAAAGAATTTAATAAAATAAGTGAAAAATATATACTTGTAACAGATGACGGCAGCCGAGGGAAAAAGGGTATGGTAACGGACGCTTTAAAAGAACTGATAGAAAGCGGGGAAAAATATGACCAGGTTATCGCAATAGGACCTCTTATCATGATGAAATTTGTATGTAAGCTTACAAAAGAATATGGGATAAAGACGGTGGTTTCTATGAATCCAATAATGATAGATGGTACGGGTATGTGCGGCGGATGCCGTTTAACAGTAGGCGGCGAGACGAAATTTGCCTGTGTGGACGGACCCGACTTTGACGGACATTTGGTGGATTTTGACGAAGCTATGGCGCGGTCCGCAATGTATAGGGATTTTGAGGCTGACCAAAGAGAGAAAAATTGCAGATTGTTTAAAAAGGAGGAAGGTTAATATGGCGAATATGTCTTTAAAGAAAAATAAAATGCCTGTTCAGAAGCCTGAAGAAAGAACCTGTAATTTTGACGAGGTAGCTTTGGGGTATTCAGAAGAGCAGGCTTTAAATGAGGCGGAAAGATGTCTTAACTGCAAAAATAAGCCCTGTGTGAAAGGCTGTCCTGTTGCGGTACAGATACCTGAGTTTATAGAAAGAATAAGAAATAAAGATTTTGAAGGAGCTTATTCTATAATATCGGAAACAAGTTCTCTTCCGGCGATATGCGGCAGAGTATGTCCTCAGGAAAATCAATGTGAAAAATACTGTGTAAGAGGTATAAAAGGCGAACCTGTGGGGATAGGAAGACTGGAAAGATTTGCGGCTGACAGGCATAACGAGGACTTTGAAGCTAAGCCGGAAAAACCTGCTTCAAACGGCAAAAAGATTGCGGTCATAGGTTCTGGCCCGGCAGGCCTTACCTGCGCCGGAGATTTAGCTAAAAAGGGATATGAGGTCACCATATTTGAAGCCTTGCATATGGCGGGAGGAGTGTTGGTTTACGGCATACCGGAATTCAGGCTTCCTAAAGATATCGTAAGCAGGGAAATCGATAACTTGAAAGCTTTAGGAGTTAAGATCGAGACCAACATGGTGATAGGAAAGATACTGTCTGTCGACGAGCTTATGGAGAAAGGATTTGACGCTGTTTTTATAGGAACCGGAGCCGGACTTCCAAGATTTATGGGTATAAAGGGCGAAAATCTTAAGGGGGTTTATTCGGCCAATGAGTTTTTGACAAGGGTAAACCTTATGAAAGCCTATAAAGAGGACAGCGTTACCCCGATATACAGAGGAAAAAACGTAGCCGTAGTAGGCGGTGGAAATGTAGCCATGGACGCCGCGAGGTGCGCTAAAAGACTTGGGGCCCAGTCTGTAAGTATAGTTTACCGACGCTCTGAGGCGGAGCTGCCGGCAAGGGCTGAAGAAGTAGAACATGCTAAAGAAGAAGGTATAATTTTTAAAGTCCTTACAAACCCTGTTGAATTGCTACCCGACGATAAAGGCGGCGTGCAGAAGATCAGATGCGTTGAAATGGAGCTTGGAGAGCCTGACGCTTCCGGACGAAGGCGGCCAATTGAAAAAGAGAATTCTACTTTTGATATGGACGCGGATTGTGTTATTATGGCTATAGGGACCTCCCCGAATCCTTTGATCAAAAATACTACTAAAGGGCTAGAAACAAATAGGCAAGGATGTATAGTGACAAAGGATGAGAGCGGACTTACTTCTAAAGAGAATGTTTACGCGGGAGGAGACGCTGTAACAGGGGCGGCGACGGTAATCCTGGCTATGGGCGCCGGAAAATCGGCCGCGGAAGCCATTGACGCTAAGCTTAAAGGATAATATTTTTAACGGTCTTACTGGATATATGTTTGAAAAAACAAAAAGTAAGACCGTTTTGATTTTTATAGAAAAAACTTTTGGATTTTCAGTAAAAATATTTTTTTGAAGAGCTAAAAAGCCTGGGAATGCACGGGATTTGCTATAAAGAGCAATATATGATATAATCAAAGAACATATATGGCGATATGCCCATAAAGGAGACCTTGATTGTGAATGAAAAATTAAAAATCTGTCTGAAAAACAGCGCTTACGGATTTCTGTTCGCGATACTTGCAGTCGGATTGATAGCCGTTGCAGTCGTGATTGGAAACGGGATTTTACAAAAGAGTATCTACACGGTAAACATATATGACGACGGGACTTTAATAGAACTCAGGACCACAAGCCTTTCCGTAAAAGAGGCTTTGAAAAACGCGGGAATAACCGTTGGTGAATATGATGAGATAAGCATTGATGAGAACGGCACAATGGAAGCCGGGGATACGAATATCTATATAAACAGAGCTAAAAAAGTTAATATAAATATAAACGGGGATGAAAAAGAGGTATATACGTTAAAAGATTCCGTAGGGGACGTTTTGGCGGAAAATGATCTTCAGGTAAATACTTATGATTACATCAATACCTTTTCGGAGGCGCCTCTTTCATACTGTGAAAATTCCATTGTATATAAACAGGCTTTGCCCATTACTTTGAATATCGACGGGGACCAGACCGTGGTATATTCTACTAAGAATACCATAGGAGAGGTTCTTGAAGAAAACGGGATATATGTAAATGATGACGATTTTGTAAATCAAAAACCTTCCGACACGATAGATCTTGCGAATACCGAGATATCTATAGTTACGGCGCATAATGTTACTCTTAAATATGACGGAAAAAGCGAGAAAATAAGTACGCAGGCCAAGACTGTAGAGGAGCTTTTAAACGAAAGAGGAGTAAAGCTTTCAAGACTTGATAAAATGGCCAATGGAATTACCGTTAATACCAAGATAAAAGAGGGAATGATAATTTCCGTAATAAGAGTGGAAGAAAAAACGGTAACCGAAACGGTTACGCTCAGCTATAAAACGGTAACACAAAAAACCAGTTCACTTTTAAAAGATTTCAGAAAAGTAATTTCAAAGGGATCTAACGGCCAAAGAGTAGATACCTACACTGTTGTGACTGAAAACGGAAAGCAGGTAAGCAGAACGCTTACTAAATCTGTAGTTACAAAACAGCCGGTTGACGCCGTCACACAGGTTGGAACCAAGACGTATACCACGTTTAGTTCGGCGTTTAAGCTAAAACACAGCTATTCAAAGGTACTGGATGTTTCAGCGGTAGCGTATAATCTGGAGGCTATGACAAACAGGCCGGTTACCGATCCTAATTACGGAATTACGGCCAATGGATCGAAAGTAAGAGCAGGAATAATAGCGGTCGATAAAAGTGTAATACCATTGGGAACCAAAGTTTATGTGGAGATAGTGAACGGTAACGACTACGGATACGCTATAGCCGCGGATGTGGGAGTAAGCGGATATACGGTAGATCTGTATCTTAATTCCAAATCGGAATGTATAAACTTTGGAAGAAGAAAGGCAAAAGTATATATACTTAAGGATCAAAGCGTAGACGTATTCGCTTTGAGAGGCGGATGAAATAAGTATCATTGAAAAACGGATAAAATTTATCGAAAAACGATAAAAATGTATTGACATACAGAAAATATAAATATATAATCCTTTCAGGCAGCTGTTTGAAAGGATTTTTATTATGAAAAACGCAAAGGTATTAAAAAGTAAAGTATTATCTCAGATATTGGAAATTTTTATAATAATAGCGATGGTATCGGCGGTTGTGATTATGATCTTACTGCCCTTTACCCTTAAGGACGTGATTCACTATATGGGGAGAGGCGAAATATACGATAAACAGGGGAATTATATTTTTCTGATAGTATGTCTTTATCCGGCGATCATTTCAGGAACCATGATATTAGAGCAGCTGAGAAAAATTTTTAGAAAGGTAAAACACGGGACCCCATTTTGTAACACCGTGTCCAAAGGACTAAATCATATATGTATGTATTCTTCGGCTATAGCGGCCATAACCCTGATAAAGTTTATTGTAATTCCCGGGATCATAACGTTTTTTATAATAGCCGCGTTTTTAGTGGCGGCTCTGAGTGCTTTTGTGCTGGCGGAGGTTTTTGAAAGAGCTATAGAAATAAAAAATGAAAATGATCTTACGATATAGGAGGGCAAAATGATAATTATAAATCTGGATGTTATGATGGCTAAAAATAAAATAAGCCTTAGCGAGTTAGCCGAAAAAATAGATATAACCCCCGCTAACCTCTCTATATTAAAAAATCAAAAAGGAAAAGCAATAAGATTTTCTACTCTTAATGCTATATGTAAAGAACTGCACTGCCAACCGGCGGATATTTTAGAATATGTGGAGGATAAAGAAAATGAAGAATAAGGTGAATTTAATTTTTATAGGAGCCGTTTTAATAGGACTTACGGCGGCGTTCACATTTGATCTTAGAGCCATAGTAATGCCGCTGCCCATATATTCATGGTCGCTTTTGGCCCTTGTGACCGTGTTTGACATATCATACTTTATGATAAGCCG
This sequence comes from uncultured Eubacteriales bacterium, assembly GCA_949282945.1. Classification (GTDB taxonomy): domain Bacteria; phylum Bacillota; class Clostridia; order UBA1212; family CASDQQ01; genus CASDQQ01. The sequence goes on from CASDQQ010000047.1 coordinate 10,442, forward strand.
GGTAAAAAGAAAAAAGAGTCCGTGGGGAATAATGCTGCTTATATTTAACTGGCTGCTTGCATTATCGGTATTTATAGGAAATAACAGGACGTGGAGTGCTTTTATATTTCTTGCTCTGCCTTTTCTTATCTCGGCACAGGGTATATTGTTATCCTCTTACGAAAATCGGGAATTTCTCGATATATATTTTATACCGGAAATAGCACATGATATTTTAATAAGAGGATTTTCAGGGTGTGGGGATTTTTTCAGAAACATAAAAAGCGAGCGAGGCGGTAAAAGTGTTTGGGATGCAAAAAAGTTGCTAATAGTTTTATTGGCCCTGGTTTTGGCGGTTCCTGCGGCTATAATAGCGGGAAGTATACTTGGCTCGGCTGACGAGATATTTGATAATATCATGGGAAATATTTATTTTACTGATATTATCTCGATTTTATGCGGAATCATAATTTTTATACCTGTATTTTTCCTGTCTGTTTCCTATCTGTATAAGCATGAGAATATACTGGAAAAGAAAGAAGAAGGCAGAAAGTTTTACAGAAAAAATAAAAAAAGGGCAAAGCTTCCGGCTTTATTCAGCGCGGTGTTTTTGTTTGTAATGAATATAGTGTACACTGTTTTTTCCGCCGTACAGATAATGTATTTTTTCACGGGGAGAACGCCCCGGGGTGTCACCCTTAGCGAATATACCGTAAGCGGATTCGGTCAGCTTATATTTTTAACCGTCGCTAATATAGGCCTTTTGACCGTCGCGATCATATTTACTAAGAAAGAGAGCTTTGCCGCCGAGGCAGGCTTTAAAGTAATGGGGGTTTTGTTGATATTGAATAATGCCGTTATGGGAGTTTCGGCGTTTATGAGACTTTCAAAGTATGAAGAGGCTTATGGTTTTACAAAAATGAGGTTTTACGGATATGTATTACTTGCGGCTACCGGAATATTTTTAATATACACTCTGATAAAAATGTGCAATGGGAAATTTCCGATCAGAAAAGCGACTTTTATAAGTGTTATAATTTTTGTAACTGTACTCTCATTTTTTGACACGTCCGGATTCATAGCCAGAAAAAATGTAGACAGATATCTTAACGGAGAATCGGATATTATTGATGTTTTTTATCTGGGAGAGCTTGGAGTAAATGCCATACCGGAGCTTGAAAGGCTTTGCATGAATGCCAAAGACGAAAGCGTCAGAGAACAAGCGCTTAAAGAGATAAAAGATATAAAGAGGTATACCGGAGAAGGAAGCTATCAGACATTGAGAGATATCCTGTCTAAATAATGCCTCCTTAGAAAATTGGCAAGCGCTCCGAGACATAGTCCCAGTATTATTCCGGTAATGATGTCAGTTGGATAGTGGACATAAAGATATAGCCGGGAAAAAGCTATAAGGGAAGCTAAGATAAATGACGCATACCCCCATTTCCTGTTCTGGCAGTAAATGATTGTGGCGGCTATAAAGGAGGATGTGGTATGCCCTGAGGGGAAAGCATAGTCAGTAGGCCTTTTGATAATTATATCTACGGCGGTATTTATATTAAAAGGCCTTATTCTTGCTACAAATGGCTTTAAAAAAACGTTGCACACTAAAAATCCCATAAATAATCCGGCAAACAGGGTAATGCCAAGATTTCTGTGTTTTTTTGATATAAAAAACAATAGGGCTGTTACTAGCCATATTATTCCAAAATTATCTAAAAAGGATATTGCAGGCATTATAATGTCTAAGAAACTGTTCCTGATATTGGCGTATATAAAATCAAGTATTTTTATATCTATTTGAGTAATAAAATTCATTGAAGACCCCATAAAATTTTTTATTAAATATATCACAGGCAACGCATAATTTCAATCGCAGTAAAACGCATATACGCCGCGTGAGTTTAAAATAAAACTCAGTGCGGCGTATATCGTTTTATGTTATAACAATAAAATTACAAAAATGACATTCTTATGTCCGGCTTATCTTTAGAGGCATTTTTGCTTTTAGCAGCAACAGTTATTATTGTTATTATTGCTAAAATTGTTGCATCCGCAGTTATCTCCCAGTACGCAGAAGATTATTAATAAGATAATGATCCACCAAATCCAGTCGTCACAATTACATCCAAATCTGCACATACTAACGATCCTCCTAATAAAATATCTTTTTGTTAAATATATTATGAAAAATTGATTGAATTTGTTACGGATACAGTTTATAATGTGCGAAGGAGAATAAAATTTAGCTTATGAAGAAAAACGAATATATGCTTGCGGCGATAGAAGAGGCTAAAAAGGCTTTTGACGTTGGAGAAGTTCCCGTAGGCTGTATAATAACCAGAAAAAATGAAATAATCTCAAGGACACACAATTTAAGAGAAACTGAAAGAAACGCCATTTCCCACGCGGAAATCCTGGCCATAAATGAAGCCTGTTTAAAAAAAGGCGACTGGAGGCTTGACGACTGCGAGATGTATGTGACGTTGGAGCCGTGTATGATGTGTACCGGAGCAATATTAAATTCAAGAATAAAAAAGCTTTATTTTGGAGCTTATGATCTTTCTGCGGGTAAAAGCGACGAACTTATAAATAAAGGTATAGAATTTTACGGCGGAATCTGTGAAGAGGAATGCCGTTCAATATTAAATAAATTTTTCTGTAAAGTCAGAAACAGGAGGTAACAATATGAATATAAGCAAGAAGAAAAGCGACGAGCTTACAGGATTTCAGGAATCCGCTGCATGGGATCCAACCTTTGACCTGAGGACCGACTACGCGATGCCTTATGGATTTGGTGAAGGAATCACAGACAGGCTTAAAGTATGGAAGGAAAAAGGATATCAGCTGCACTTGATGACGGGTATATCATGGGGAGGATATCAGGATTATCTGCTTGGAAAGTATGACGGAAGAGAACACCTTGACGAGGGTCAAAAAGAGTGCAACGACCATGAGATCGTACACGGACATTTGATCCCCTATATGGTGCCTACCATAGATTTTTCTAATTATATGGTGGAAAAACTGAAGCCTGTGGTAGACGCGGGAGTTATCGCCATACATCTGGAAGAACCGGAATTTTGGATGAGAGCCGGATATTCAGAGGCGTTTAAAAGAGAGTGGGAACTTTATTATAAAGAAGACTGGATAGCTCCAAATTCTTCACCGGACGCTCAGTTCAGGGCTTCTAAATTAAAGGCGTTTTTGTATACAAGAATGTTGGATAGGGTATGCAGCGCTCTTAAAGCTTACGCGAAAACAAGATATAACAGAAATCTCAGATTTTACGTGCCGACGCACAGTCTCGTAAATTATTCCAACTGGAGCATTATAAGTCCTGAATCCAATTTAATAGATCTGGCCTCTGTGGACGGATATATAGCACAGATATGGACGGGAACATCAAGAACTGCAAATTATTATAACGGCGTTTTAAAAGAGAGGACCTTTGAAACCGCGTTTTTAGAGTATGGCGTTATGCAGGAGCTTACCAGAGGAACGGGAAGGCGTATGTGGTTCCTTCATGATCCTATAGAAGATAATCCTGGGTATACATGGGAAAATTACAGATATAATTATTATAAGACTCTGATAGCGTCACTTTTGCATGATTCGGTGCATCATTATGAGGTTTGTCCGTGGCCTAACCGTGTTTATAACGGAAAGTATCCGAGAAATGATCCGGATCCGAAACCTATTCCCCAAACCTATGCTACGGAACTTAATATAATTACAAATGTACTTAGAGATATGGATCAGGAGGATGTGGTATTTGAAGGCAACGACGCTAACATAGGTATTATGATAGCCGATTCTGCTATGTATCAGCGTATGGATTTCAATAATGACAGAAAAGACGCGTTTGAGCACGGAGATTTTTCCGGGTTCTTCGGATTGGCCTTCCCTCTTTTAAAACATGGTCTTCCTGTAAGGCCTGTACAGCTCGACAATGTAAGAAGGTTTACTTCATATCTTGACGACTATAAAATACTTGTAATGAGTTACGAATACATGAAACCGGAATATCCGGATGTGCACAATGCCATTGCCCAGTGGGTAAGAGACGGAGGGATACTTATCTATGTGGGGGACGGTAAGGACCCTTATCACGGCATAAGACACTGGTGGAACCAGGGAAAAAAGAAATATTCAGATCCGTCTCAGCACCTCATAGAATCTATGGATAAAGATTCCGGTAAAAGAATTACTTTAGAAAGCGAGGCGGAGGCGATACTTTACAAAGTTGGTTCAGGTATATTGACCGTCGTAAACGATTCTCCGTGGGATATTGCTAAAGACGCGGGCAAAGCTGAAACATACAGAAATATTGTTAAGTATTCTATGAAAGCCTCCAAGGAAAAACTTTCATGGAAGCCGTGCAACAGTTTTGTACTTCACAGAGGGCCTTATGTTATAGGCGCGTGCCTTGATGAATCTGTAAATGACAAAAATACGGTCATAAAAGGTAATTTTGTTGATTTACTTGAATACAATCTGCCAATAAGAAAGAAAGTAGTATTAAAGCCGGATGAAAACTGTCTTTTATATGATATAGACAAAGTTCCGTTGGGAAAAGCCGTAGAGGTTGATGAAGGGAAGAAAGCTAAATTTAATATTTTCCCCATTGCCGGAGCGTGCAGAGTTTCCTTTGAGGAGGATTTGATGGGAGACGGCGAGAATATAGAAGCTGCTTTTAAAGCGGAGGGACCTTTAAATGTACACGGTATAATAAGGTTCGCATATGCGGAAGGGTTTAAGCCGACCAAGTGCGTATCCGTTATCGGCAAGAAAAAGAAGGAACTAAAAATGAAATTTCATGAAGAGAGCAGAACATTTACCGTTGAGTTTGAAAACAATCCAGACGGAATTGGAATAATCTTTGAAGTATGATCGTTTATAAAAAAGTTTGAGCGGCGGTCTGGAACAACTGCAACAGAAAAAGAGAAGGCTCAATTTCACGGCTCAATGAAATTGAGCCTTTATACCGCTATTTTTATGTTTTAAAAGAATATAGGTTTGTCAGCTGTATTGGATCCCGTTGAAAAAATCTACGGGGTTTTTCTTTTTAATATTTCTTAAACATTTTTCAAAACTTTTAAAAACAACTGCAGGATAAAATAAAATCATAAAATCAAAGAAGGGAGATTGTTATAATGTCTAAATTTGTTGAAGTGAATGAAAAGATAGCTGAAGCGGTAGCTGAAGGTTATAAGAAAATCGAAGATGGAGTTGTAGGAGGCTACAAAAAAATTGAAAAAGGCGCTGTCGACGGCTTTAATAAGGTGAATGATAAGATTATTGAAAAGGTTTTCACCAAAGAAGGCGAAACGGTAGAAGACGCTAAGAAGAGACTTTCGGGAAAGCAGTAGGATAAATAGGCTATTGTATCGGAATACATGAAAAGACTTGGCTGATATGTGCAAGGAGACCATTTAACGTGGTATTATAATTTGCCGCATGTCCGGGCTTTTCCTTGCCTGGTAGAAGGTAAAAATTAAGTATTCACAATGTATTTTGAAAGTTACAGACTAATTGATAAAATAAGCGTTTTGCTTTTTCCCGCAATGTCAAAATATATCTGAACGCGCAGAACTCTTTTCATATAGATAGAAACTCTACTTGACTTTTGATTACATAAAAGAAAACACGGAGGTTATTATATGTATATTTAAAGATCGTTATAGTTGGTAATACATAAAACTCCGCGCTTGGGAAATGCTGTTTATCGGGCTGCAAAGATGCGTTTTAGAAGTGGTTGTATCAGACAGGCAGGGGAATTTAAGTTTCCCTGCCTATTCTTATAATTTTTATCTGTAAGATTTTTCTAAAATCTCCATTATGTCTTTGTCTGTAAGTGTTACGCAGTCCTGAGAATACATATTTCCGCCCACTTTACGGGACATTGATATAATTTCAGGAAATTTTTCTTTTGATATTCCGAAATCAGACATTTTGAGAGAATCAACACCGCATTCTTTCTGAAGCTCCACCAGTCTGTCTACAAAATCCATGGGGTCCTCAGCGCTTTTTGCTCCCAGAGCCCTGGCCATATCTATCATACGCCTGTCACAGGCGCCGCTTTTGGCAAAAAATGTATAGTATTCTCGACTTATCATTATGAGACCCGCTCCATGAGGAAGATCTGGATAAAGACCGCTCATACCGTGCTCTATGGAATGCTCGCTAGTACAGCAGGAGGTGGATTCGACTATTCCCGACATTGTGTTCGCCAGAGCTATGTTAGCCCTTGCGCCGTCGTCATTTCCGTCGGCAACTGCCGCCGCAAGATTTTTTCCTATAAGTTCTATGGCCTTTAAAGCATAGATATCGCTTATAGGAGTAGCAATAATATTTATATAGCCTTCAGTGCTGTGAAAGAGAGCGTCAAAACCCTGGTATGCTGTGTATACTCGAGGCACGGATTTCATCAGATCCGGATCTACGACAGAAAGGACAGGATATGTATCATCACAGCCAAAACCTATTTTTTCTTTTAGCTCTGTATTGGTTATTACCATCCAGGGGTCGGCCTCGGTTCCGGTTCCGGCGCTTGTGGTTACTGCTACCATGGGGAGAGCTTTATTGGGTATTGGAAGGGCTTTTCCTGAACCTCCGGTGAAATAGTCCCACAGATCGCCGGGATTTGCAGCCATTATGGCCGTAGCTTTTGCGGAATCCATTGCGGAGCCTCCGCCAAGGCCTATTATGAAATCGCAATTTTCTGCTTTAGCCATGGAAGCAGCTTCCATAACCCCGTCCTTTGTGGGATTTGGCTGAACTTTGTCATATACTGCGTAGGAAATTCCTGCTTTTTCCAGTTGGGACTGCAGTCTTGCGAGATACCCATACTTTTTTACTGATTTTCCGGAAGAAATAACAATAAGAGCTTTCCGACCTGGAAGGTTTTGGGTGTGAAGTCTATCGAGCTGACCCTTTCCGAAAAGTATTCTTGTAGGTATATAATAATCAAAACCTTTCATAAAACGACCTCCTAGATACTAATGTATAATAAATAGTTTATCACAAAAATATACCTTGTAAAGAAGGCTGTTAAAAGATAAGATCTCTTATATATTTGACTTTAGGTCTACACGGAGATATATTTATATGAAAAGTCCGGGAGAAAAAATATATGGATTTTAGCATTGAACGGTGGATGGAAATATATTTAACAGAACTGAAGAAAACATTCGGAGAGAGGATCTGGTTTGTCGGATTGCAGGGAAGCTATGGCAGAGGAGAGGCCGACGAAAACAGCGATATCGATACGGTGGCAATTCTTGACAGGATAGGACCGGAGGATTTGGAACTTTACGGTAAAATGCTGTATAAGCTGCCCTGCAGTGAAAAGACCTGCGGATTTATCTCGGGAAAAGCCGAGCTTTTCGCCTGGGAAAAATCCGACTTGTTTCAGTTTTGTTTTGATACAAAGCCTGTAATAGGAAGTCTAAATGAAATAAAGGAAAAGATTACGATAACGGACGTACTTCGAGCGGTGCGTATAGGAGCCTGTAATGTATATCATGGCTGTTCTCATAATTTAGTCCATGAAAAGAGTCTTGATATACTTAAAGGGCTTTATAAATCAGCCGTGTTTACCTTGCAGGCCATAGTGTTTTTACAAAACGGAGAATATAAGCACAAAAAGGAAGAACTTATTGAAAATCTGTATGGGCGAGACCGGAACATTTTGGAAAACAGCTTAAAATTAAAACGTGAAAAGGAACTTTCATTGGAGGAGTTTAAAAATATTTCAAAAGAGCTTCTTTTATGGGCTTCTTATTGGATTTATCAAAGTAAGGAAAGAAAATACGTAGAAAAATAGCAGCGCTATCGAAAAAAATATATAAGGAGAGTATAAAGTGAATAAATATGTACCGTCGACAGAACGTTATAAGACAATGAAATACAACAGGTGCGGCAACAGTGGGTTGATGCTGCCTGCTGTTTCATTGGGGTTTTGGCACAATTTTGGAGATACAGCTTCCTATGAAAATATGAAGCAGCTCTGTTTCACAGCCTTTGATAATGGTATCACCCATTTTGATCTGGCTAACAATTATGGCCCCGCGCCAGGCAGCGCGGAAAAAAATCTGGGATCCATCCTTAAGGAACATTTAGGCAGCCACCGCGATGAATTGGTAATAAGTACAAAAGCCGGTTACGATATGTGGGAAGGTCCCTATGGCAACTGGGGAAGCCGAAAACACTTGCTTTCTAGCCTCGACCGCAGCTTAAGCCGTATGGGCCTTGAATATGTAGATATTTTTTATCACCACCGCATGGACCCTGATACTCCGTTAGAAGAAACAATGGGAGCGCTAGCGCAAGCCGTGACATCAGGAAAAGCGTTGTATGTGGGTCTTTCCAATTATGATGGGGAAACACTAAGGCATTCGGAGGCTATTTTAAAAGAACTTAAATGTCCGTTTATAATCAACCAGAATTGTTATTCTATTTTTGACAGGACAATTGAGAAGAACGGGTTGAAAGATACGGCCAGAGAGCTTAAAAAAGGAATCATAGCTTTCAGTCCTTTGGCTCAGGGAATGCTGACAGACAGATATATAAATGGTATTCCGGCAGACAGCCGTATCAGGACAGACGGACGTTTTTTAAATGAAGCGGCCCTGTCTGAAAAAAGGCTCGGACAAATAAAAGCGCTTAATAAAATAGCTTTGACCCGGGGACAGACTCTTGCGGAAATGGCTTTGAGCTGGATACTCAGAGATAGAGCGGTAACTAGCGTGCTGATAGGCGCGTCTAAGCCTTCGCAGATACTTGATAATATTGGAGCGTTACAAAATATCGCATTTAGTGATGACGAGTTGTCAGCTATCGATAGTGCAGTAAATATATAAAAATCAATATTATAATATATTTGTCGTATTGATTTTTTAACAATGATTAAGCAGATTTCTTTGTTTAGAGGAATGATACCTTTTTAAATGGGCGGCCATATCCAATTTTTTCAAAAAGCTGTACATTTTTTATAAAAACAGTAAAATAGTTTTTGAAAGGCGGATTTTTAGGGATTTTGTCTTAAAAATAAGCGCAACTTTCCGTTGGATCAGTTTTTCACCTAAGCCGGGCAAAATTTTTATTTTGAATTTTCATGGAAATTTGTCGAAGGTTATGATAAAATACTAAGAATTATATTATGGCGGGAGGAGATTTTATGTCAAATCAAATTTATTTAATAGCTTCAAGGATAAAAGAGCTGAGAGAGATTTGGGGATATAGCCAACAGGAAATGGCTGAAAAGCTCAATATTTCTCTTGAGACTTATATCACATATGAGAATGCCAAGATGGATTTTCCGGTCAGCGTTCTGTATGAAATCGCAAGCATTTTAAATGTTGATCTGACTGAGCTGCTGACGGGAACATCTCCTAAGTTAGTCGACTATTGCCATGTAACCAAAGGGAACGGGCTCAAGGTTGACAGGTATGAGGGCTATAATTTTCAAAGTCTGGCATACAATTTTGTCAACAGAAAAATAGAACCTATGATCGTTTCAGTTGATGCGGAAGGAGACGACTATATTCCTCAGTTAGTTACTCATGAAGGTCAGGAGTTTAACTATGTATTGGAGGGACAGGTCGTCGTCTACCTCGGAAATCACAGAATTCTTTTAAAAGAGGGAGATTCTCTGTACTTTGACCCTAATATTTTACACGGTCAGAAGGCTGCAGGAGGAAAGCCCGCAAAATTTTTGACAGTAATACTTTTATAAGATTTGGCGGAAGGGGTAGAAGAAAAATGTTGGAAAAATATTTACCAAGGATTGAATTTGATTCTTATGAGGATTTTAAGCAAAATTATAAAGTAAACGTACCGGATGATTTTAATTTTGGATTTGATATCATAGACGGTTGGGCCGAAGAGGATCCGGGGAAAATAGCCCTTGACTGGAGAGACGATAAGGGCGAAGCGCATATTTTTACTTTTAAAGACATAAAAGACAATAGTAATAAAATAGCCAATTGGCTGAAGAGTATCGGGATAAAGAAAAACAGTACAGTTATGCTCATAATGAAAAGGCGCTACGAGTATTGGATGATAGCCACAGCTTTACATAAACTGGGGGCGGTTTTGATACCTGCTTCCTTTCAGCTTACGCCGAAGGATATTTCCTATCGGTGCAATGCGGCTTCCGTAGATATGCTTATCTGCGTTGAGGACGGAATAATAATAGAAAACGTAGAAGAGGGACTCTTAAAAGCCGATACTGTTAAATATAAGGCGTTGGTGGCATCCAATCCTATAGAGGAAAAATATAAGAGTTTGGGGTGGTTGGATCTTCATGAAAATTTTGAAAAATACTCCAATATTTTTGAAAGACCTTCAGGAGATGAAGCTACCAAAGTTACCGACAGGATGCTGATGTATTTTACTTCAGGTACGTCGGGAATGCCCAAAATGGTAATGCATGATTTTTCATACCCCTTAGGGCATATTGTTACGGCGAAATACTGGCACCAGGTTGAGGAGAATCAAAGACATCTGACCATATCCGATTCCGGTTGGGCCAAGTTTGGTTGGGGAAAAATATACGGCCAGTGGATATGCGGCGCAGTTCAATTTGTGTACGATCATGAAAAATTCATACCGGAGCAAATGCTGAAAGTTATACAGGAAGCAAAGCTTACTACTTTTTGCGCGCCTCCTACAATGTACAGATTTTTTATAAAAGAGGATCTGACAAAATATGACCTGTCATCCATACGTCATTGTTCTATTGCCGGAGAGCCTCTTAACCCTGAGGTGTATAATCAGTTTTTAAAGGCAACGGGGCATAAAATGTACGAAGGATTCGGGCAGTCCGAGTCATCCGTTTTGATAGCAAACTTTGAATGGTTTGAGCCGAGGCCGGGCTCTACGGGGAAACCGTCGCCTCTTTACGATATTGCTCTTTTAAATGAAAAGGGAGAACGGTGCGGAGTAGGAGAAGAAGGCGAGATAGTAATAATGAATGTTAAAGACAATTGGCCGACAGGTCTTTTCAAAGGTTATTATCTTGATCCTGAGGCGAATGCCAAGGCTTTTCGCGACGGAAATTATCATACAGGAGATGTGGCATGGTATGACAGCGACGGATATTATTGGTTCGTAGGCCGTGTTGACGACGTAATAAAGTGTTCGGGATACAGGATAGGACCTTTTGAGGTAGAAAGCGCGCTTATGGAGCACCCGGCGGTTTTGGAATGCGCGGTGACGGCGGCGCCCGACCCTATAAGAGGCCAGGTTGTAAAAGCAACTATAGTACTGGCAAAAGGTTATTCACCTTCAGACGAGTTGGCCAAAGAGCTTCAAAATCATGTAAAACATGTTACGGCGCCATATAAATATCCGAGAATAGTAGAATTTGTGGATGAATTTCCAAAAACCGCCAGCGGGAAAATAATAAGAAAAGCAATAAGAGAGAAAGATAATGCACAATAGTTACAGAAATATTGCAAATTTTTTTGTGTTGTGATAAGATGTACAAGAATATGATATATTTAGATTTTATTTTTATAAAATTAGGAGGAGATACTTTATGAAAACAAAGAAAATGTTGATTTTTGCGCTTGCAGTAACGATCATACTTTCTTGTCTTTCTGTTTCAGGTATTTTTGTATTTGCTGAGGATGTAGAGGGACTTAAAGCTTCTGCATGGTCCTTTGACGGAGCTAACTATGAAACTCTGTTTGGAAATGGAGTCAACGGAACAAACGGAGAGAAGGTAAAAGAGACGATGAGCGGCGATCTTTCAGGATTTGAACAGAAAGTTACCGACGAAGTTACTACTGTAAACAATAAATATGCTCTTGGAGATAATTACATAGTAAAGTACACAGGAGTCATCACTGTTTCTGAAAGTGGTTGGTATCAGTTGAGATCAAGATTTGTCGATAACGGATATGTTGCTTTTATAGGCGGAGTTAAGGCTTTTGATTTCTGTGCTAAGAGCGCTTGGATGGATGATGGATCGCAAAACCATTGGTTCGGGGAGAATCTTTATTTAGAGGCAGGAAAGGCGTATTCCTATGAAGCTTACTTTATTGAGCAGGACGGAGGAGAAGCGCTTGATATCAAGGTTTCTAAAAATGGGGGAGAAGTTAAATCTTTCGAAGAGAATGGAGTTAAATTCTATGCTGACAGATCAGCGGATAATGTTGCTCCAAAAAGAATAGACGGAGCTGATAAGGTTATATTCACCTTTGCAGGAGTAAATGGTAGAAACGATAATGCTTCAAATGTTAAGGATTTTGAGTCTGGTTCATTTAAAATCGATAAAGCGGCTACCGGGCATCTCTGGAATTATACGACTCATAAATATGAGGCTGATACAGTTATAAAGGTTGCTTACTATATAACAGTCGATGAGATTGACAGTTCTATTGATGAAAATGGGGCTGCTGTAAGGTTTGATAACAATTTCTTTATGGAAGGAAAAGGGAGTCTTGAAATCCCCAATAGTGTATTCACTGAGAATGTTGGCAAGAAAATAATTGTTGTAGGGGCTTTTAATATTCCAAATACCGGAATGGAAGGAAGACTTTCTCTTAGCGGAGGAATAGGTTTTACTTGTGACAAAGTGGTAGTGACCACGGGGGATTACAATTTTATGAGTGACGACGCTCTTATTGGAGGATATACACTTGCTTTTGAAGAAGGCGCCGATGATGACGATGTAGATTTTACTCCTTCAAAGAAAGACGACGGTACTGTGACCGAGCCCGATCGTAACCCCGGAAACCCTGACGATGATCCTGAAAAACCGAGCCAGACAGGAGATGTAACTGCTATGGCTGCGATAATAGTCGCAGGAGTTGCGGGAATAGCGGGATTGAAACTTAGAAAGAAATCTAAATGATAATTATATTAAAAAGAGACATTGCGATAAATATGTGCAATGTCTCTTTTTTATGGTTATCTGTATCCAAATCGTTCATAGATATCCTGTCTTTTTAGTATTCCATATATAAAGATATAACAAAAAGCTGCAAAATTTATTTTTTATACTATCATGCAAAGCGTTAAAAGTCGCAAGTTACGTTTTTTCGGATAATTTTTTGAGGATATTATCTATTATAATAGATTCCTTTTCAGTAATACTGTCAAAATTCTTGTGCATAAAAAATCCGTATTTAATACCTGTGATAAAGACGGCGGTCGAATAATTTGAATCAACTTCTTCTATGGAAGAAAGCAGATCGTCAAGAAGCTCTCTGTCTTTACTGTTTAATGATTTAGAAATTTTATCTCGGAGATATTCTATATGCTCTTCTTTGGCGTTTATATAACAATCTTCCATTTGTTTTTCGTATATATTATATATAATATTTCCCAGAAGATCTTGAGCGCTTTTTGTAATATATCGTTCAAAATCATTTTTCATAGAATCATTCATGATCTTTACTCCATTATCTATTCTGTATAAGTGAATATCTCAGTTAAGGGTACCTCCAAAACATTGGCTATGTCTATAAGAGTATAAAGAGAAGGAGCCAGATGACCATGTTCAAGCTTTGAGATATATTTATCCGATTTTCCTATTTTCTGTGCTATATATTTTTGCGACATGTTCTTTGATTTTCTTATGTTTCTTATGTTTTCACCAAGCGTCATAAAAGTATACCTCTTTTCCTATATAAATATTTTACTTATTAGTTTAATCAATAAAAAAAAATAAATCTATTCAAAAAAAAATAATAAAAAATAATTATATTGTAAAAAGAGGCAGAAAAAGCCCCTGATAAAAAGGATATTTGTTATCTGATTGTGATAAGTACGTATTAAAATTTTTTAGGAAATGTTAAGAATTATTTCCCAAAAAACAAATATTAATTTGTATGTTGTGTAAACAATATCCATAATTATATCAGGGGAAATAGAAATTTCAATATTATTTTTCGTTTTCTCTAAGCTGTCCCAACATACCTCCCGGATGGCGTTTTATATACTCCTGGGGTGTAATATTGGCTTTTTCCTGTAAAAGCAATGAAAGACACTGCAAAACAAATATTTCCGCTATGATCGAGGCTCGTGGAGCCCGGTTTAAAGGGCCTCCCTCCTGTGCTACTTTAGCGCAGAGACAGATCTCTGAATTTTTTGCTAACCATGAGTTATTATTTCCCGTGACGGAAATAATATGACAGCCATTATTTTTTACGGCGGTTACTGTTGATTTGAGTTCGGGAGTTTCACCACTGTTGGAAATACATATTACGGTGTCTCCTGGTACTAGTTGACCGCATGATCCGTGTACGGCTTCAGTACCGTGTAAGAAATAACACGGAGTTCCCGTAGAAGAAAACAGGGAAGCAATATAAGCTGCCACATGGGCGGGCTTACCTATACCGGTAATATGAAGCCGGTTGCCGTTTACCTGCATTTTATAAATAAATTCACAGGCCTTATATAAAGCGTCCGTATCAAGAGTGTTGCAGACTTGTTTAAATTCTTCCTTGCTTATTTCTATAAAACGTTCTAACACGTCCATTTAAAAATACCTCCTCCAGTTGTTTTATAGCCATTTTTATTCATTAAACTTATAACTTCAGATAAATTAGGGAGACTGGTCTGAGCTCCCATGCGGGTAACTGTAATACCGGCAGTAAAGTTTGCAAAGGCCATAGCCTCGTCAGGCTGCAGGCCGGAAGCCAAAGCTGTGCAAAAAGCAGCAATAAAGCTGTCTCCTGCCGCTGTCGGATCAACTACGCTTCCGCAATCTATACTGGGACTTTTGATCAGATCTGATCCGTCAGAAAATGCGCTGCCTTTTTTACCGAGAGTGATCAGAACATTTTTAGCACCCGAGGAAATAAGAAAATCAGCGGCTTTTTTTATATTGATATCACTGTCAGGATAGGTTCCTGTAATATCATAGGCTTCGTGTTCGTTAGGCGATAAATAAGCGAGTTTTGAAAGAAGATTTTGGGAAATAGGCGCGGAAGGGGCGGGATTGAGCATTACCGGTATGTTAAAATCAAAGGCGTATTCCGCTACTGTTTCGTTTATAGATTGGGGAATCTCATGTTGGAGCATAACAAAATCATAATCTCCTATAGAGTCTTTTAAAAAAGCTATATCCTCCTGAGTTATGCGCATATTCGCCCCTGGAAAAACTATAATGCGGTTTGCCGTACCGCTTTCAGTTACTTGAAGCTGTATATTTCCTATGGCTGTAGGAGCTTCGCTGTCTATCTTTACATGGGAAATATCAACGCCGCCCATTTCCATAGAATTTATTATTTCTTTTCCAAAATTGTCTTTTCCCACTCTTCCCACCATAGTCACCTGAGCGCCTAGTTTTGCCGCCTGGAGAGCCTGATTTGCCCCTTTGCCTCCGGGAGCGGTAGAAAATCCGCAGCCGATTACCGTTTCTCCGGATTCGGGAAATTTTTCCGAACTTACTATTAGATCCATTGTAAAACTGCCGACTACCAATATTTTAGGTTTTTTAGTCATAAAAACACCTCCTTACCTTTATTATAGAAAGATATATTTTATAATCTCGTATCTTTTTTTGAAAACATGGACATTTTTTACGATATGGGTTAATCTAACAACAGGAGGCAGTATTTTTATGGAAATTTTTCATGAAATAAGAAAATATAAAGATGATTTTATGGTGTGGAGCCAAAGCTATGGCAATATGAGATTTCTGGCTCACTGGCATAATGAAATAGAACTTATTTACGTCAGGCGCGGAAAAATAGAAATAAGCGTGAACGGGACCGTATATATTATGGGGGAAGGCGACCTGCTAGTATGCGACAGCAGGAGCGTTCATTACAGCGATACTTACGATACAGATAATTTTTTGGAGTTTCTGCTTTTTGATCCGCGCATTATTTTTTCAGACAATATTTCCAGACATGCAAATATCCTTTTTAAAGCTGCCGATATGAAAGAAAAGGGCCTTGATTCTAAATTTGAAGGAATGCTTCGGACTATAAAAGATGAGCTAGAGGAAAGAAATATTTATTATAAGAAGATAGTGCGTGCCGCAATTACGGAATTTTGGTATAATATAATACGTTTTTTCCCAGAAAGATATGAGAATGAACAGGATTTAAAACAAAAAAGCTTAAAGAAGCTTTTGGAATATATAGGGAAAAATTTTAACCAGGACATTGAACTTAAGTTCGCGGCCAAAAAAGTGGGACTTACTCCTAACTATTTTTCCTTTTATTTTAAGAAGAATGTTGGAATAAATTTTATAGACTATCTGCAAACATTGCGTATAGACGAAGCTATACGCAGGCTGCAAAAAGAAAATACCAAGATTATCGATATTGCGCTGGATACAGGGTTTAAAAATGTAAGAAATTTTAATAGAGTATTTAAAAGACTTACGGGACTTACTCCCAACGAGTTTAGAAAAAATAATAATGAAAATTACTATTATTATTTCCCCCGAATACATATTTGTGAGGGAGATGAACTTAGCGTCGAACATGATTCCTTTGTTGTTCTGGATAATAAAAAACCGCGGTAATTACAAGGATTTCAGATTTTTTTATGCTTCCAACCGGGTTTTGGCGACTGTGATAAATATATCTCTGCTATGGACAGTATAGCGGATGATTCACAAACTTGCATTTTTTTGATTAACACACTATACTAAAATAAAAAGGCGGAATTATTTATGAATACCACCAGATTTTCAAAATGTATTCTTTGTGTTTTAATGACATGTATATTTTTATTTGCTTTTACTGCGTGCGGTGAGAAAGTTAGAGATGGGGAGGAACCTACTATGACGGGACAATCGTCTCAGAATGTGCAGCAACTACCTGAAAATCCTATTATGGAGGGCGCCGATCCTTTTATTCTCCTTCATGAAGGAACTTATTATCTATATTCCACTAACGCGCCGGACGACGGTTATTTAGTATATACTTCCACCGATCTGAAAAATTGGGAATCAAAAGGATATTGTTTAAAAAAAGATGATGTAATGGGAGATTTCGGTTTTTGGGCTCCGGAAGTCATGTATCATGAGGGAAGATTTTATATGGTCTATACCGCTGAGGAGCATCTTGGCATAGCTGTTTCAGACTCTCCGCTTGGACCTTTCTGTCAGGAGGAAAAGAAATTTTTAAACAGCACCAAGGAAATTGACGGGCACTTTTTTAAAGATGACGACGGTTCGGTATACCTGTATTTTGTACGTTTCCCTAGCGGCAATGTTATTTACGGGGCAAAAATGAACGACGATATGCTATCTTATCAGAAATCTTCAGTAAGACTGCTCCTTGGAGCTCAGGAGGAATGGGAAACTCATATGGGAACTATTGCTGAAGGTCCCAACATGGTAAAACATAATGGAGTATATTATCTTACTTATTCAGCTAATCATTATCAGAGCCAGGACTACGCGGTAGGCTATGCCACTTCCGACTCTCCATTGAGCAGGTTTGAAAAATATGAGGGAAATCCCATTTTATCTAAGTCCGGAGATATTGTGGGAACCGGGCACCATAGCTTTACCACATCTTTGGACGGAAGCCAGATGTACATCGTGTATCATAAACACAATAGTACTTCGTCGGTACACCCCAGAATGGTATGCATCGACAGGGCGTATTTTGAAACGGATCCCCACGGAGGGAAAGATATTTTAAAGGTGGACGGTCCTAACTGACCTCATATGAGATCGGTTAAAGGTTTTGAAAATAAGTATTATCCGCATTCCCGGTGTGCATATATGTCTTGACTTTGATTTGCCATATGCTTATAATACGAAGCAATCAACCCAAAAAAGCAAGGAGGAAAATGGTAAAAAGCGTTTAGCCTTGATTTCCATATTAAATTTCAGGCTATACGTCTTAATATCATTAAAAATTTTATGGATAAAGACCAAAAAGAAGACACTATTATAGTTCAGCTTAAAACAAATGACTTTATTGATCCGGTTGGTATTGACGCCTGGCCTCCAATATTCAGTTGGAAAATGGAATCTTTTATCGTTGGGCAGCGCCAGACAGCCTACAGGATTGTTGTAGCCAAAGATAAGGATTTTGATGAAATCGTGTGGGATTCAGAGAAAGTGGAGTCTGACAAATCTGTAGGGATCGTATATGAGGGCGAAAAACTTGAAATTTCATCGAAATATTATTGGAAGCTTACGATATGGGATAAATTTGGCAAAGCAATCGACGCGAATATTTCCCAGTTTGAAACAGGGATTTGGGGCGAAGAGGCCTGGAGCCATTCTAAGTGGATCCAGTTGGGAGAGATAAAAGAAGGTCAAAAGAAAGATCTTCATTATACGGTGGAGGCAGACGTTACATGTTCTGAAGAAGCTATAGGCCTGTTGTTTAATGTACTTAACGGCTCAAATTTTTATATGTTTCAGCTTAATACTGTCGATAATGAAGGGAAAGTGATATTTAAGCCACACACGTGGAAGGATGGAAATTATGCCACTTACAGCGGACATACTAAAGATGTTACAGAAGTTACAGGCGGTCCTCAAACCCTTAAAACAAAAGCCGTGCATGTGAAAATAGACGTTACAAATTTGGAGATTGTTACATATTTGAATGGTATACGGATAGATTCTTTTAGAATAGGAACGGTAAGCGATCAGGGAACCACAGGAATAAGTCCCAGGATCGGCGGCCTGGGGTTCAGAACGTATGGAAAGGAATCGGGTACGGCAGATAATTTTATACTTACCGATTATACAAACTCAGAGTCCGGAAATGTGATCTATGATTACAACTTTGACGTGGAAAATCCATTTTTCGGAGGGGAAATAAAAGACGGAAGGTTTATCGCGAAAGGCGTAGGTATTTTGGTAATGGAACAGGGCTCTTCCACGTTTAGAAAAGAAGTTACGCCAGAGAAAAATATTAAGTCAGCCAGACTGTATACGGCGGGACTTGGCGTGTATGACGTATTTATCGACGGCGAAAGGGTTGGAACAAAGAAGCCTGACGGCACGATAATATATGATGAACTGAAGCCGGGATATACACACCATTCAAAGCGTACGTTTTATCATACTTATGATGTAACACAAATGCTGAGCCATGGGAAGACCAGCACTCTTTCTTCCTATGTGACCTCTGGGTGGTGGTCCGGAGAGGCCGGCGGATCATACGGCAAAAAAGAAGCGTTCAGAGCTCAGCTTCTTTTAATATATGAAGACGGAACAAGAGAAATCATAGGAACGGATGAAACATGGAAGACTTCAATACAGGGTCCGGTCATCTACGGCAATATTTACAACGGCGAAACCTATGACGCAAGAACGGACGTCTCGTTCAGAAAAACCGGATATGATGATTCTAAATGGAGCTTTGCTGAAATCAACAAAGAATTTAACGGCAGGATCTGCGCGCAGATAGGCCCTTCTGTAAAGGTTCGCAGAGATCTGGAACTTTCTTTTGTGAGCGCTGTTGTTTATGACGGAGTTACGGGCGAATCAGAGGGCCAATATGGAAAAATAAATATAACGGGCAAATATACGCGGGGAATGTCTTTTACTCTTAAGGCAGGAGAAAAGGCTGTGTTTGATCTGGGACAGAATTTTGCCGGTTGGGATGAAATAAGTGCTGAAGGCGAAAAAGGAACCGTTATCACTATAAGGCACGGAGAAATGCTCAATGATAATAACGGCTTAAGATCCAGAGGAAACGATGGGCCGGAAGGCAGCCTGTATACAGAAAATCTGCGTTCGGCAAAGGCTACCGGACGTTATATAATGGCCGGCAGGGGTATTGAAAGCTACCACGGCTCTACTACGTTTTACGGATTCAGATATGCCGAGGTTTCTGCCACAAAGGATATTGTGATCCACGGAATGAAAGGAATAGTAGTAACGTCGGTGGGGGAAAATACCGGAAGTATAAAGACTTCGAATGAAAAGGTAAATCAACTTATAAGCAATATTTTCTGGGGGCAGTATAGTAACTATCTGTCTGTGCCCACTGATTGTCCACAGAGGGATGAGAGAAAGGGATGGACGGCAGATACGCAGGTCTTTTCTACCGCAGCGTCGTACAACGGAGATTCAAAAGGATTTTTGAGAAAATTTATGTATGATATGAATGATTCTCAGGGGGACAACGGAGCATACCCTGATACCGCTCCGTATAACGGCTACGGATCCACAGGACAGCTCGGATGGGGAGACGCGGGCATTATTGTTCCATACAACCTTTATAAAATATACGGGGATAAAACAGTAATAGAAGAAAATTATGAAAACATGAAAATTTTTATGGATGTTTTCATGGCGTCTACAAATAAAATGGGAGGAGGACACGCGTACGGAGACTGGCTTGCTTATGAAAGCAACGACGACGGAATCAAAGACCTGTTCGGAATAGCGTACTATGCATGGGACGCTCATATGATGTCAGAAATGGCTGAAGTCATAGAAAGGCCTGAGGATGCCGCTAAATATATGAGGATATATGAAGATGAGAAGCTTTTCTTCCAGAAAATGTTCGTCGATCATGACGGAAACCTAAAGCGTAAAGAGCAGACGGCTTGTCTCATGGCGCTTCATTTTGATCTGCTGCCAGATGAGAATTCGAGAGAAACGGTAAAAAAGGAGCTTCTCGGCAATATTGAAAGAAATGGAAACAAGCTGCAAACAGGCTTTTTAGGGACTTCCATTATAATGCAGACTCTATCCGATATAGGCGCTACCGGCACGGCGTACAAACTGCTTTTGCAAAACGGGAATCCCTCATGGCTGTATTCTGTGGAGCAGGGGGCCACTACTGTATGGGAACGTTGGAATTCATATACCATTGAGGACGGATTCGGGCCGGTAAGCATGAATTCCTTTAACCACTATGCTTACGGAGCCGTGGCCGAGTGGATGTACGGATATATGGCGGGAATAATGTATGATTTCAAAAATCCCGGTTTTAAACATATAATATTACAGCCGTCGCCGGACGTCTCTATACAGAGAGTGGATTGCTCTTTTGATTCAGCATACGGAATGATAGTAAGCAATTGGAGATATGAGAAAGAGAAGTTTATATATGAAGCTTCCATTCCAGCAAATACGGAGACCACATTATATATTCCTTTAACGGAGGAACAGACTATTTTGGTGAACGGCAAAAAGACAGAGGATTTAAGTTTGGACTCCGACGGTCTGAAATATATGGGAACTGAAAATAGAAAAGCTGTTTTTGAAGGGGCTTCAGGGAAATTTGTGTTTGAGATCAAATAGGAGATAAATTTTATTTTACAAGAAAGTTTAAAATCTGAGACAAAATCATGATTTTGTCTCAGATTTATTCTATATTTCCTATTTTTATTTGCCGCTTTCTCCGTAATTTGAAAGGACTCTGGCTGAGGGATCGTTTACATCACAGCCTTCCCATGATTTGTTGGGCATCCAAAAATCAACTATCATTTCTGCCTGCCCCGGATAATATTTTTCGAATATTTCGCGATATAAAAGGGATTCTTTGGTAAACGGCCTTGCATGAGAATATTTTTGGCATTTTTCTTTGAATTCGCCGTCAGTATAGTAGTCTGAAGCGTATTCTTTTAGATAGTCTACCATTGAATGTCCTACCGCGTCGGAAAACGCGGCTTTTTCACGGTAAAGGATATCTTGGGGCAAATAATCTCCCTCGAAGGCGCGCCGCAGTAAATATTTTCCTTTGCCATAAGTATTGAGCTTCTTTTGAGGATCCAGGGACATAATATATTTTACAAAATCCAGATCTCCGAAAGGAACGCGGGCCTCCAGAGAGTTTACTGAAATACAACGGTCGGCGCGGAGTACATCGTACATATGAAGCTCTCGTACGCGTTTTTCCGCTTCTTCCTGAAAAGCCTCCGCCGAGGGAGCAAAGTCGGTGTATTTATATCCGAATAGTTCATCAGAAACCTCGCCCGTAAGCAAAACCCTGATATCGGTATGCTCATGTATCCATTTGCATAACAGATACATACCCATACTCGCGCGTATAGTGGTAATATCAAAAGTCCCCAAAATATGGATGACATTATCCAGGGATCCGAGAACATCAGATTTTGTGATTATGACTTCTGTATGATTGCTGCCGATATATTCCGCGACCTGCTTAGCGTACTTTAAATCTATAGCGTCTTTATCCATGCCAATGGCAAAAGTACGGATAGGAGAACTGCTTTTTTTAGCGGCTACGGCGCATACGAGGGAAGAATCAAGACCTCCGCTTAAGAGAAAACCCACCTTGGCGTCGGAAACAAGCCTTTTTTCAATGCCGCGCAAAAGCTTGTCATGAATATTTTTATATATAGTTTCCAGACTGTCATAACAGATACAGTCCGGGTGGGATATATCCGAATAGCAAATGAACTCTCCGCCTTTATAATAATGTCCGGGAGGGAATGGCATTATTTTTTTACACAATCCAACAAGATTTTTTGCTTCGCTTGCGAAAATAATCGCGCCTTTTGTATCGTAGCCATAGTATAAAGGACGGATGCCTATAGGATCCCTGGCCGCGATATATTCTTTAGAATCGCCGTCGAAAATAATGCAGGCAAATTCAGCGTCAAGCATACTAAACATATCTGTACCATATTCTTTGTACATAGGAAGGAGTATCTCGCAGTCAGAGCCGCTTTTAAAAGAGTATTTTTCAGATAGCTGAGCCTTTAGCTTTTCAAATCCGTAAATTTCTCCGTTACATACTATATAGCTTCCCTGTAATTCAAAAGGCTGCATGCCCTCCGGAGTCAGACCCATAATAGCGAGACGGTGAAAACCCAGAAGACCTTTGCCGGTATCAACGATATTGGTTGCGTCGGGACCGCGGGAAATGGTTTGGTCAAATCCCTCTTTAAATGTTGAATAGGCGGCCCCTTCACTGCAGTAACCCATAATTGAACACATAGTAAAAACCTCCTAAAAGATCGATATCAGCCTTCAATAGGGCGAGTGCTGTAGCTCGCGGTGCCACCTATTTTTTTTCTCATTTTCTGACTTTATATAAAGTCTGCCGATTAACGCTCGGCCCTACGGCGCACCTACTAAAGAATAACCTTTTTCAGATTGCAGCTCGTCAGGTGTTCTTCATGCCGGTTGTTTTATGCGGCTCTCACTGTTCCGCATTCGCTGTAAAGGAGTTTTGGCATTACTTCTCCCGACTCAAACGCTTTTATGATATTTGTTTTTATTATTCCACATCCTGTAAGGCGGCGTAGCCTTCCTCGCCGGTACGTACCTTAACTACATTTTCAACATCATAAACAAATATTTTGCCGTCTCCGATATGTCCCGTATAAAGAACCTTCTTAGCCGTTTCGATTACATCCCGCACAGGTATTTTGCTTACTACTATATCGACCTGTACTTTTGGCAGCAGATTTGTTTCTACAGGAACTCCACGATAATATTCCGGTTTACCCTTTTGCGTGCCGTAGCCCATAACGTGCGATACCGTCATACCTGTAATTCCAAGTTTATTCATAGCATTTTTGAGGGCGTAAAGCTTATCTTCCTTAAATACTATCTCAACCTTGGTAAATTTATGTTCCCCGCTGTCAAAGGACGGAACTTTCTTTACGACTACCGCTTCAGCGGCCGGAATATCGCCGGTAACGACGGATATTTGATCTTCACCAGAATAGTCTGCGTATTTTTCCACTACCGGTTCAAAATCAGGATAAGCACTGGGCAATCCGTGTTCTGCTATGTCAAGTCCGGTAAGTTCATCCTCAGCTGAAGCCCGAAGTCCATGGGTCTTTTTTATGATAGCAAAGGTAATTGTCAGCAGGATCACTGCATAAAGGCCTACTGATAAGATACCAAGAGCCTGTATTCCCAAAAGCTTAAAGGAACCTGTGTAAAAAAGTCCGGAAAGTCCGGCGGGAGCGTCAGGATTTGCAAGCAGCCCTACAGCTAAAGTTCCCCAAAGCCCGTTTGCCATATGAACTCCCACTGCGCCTACCGGGTCGTCAATGTGCAATTTGATATCAAGCAGCTCAACTACAACTACGATAAGTATACCTGAAACTATTCCTACCACAGTAGCTCCTATAGCGTCCATAGCGTTGCATCCTGCGGTAATACCTACAAGCCCCGCTAAAGAAGCGTTTAGGCACATTGAAACATCAGGCTTACCGTTTTTTAGCCATGTAAATATCATAGTAGTACAGGTAGCGACTGCAGGAGCGATGGTCGTAGTAAGGAATATAGATGCAAGCTCAGAGGCGCTAGTCGCGGCGGCACCGTTAAAACCGTACCAACCAAGCCAGAGAATAAATACTCCAAGGGCTCCAAGAGTTATGGAATGGCCGGGGATAGCGTTAACCTTTATTACCTTGCCAGAAGGATCTCTGACGTATTTACCGATACGCGGACCTAAGAATATAGCTCCTACTAAAGCCGCGATTCCGCCTACCAGATGGATGGCGCAGGATCCTGCAAAATCGTAAAAACCAAGCTGAGACAGCCAGCCTCCGCCCCATATCCAGTGAGCCTCAATTGGATATATTACCAGTGAGATAACGGCGGAATAAATGCAGTAAGCTGAAAACTTAGTACGTTCAGCCATGGCCCCCGAAACAATGGTAGCGGCTGTGGCACAGAAAATTAAGTTGAACACAAAAGTTGACGCACCTGTAAAACCTCCGTCTGAAGGGCTTGATATAAATTCCTTGAAGTTTGCCCATAAGTCCATGTTTGGAAGCCCCACCAGACCGAAAAGAACATCCTCTCCCATCATCAATGTATATCCGAGCAGTGAAAAAACTACTGTTCCTATACAAAAATCCATCAGGTTTTTCATGATTATGTTTCCGGCATTTTTGGCTCTTGTAAATCCGGCTTCTACCATTGCAAATCCGGCCTGCATCCAAAATACCAACGCGGTTCCTATCAAAAACCAAAATTCAATAGTCATATTTACTCATCTCCTTTATTTTACGCCGAACAACAGCTGTCCGTATGTAGGGAAAGGCCAATATTTTTCTGCCGTAAGCGTTTCTGCCTCGTCGCAGAAAGAACGCAGCAACTCCATTTTGCCAAGTATTATATCTCGGATCATATTTGCTGACTCTGTAACATCGGTGATCAATTTTAACTTAACAAGCTCCTGTTCCAGTTCATCTGTGGCTGAGTCAATTTTATCAACTAAATAGGAAAGCCTGTTAATAAGCTTCGTTTCATAACTGCATTGAAGCTGAGGATCTATTGCTTTTTTTGCTCCGGCGGCCCCGGCCAGATCAGCTGTATATGATTCAATTGCCGGCAGTATTTCCTTTCTTGCCATATCTACCATAGTAAGGCCTTCAATATTAACGGTTTTGCAGTAATTCTCCATCATGATCTCATAACGGGATTTGATTTCGGCCTCTGAAAATACCTTATGAGCCGTAAGCATATCGATATTCTTCTTATCAAATATTGCGGGCATGCAGTCCGGCGTAGTCTTTAAATTAAGAAGGCCTCTTTTTTCAGTGGCTTCTTTGATCCAGGAATCATCATAGCCGTTTCCGTTGAATATAATCCGCTTATGATCTTTTATGGTCTTTTTGATCATCTCATGTAAAGATGTCTCAAAATCCGACGCGTTTTCAAGTCTGTCGGCGTATATTTTAAGCGACTGAGCAACCGCTGAGTTTAGCATGATATTGGCGCATGCTATACTGTTGGAAGAGCCGAGCATACGAAATTCAAACTTGTTTCCGGTAAAAGCAAATGGAGAAGTACGGTTACGGTCGGTAGTGTCCCGGGTAAATCTCGGTAAAACGTGAACGCCGAGCTTCATTTGCGTTTTTTCTGTCCCGTTGTACGGAGTATCGTTTTCTATGGCATCCAGTACGGCTGTCAATTCGTCGCCCAAAAATATGGAAACCACTGCGGGAGGGGCTTCGTTAGCTCCAAGTCTGTGATCGTTTCCGGCGGTCGCCACAGAAAGACGGAGCAGATCCTGATAATCGTCTACGGCTTTGATCACCGCACACAGGAACAATAAAAACTGCGCGTTCTCGTAAGGCGTTTCTCCGGGGGTCAGCAGATTAACTCCGGTGTCGGTAGCGAGCGACCAGTTATTATGTTTTCCTGAACCATTAACACCCGCAAAAGGCTTTTCGTGCAGTAGACATACAAGGCCGTGTTTAGCGGCTACCTTTTGCATGATCTCCATAGTCAGCTGATTGTGATCCGTAGCTATATTAGTGGTTGTATATATTGGAGCAAGTTCATGCTGAGCGGGAGCCACTTCGTTATGTTCGGTTTTAGCCAAAACTCCCAATTTCCAGAGCTCTTCATTTAAATCGGCCATGTAAGCAGCTACGCGAGGCTTGATAACACCGAAATAATGATCGTCCATCTCCTGACCTTTCGGGGGTTTTGCTCCAAACAGAGTTCTGCCGGTAAAGATCAGATCCTTGCGCTTGTCAAACATTTCTTTGTCCACAAGGAAATATTCCTGTTCAGGTCCAACTGATGTACGAACACATTTTACACTATCATTCCCAAATAACCGCAGAATGCGCAGCGCCTGTTTATTAAGAGCTTCCATGGAACGGAGCAGCGGAGTTTTTTTGTCCAAAGCTTCTCCTCCGTAAGAACAGAAAGCCGTAGGAATGCAAAGAGTTTTTCCCTTTATAAAAGCGTAGGAGGTAGGGTCCCAGGCCGTATAGCCTCTGGCCTCAAATGTGGCACGAAGACCTCCGGAAGGGAAGGAAGAAGCGTCCGGTTCGCCTTTTATAAGCTCCTTGCCTGAAAATTCCATAATAACTCTGCCGTCGGGAGCGGGGGATATAAAGCTGTCATGCTTTTCCGCGGTAATGCCGGTGAGAGGTTGGAACCAGTGAGTAAAGTGAGTCGCGCCGTGACTGATCGCCCAATCCTTCATGGCTGTGGCTACCGCGTTGGCAACATTATTATCAAAACGCGCTCCCTCGTCTATGGTTTTCTTGAGCGATTGATAAACGTCCGCCGAAAGTGTAGCCTTCATTACTCTGTCGTCAAATACAAGGCTTCCAAAATAATCAGATACTGTGTTCATAGTTCTTCTCTCCTTTACAGTAAATATAAAAAACCAGGCAATGACAGCTTAAGAAACAGCTTCTCAAGACTCCATTGCCTGGTTTATAGATAATAGAAAGAACGTCTCGAAGATTTACCTTCAAGACGCCCTTGCCTTTCTTTTATGGTCGTTATTATACACGCCTCAAAAAGTTTGTCAATAGATTTTTTAATTTTTTTTGAAGAATTTTTGAACGGCAAGTCCGCGTAGAAATGAAAAAATAAATTTTATTTTTACGGCATTTGTTTTTATTTTCACAAATTAGCATATATTACAGTTGACAAATCAAAATTATTATGGTATACCCTGTTCAATGAGCAAAGGCGTTCGTTCAGGTTGGAGTGGTTTCTCCTCCTGGATGGGCGCCTTTGCTTTTTACAAAAATATTAAGAAAGGACAGAATACCATGAAATTAGAAGGTCAAGTAAGAATTCCATCCGGATGCGCTATTTCCGCTGTTATTTCAAAAGACGGAAACAAAATGACCGGGGAAAAGATCATAGACAGCATGATACCCATGCATGATCGCTCCAACGGTTTAGGAGGCGGATTTGCAGGTTATGGTATATATCCGGAGTACCGGGAGTTTTATGCTTTTCATATTTTCTATAACGACAATGCGGCGCGCAGCGAATGTGAAAATTTTTTAAAGGATGGATTTGAAATTGTCAAGGCAGAAAATATACCTATAAGGAAAATACCGGAGATTACGGACGTTCCCTTGATATGGCGGTATTTTGTCGCTCCGCTAGCCTCGGTCCTCTCCAGGCTACAGTTAGATGAAAAGGAATATGTAGCCAGAATGGTAATGAAGATCAATACCGGGATAAAGGGAGCATATGTGTTTTCAAGCGGGAAAAATATGGGAGTATTCAAGGCTGTAGGCTTCCCTGAGGACGTGGGCAGATTTTATAGATTAGAGGAATACGAGGCATATTCATGGACGTCTCACGGAAGATACCCCACAAACACTCCGGGTTGGTGGGGAGGCGCTCACCCTTTTGCTCTGCTTGATTATTCCATAGTGCATAACGGGGAGATTTCTTCCTATGACGCAAATCGCAGATTTATTGAAATGTTCGGCTATAAATGTACACTCCAGACGGATACGGAGGTAATAACGTATATTGCTGACTATCTTTTACGCAGGCAAAAGCTGACTTTAAGTGAGATGGCTTCGGTTATCGCGGCGCCGTTCTGGAGTACGATAGACGGAAAGGATCCCAAAAGTAAACAGCAGCTTACATATTTAAGGAGCGTATATTCAAGCTTGCTCGTAACCGGGCCCTTTTCAATTATTTTAGGTTTTGAGGGAGGAATCATGGCGCTGAACGACCGGCTGAAGCTCAGATCCATGGTGACGGCCGAAAAGGGCGACAGAGTGTTTATAGCCAGTGAAGAAGCGGCTATACGTGTTATGGAGCCGGACGCGGAGAATATTTATGCGCCCGCGGGCGGGGAAGCAGTTATTGTAAAAGTAAAGGAGGGGGCTTACTGATGTCGGTACAATATATATATCCGGAATTTGAAGTAATAAGAAATCCAGGCAGATGTATCGCCTGCCGCGTTTGCGAACGCCAGTGCGCCAACGAAGTGCATTCTTACGATGAGGACAGCAAAACGATGCTGAGCGACGAGTCTAAGTGCGTAGACTGTCAGCGCTGCGTAGCACTTTGTCCAACGAGGGCTCTTAAAATAGTAAAAAACGACTGCGCGTTCCGGGAAAACGCGAACTGGCGCGGGGATACGATAAAAGAGATATATAAGCAGGCAGAAAGCGGAGGAGTTCTGCTTTCTTCCATGGGAAATCCCAATCCGCTTCCTGTATACTGGGATAAGATATTGATCAATGCGTCCCAGGTAACCAATCCTCCGATAGACCCGCTCCGCGAACCTATGGAAACCAGAGTGTTTCTGGGGAAAAAGCCTTCGGCAGTGGCACGAAATGAAGACGGAAGCTTAAAATGTCAGTTGTCTCCTCAGTTGGATCTTACAATGCCTGTCATGTTTTCTGCGATGAGTTATGGATCTATCAGCTATAACGCTCACGAAAGTCTGGCCAGGGCGGCGGAGAAACTTGGTATTTATTACAATACGGGAGAGGGCGGTCTGCACGAGGATTTTTACCGCTACGGGGAAAACACCATAGTCCAGGTGGCCTCCGGGCGGTTCGGAGTACACGAAGATTACTTAAACGCAGGAGCCGCTATAGAAATAAAAATGGGACAGGGTGCAAAGCCTGGAATAGGCGGACATTTGCCAGGAACAAAAATTGTCGGAGACGTATCCAGGACCAGAATGATCCCGGAGGGTTCGGATGCTATATCTCCCGCGCCTCATCATGATATTTATTCTATTGAGGATTTAAGGCAGCTAGTATATTCTTTAAAAGAAGCTACGGAGTATAAAAAGCCTGTTATCGTAAAGGTCGCGGCGGTACATAATATTGCGGCGATAGCCAGCGGTATTGCCCGGAGCGGGGCGGACATTATCGCAATAGATGGATTTCGCGGAGGTACCGGAGCCGCGCCTACGAGAATACGCGATAATGTGGGCATTCCTATTGAGCTTGCTTTGGCCTCTGTAGATCAGCGGCTTCGCGACGAAGGTATCAGAAACAATGTTTCCCTTGTAGTGGGCGGCAGCATTCGCAGTTCGGCTGATGTGGTAAAAGCGATCGCATTGGGAGCGGACGCATGTTACATTGCTACTGCGGCGCTTATTGCTTTAGGATGTCATCTTTGCCGTACTTGTCAGACCGGAAAATGCAACTGGGGAATCGCCACACAGCGTCCGGAACTTGTAAAACGCTTAAATCCCAGTATAGGCGGCGAACGCCTTGTTAACCTGATGACGGCATGGAAGCATGAAATTAAAGAATTGATGGGCGGTATGGGCATCAACTCCATAGAAGCGCTTCGCGGGAACCGACTTATGCTGCGCGGCGTAAATCTGACAGAAAAGGAGCTTGAGATTCTCGGTATCTCACACGCAGGAGAATGAAGAGGATATTTGTGAATGAAAAATGGTGTATCGGATGTCACCTTTGTGAATATAATTGTGCTTTTGCTAATTCAGGGATAAAAGATATGGTGAAAGCATTAAAAGGTAAAAATATTTATCCGAGGGTGCATGTTGAAGGAGACGATAAAATTACATATGCGGTATCCTGCCGCCATTGTACCGATCCTATATGTGTAAGAAGCTGTATTTCAGGGGCTTTATATATTAAAGACGGTACGGTATGCATTGACCATGATAAATGCGTGGGATGCCTTACCTGCATTTTAGTTTGTCCTTATGGAGCCGTATCTCAGGACGAAAACGGAGCTGTCCAGAAATGTGAGCTGTGTCTTAAAAACTCTGCAGGCGCTCCGGCCTGCGCCCTGGGATGTCCTAACGGGGCAATAGTGTATGAGGAGAGGTGACGGAAATGAAGAATTATGTGATCATAGGTAACGGAACGGCGGCGGTAGGTTGTATTGAAGGTATTCGCAGTATTGACCGCGACGGGAAAATTACTGTCATATCCTCAGAAAGACATCCGGTCTATTGCAGACCGCTGATTTCCTACTATCTGGAAGGAAAAACGGATATTGAGAGAATTAAATACCGGCCGGAAAATTTTTATATGGAAAATGGCTGCGAGGTGATATACGGCAAAAGCGCCGTAAAAATTGATAATGGGAAAAAAGTGATCCTACTTAACGATGAAAGTAAAATATTTTATGACGAACTTTGTATAGCGACGGGTTCAGATCCGTTTATCCCTGACTTTGACGGAATAGAGAGCGTTGGCGACAAATATTCCTTTATGACTCTTGACGACGCTTTGGCTATAGAAAAAGCGGTATCAAAAAATTCAAAAGTTTTGATTATAGGAGCCGGTCTTATAGGGCTTAAATGCGCCGAGGGCCTTAGGGACAGAGTAGAAAGCATAACGGTATGCGATTTGGCAGACAGAGTTTTATCCAGTATTCTTGACAGCGATTGCGCCCAAATTATGCAAAGACATTTAGAACGATGCGGAATATCTTTTATGCTCGGTGACAGCGCGGCGAAGTTCAGAGGCAATACCGCTTTGATGAAAAGCGGGAAACAGGTGGATTTTGATATTCTTGTTTTAGCGGTGGGAGTAAAAGCTAACATATCGCTTTTAAAAGATATAGGAGGCATGTGCGGTCGCGGTATTATAGTAGACGACCATATGAGGACGTCGGTCAGCGGTATTTACGCGGCGGGAGACTGTACAGAATGTACCGATATATCTTGCGGTGAAAGCAAGGTTATAGCTATCTTGCCCAATGCTTATATGCAGGGAAAATGCGCGGGAATTAATATGGCCGGAGCGCAGGAGGCATACGATAAAGCCATACCTATGAATTCCATAGGGTTTTTCGGATTGCACGCTATGACAGCGGGAAGCTATTTTGGCCCGGAGCAAAATGGAGAAATATATGAAGAAAAGTCAGAAGATAAAATAAAGAGGCTTTTTACTAAAGACGGGTTGCTTACCGGATTTATACTGATTGGAAATACTGAT
This sequence comes from uncultured Eubacteriales bacterium, assembly GCA_949282945.1. Classification (GTDB taxonomy): domain Bacteria; phylum Bacillota; class Clostridia; order UBA1212; family CASDQQ01; genus CASDQQ01. Next base: position 41,972 of record CASDQQ010000047.1, read on the forward strand.
AAAGCAGGTATTTATACTAATATGGTACGAAACAGGATACCGCTTTCTGAGGTGGATTACGAAAGGCTGAAGAAATCTCCGGATTTTGTGTCGTTCGGCGCAGAATACCGCAAAAAAAAGTTTGGGAGTGTGGTGTAATTATGCTGATCAATGTAAAAGGACTAAGCTATGCAGACGTTAACGAAAGACTAAGGCAGATGACTGGTCCCTGTACTATTACAGGATGTATGGGACAGCGTTTTATCGCGGCGGGAATGAGCGAAAAAGAGCTTACTATCGACGGAATTCCCGGGAATGCTCTGGGAGCTTATTTAAACGGGGCTAAAATTATTGTAAAAGGCAATGCTCAGGACGCCGTGGGAGATACAATGAACGGAGGAAGTATCGTGGTTCACGGAAATATCGGAGATGCGGCGGGTTATGCTATGCGCGGCGGCGAAATATATGTAAGGGGAAATGCCGGATACCGCGCCGGGATACATATGAAAGCCTATAAAGAAAAAAAACCTGTTATGGTAATAGGAGGACGTACGGGCAGTTTTTTAGGGGAGTATCAGGCCGGCGGAATCATTATAGTTTTAGGCCTGCATACCGACGGAAAGCCTGTGGTGGGCAATTATCCCTGCACCGGAATGCACGGCGGAAAAATGTTTTTACGCGTATCCCCGGAAAATATCCGCTTCCCTAAACAGGTATCAGCGGTTATAGCTTCCGACGAGGATAAAGAGGAAATAAGAGCGTATGTCCAAAAATATTGCGAACTTTTTGGATATGATCCTGAGAGTTTGCTCAATGATACTTTTACTGTCATAACTCCGGACAGTAAAAATCCGTATAAGCAAATGTATGTAGCAAATTAAGATTGGGAGGCGTGGACTAATGACAAAATATATCTTTGTGACCGGAGGTGTTGTTTCCGGACTTGGCAAGGGAATTACAGCCGCTTCTTTGGGCCGGCTGCTGAAGGCAAGGGGCCTGAAAGTAGCGGCGCAGAAGTTTGATCCCTATATTAACGTAGATCCGGGCACGATGAGTCCTTATCAGCATGGGGAAGTTTATGTTACAGAGGACGGCGCGGAAACTGATCTGGATCTGGGTCATTATGAAAGATTTATAGATGAAGATTTAAATAAATATTCTAATCTTACCGCGGGCAAGGTATACTGGAATATTCTTAATAAGGAGCGCAGAGGAGAATATCTTGGGTCTACAGTACAGGTCATACCTCATATTACCAATGAAATAAAGGATTTTGTATACCGCCTGGAAAGGCAGACAGGAGCGGACATAATCATTACGGAAATAGGAGGAACCATAGGGGATATTGAATCCCAGCCGTTTCTTGAGGCCATAAGGCAAATATCCCTTGAAGCAGGAAGAGAGAACAGCCTTTTTATCCATGTGACATTAGTGCCGTTTTTGAGAGGTTCGGACGAACATAAGTCCAAGCCTACACAACATTCTGTAAAGGAACTTCAGGGAATGGGGATTAATCCCAATATTATCGTGCTGCGCTGTGACGAACCCTTAGAGGAATCTATTTTCAAAAAAATTTCTCTGTTTTGTAATGTCAAGCCAGATTGTGTAATTGAAAATATTACTCTTCCCAATCTTTATGAAGCTCCTCTTATGTTAGAAAAATCAAATTTTTCAGCAGTTGTTTGCCGCGAACTTGGAATAAACGCTCCGGAACCTGAGCTTGAGGAATGGAAAAAAATGGTTGAGCGCATTAAAAACAGGCCTTATGAAGTGCATATAGGACTGGTAGGAAAATATGTGCAGCTTCACGACGCGTATCTTTCTGTGGCTGAGGCGCTTAGACATGCCGGATACGCGCTTAATACCCACATACGTATACATTGGATCGATTCAGAAATGCTGACGGAAAACACAAGGGAAGAAATCTTTTCAGGGTTAAACGGTATTATTGTTCCCGGGGGATTTGGAAACCGCGGGGTTGAAGGGATGATACTTGCCGCTGAATATGCAAGAGAGCATAGGCTTCCATACTTTGGCATATGCCTGGGCATGCAGATAGCCGTTATAGAATTTTCCCGTCATGTGGCAGGCATTACGGACGCAAATTCAGGCGAATTTGACGAACTTTGCAAAAACAAGGTAATAGACTTTATGCCGGGACAAAGCGACGATATCGACAAGGGAGGAACTCTGCGTCTGGGAAGCTATCCGTGTAATGTTAAGGAAGGCACTGCAATGTATCGCTGCTACGGAGAAAGCCTTATCCATGAAAGGCACCGCCATCGCTATGAATTTAATAACGATTACAGGAATGTTCTTGAAAAGAACGGTCTTATTTTATCAGGACTGTCCCCAAATGGGAAATTGATCGAAACAGTAGAACTTCCTGACCGGGATTTTTATTTGGGAGTTCAATACCATCCTGAATTTAAGAGCCGCCCCAATAAACCTCATCCTCTTTTTAAAGGATTTGTAGAAGCGGCTTTAAATTTAGCGCAAGGAGAGTAATTTTATGGATAATCTGCATGAGGAATGCGGTGTTTTCGGCGTATATTCACCAAAGGCCGGCAAAGTTGCCGATACTGTATATTATGGATTATACGCACTGCAGCACCGGGGGCAGGAGAGCTGCGGCATAGCAGTTTGCGACGATGGGATATTCAGCTCTTACAAAGACATAGGCCTGGTAAGCGAGGTATTTACAAAGGAAATATTGGCAAGGCTGCCGTTGGGTTCAATGGCAGTGGGACATGTTCGTTACGGAACCACAGGAAAGACTAACCGGGCGAATTGCCAGCCTATCGAGGTCAATCATCAAAAGGGAAAAATGGCGCTGGCGCACAATGGAAATTTAAGCAATGCCTATAGTCTGAGAAGCGAGCTTGAATTGTCCGGAGCGATATTCCATACCACGAGCGATACGGAGATCATTGCTTATATTGTTACAAGAGAGCGTTTGACTTCTCCTTCTATTGAAGGGGCTTTGATCAGAGCTATGGATAAACTGGATGGAGCGTACTCCTTAATAATGATGTCGGCCTCAAAGCTGATAGCCGCAAGAGATCCTTATGGTTTCCGTCCTCTGTGCTATGGCAAGATGGCGGACGGGAGCTATGTGGCCGCTTCTGAAAGCTGCGCGTTGGCCGCGGTAGGCGCGGAATTTGAAAGGGACATTTTGCCTGGAGAGGTAGTTGTCTTTGATGAAAACGGAGTTCATTCCTACAGGGAACATTGCGGTAAATGCAAACCAAGCATATGTATTTTCGAATATATATATTTTGCCAGACCTGACTCGGCGATCAACGGAGTATCTGTCCATGAGGCCAGATTTAGAGCGGGAAAGCTTTTGGCTGAAAGGTACCCTGCGGACGCGGATGTGGTAATAGGAGTTCCCGACTCGGGCATTGACGCGGCGCTTGGCTATTCACAGGCTTCCGGCATTCCCTATGGACTGGGGTTTATCAAAAATAAATATATAGGGAGAACCTTCATTTCCCCCAGTCAGGATGAGCGTACGGATAAGGTAAGGATAAAATTGAATCCAATTCGCGAAACAGTTGAAAATAAGCGCGTAATTTTAATTGACGATTCTATTGTTAGGGGCACCACTAGCGGGCAGATAGTAAATCTGCTGAGATACGCGGGGGCAAGGGAAGTACATATGAGGATATCGGCTCCGCCTTTTTTAAATCCATGTTATTATGGAACGGATATCGATTCCCGTGAAAATTTGATTGCCTGCAGCCATACTGTAGAGGAGATTGCCGGAATAATCGGAGCGGACAGTTTAGGCTATCTGCCTTCTGAAGACCTGAAAAATTTGATAGGATGCGAAAACTTTTGTTCGGCTTGCTTTAGCGGGGAATATCCAACCAAGATTCCGGAAAATACGCAAAAAGACCGTTTTGAGGCAAAACTGTCGGAACGGAAAAAATATAAAAAACATTAAGAGAAAGACTAACTATTAAAAGTCAAGTCTAAAATGGAGATCTTACGAATGAATTGCGGAAACGTATTTCAGATATAATTGTACCTTGAAAATCGCATGACAAATAGAGCATCGTATACCGGTGCTCGAAGAGAGTGTTATAGA
>CASDQQ010000048.1 GCA_949282945.1 uncultured Eubacteriales bacterium
TGTTTGCCCTTTCTATTTCTATTCTTGAAATACCGGCGGCATAAAGTTTATTTTTCACATATTTTCTTATCTTGACATCTTCTACAAGATAATCAGAAAAATCTTTGCTGTTAGCATACCACCTGGAATCCCAATCCTTTATAACACCAACTCTAAGTCCATGTGGGTTAACCTTCTGTCCCATTGCTCTACCTCCTTTTCTTATTTCTTCTCTTTAAGAACTACTGTAATATGACTTGTCATTTTGTTTATTCTGTACGCGCTTCCTTTTGCCCTTGGCATAATTCTCTTTAAAGTTACACCTTTGTTTGCATAAGCCTCTGACACATAAAGCGAGTCTCTGTCCAACTCTTTATTTACGGCATTAGCTTCCGCTGACTTCAAAAGCTTATATACAACCTCCGAAGCTGCTTTAGGAGTATATTTTACTATAGCTAAAGCTTCGTCTATGCTCTTGCCCTTTATTAAATCAAGAACGATTTTTACCTTTCTAGGAGCGATACGGATATATTTTGCAGTAGCTCTTCCTTCGTCCTTACCTATACCGAGCTTTTTTCTTTCTCTTTTGGTAAGTACCGGCGGCAGATTGTTCTTCTTGCGAGGAGCATTGTATCTTTCAAGCATTTCTTCTTTGGTGATACGCTGCCTCTCAGTCATATTTTCATTACTCACGAAATTTCCTCCTTTCAAATAGCTTCATTATTTCTTTACTGAAGATGATTTCTCGGCTTTTGTATGTCCTCTGTAAGTTCTTGTAGGAGCAAATTCTCCCAATTTATGTCCTACCATATCTTCTGTTATATATACGGGAACATGCTTCCTTCCGTCATGAACCGCAATTGTATGACCTATCATCTGCGGAAAAATCGTCGAAGCTCTTGACCAGGTTTTTATAACGATCTTCTCGTTTCTCTCATTCATTGCTTCAATTTTCTTTAAAAGACTATCCAATACATAAGGTCCCTTTTTAAGCGATCTGCTCATTTATATTCCTCCTTTCAACAAATTACATTTCTGAATATGTTGATTCGATTATTTAGCGTTTCTTCTCTTAACAATATACTTATCGGACTTCTTGTTCTTCTTTCTCGTCTTGTAACCAAGAGTAGGCTTACCCCACGGAGTAACAGGACTCGGCATACCGATAGGAGATTTACCTTCACCACCGCCGTGCGGGTGATCGTTCGGGTTCATAACAACACCTCTTACAGTAGGTCTTATACCCAACCATCTGGTTCTCCCGGCTTTACCTATCTTGATATTTTCGTAGTCAAGATTACCAACCTGTCCTATTGTAGCTTTGCACTTTACGCTTATAAGTCTCATTTCTCCGGATGGAAGTCTTACCTGGGCAAACTCTCCTTCTTTAGCCATAAGCTGTGCGGAAAGGCCTGCGGATCTAACTAACTGAGCACCTTTTCCCGGTTTCAGCTCGATATTGTGAATGAGAGTACCTACAGGTATATTCTCAAGATTTAAAGCGTTCCCAGGTTTAATGTCAGCCTGTGGTCCGGATTCTACCACATCGCCCACATTCAGTCCATAAGGAGCTATAATATATCTTTTTTCTCCATCTGCATAGTTAAGAAGGGCAATATTCGCCGATCTGTTAGGATCGTACTCGATAGCCGCTACTTTTGCGTTTATGCCGTCTTTATTTCTCTTAAAATCTATAATTCTGTACTGCTGTTTAGCGCCGCCCCCATGGTGACGAACAGTAATTCTGCCGTAAAGGTTTCTTCCGCCTGTTTTCTTAAGAGGAGCAACAAGGGATTTTTCTGGAGTCTTCTTTGTTATTTCTTCAAAAGTAGAAACCGTCATACCTCTTCTGGCCGGTGATGTAGGCTTATATTTTTTTATTGCCATTTAAAATCATCCTCCAATCTTATTGTACAAATCCAAATTCTTCAATTGACGTCTTATACTTCTTATCGGAAGTTACTATTTTTCCGCCTTTTGTAAAATAGGATTCCGGTTTAGCTTCCGTATCAATTTTAACAATAGCTTTTTTCCATCTGGATCTGGGTCCTTCATGCACACCCATTCTTTTTATTTTACCGTCATACTTCATGGTATTAACAGAAAGAACCTTAACGCTGAATAAAGCTTCAACCGCTTTCTTTATCTCAATCTTAGTAGCAGTATAATCAACTACAAAGGTATATTTGCCCATAGCGGATTCGCTGCTAGATTTTTCTGTAATGTACGGTTTTAAGATAATGTCTTCATATGCTTTCATTATGCGTACACCTCCTCTACCTTTGTTACAGCATCCTTGGTAATGATCAATCTATCATATTTCAAGAGATCGTAAACATTTATGGTATTTACATACGCAAGCTTAACGCCCTCGATATTTCTAATCGACCTATAAATAATTTCGTCTTTAGCGTCTATAACAACCAATGCCGTAGTGTCAACTTTAAGATTATTTAAAACGTCTACCATCTGCTTTGTCTTTATAACGTCAAATTTCAATGCCTCAAGAACTGTAAGTTCATTCTCATTTACCTTAGAAGTCAAAGCTGATTTTAAAGCAAGTCTCTTCACTTTCTTAGGGATTGTATAGCTATAGCTTCTTGGTTTAGGTCCTAAAACAATTCCGCCTCCGGTCCACTGTGCCGAACGAGTGCTTCCCTGTCTTGCGCGGCCTGTGCCTTTTTGTCTCCAAGGCTTCTTTCCGCCCCCGCTTACTTCACTTTTGGTTTTAGTGGACTGAGTTCCCTGTCTCATATTCGCTAACTGATTTTTTACTGCCGTATGCATTGCATTAACGTTTACTTCAACGGCAAAAATATCATCGTTCAACTCTATATCTCCGATCACTTGACCGTCCATGTTATATACCTGAGTTTTTGGCATTTATAATTCCTCCCTTCTTAAGCTCTTATTTGGATTTAACAGAATCTTTAATTACAAGTACTCCGCCCTTAGGTCCGGGAACAGAACCTTTTATAAGAAGAAGTCCTCTTTCTGCGTCTACTTTTATAACGTCCAGATTTTGTACCGTACACTTTTCAAAACCCATATGTCCTGGCATTTTCTTACCTTTAAAAACTCTTGAAGGAGTGGAGTTAGGTCCCATTGATCCTACTCCTCTGTGATATTTTGAACCGTGGCTTATACGGCAGATTTTGTTTCCATGTCTCTTTACGGATCCCGCGAATCCCTTACCCTTTGAAGTTCCGCTTACGTCGATCTTATCTCCGTCTGAAAACATATCCTGTACGTTTATAGTAGCTCCTACCTCGTAATTGTCAAAATTCTCTGTTCTGAATTCTTTTATATACTTTTTAGGCGCCGTACCTATCTTTACGAATAATCCGTTGTCCGGCTTATTCAGTTTTTTTGAATCGATATCAAAAAATCCAACTCTCAGGGAATTGTATCCATCATTTTCAACAGTTTTCTTCTGAACTACAGTCAAGGGTCCGGCTTTAACCACAGTTACCGGAATACAAACTCCATCCTCGCCGAAAACCTGAGTCATTCCGACTTTTGTTCCTAAAATAAAATTCTTCATAAATCTCTACCTCCTATGGTTATTGGTTCATATATTTTTTAATATGAACTTGACCTTAAGTCACTTTTAAGCTTAATTCTGCTTAATTTCTACATCAACTCCGGCCGGTAAATCCAACTTCATCAATGCGTCAACAGTTTTGGAATTTAAAACAACTATATCGATCAATCTCTTATGTGTTCTCATTTCAAACTGTTCTCTGGAATCCTTATACTTATGGGGAGATCTTATAATAGTAATTATCTCCTTTTCAGTAGGCAGCGGCACTGGTCCGGATACCTTGGCGCCGGTTCTTTTCGCAGTCTCTACGATTTCCTTAGCGGATTGATCGAGAAGCTGGTGGTCGAACGCCTTAAGCTTGATTCTCATTTTTTGATTGTTTGCCATACATAAATACCTCCTTATAAAAATTTACGTACAACAGTCTTACTTCTGTACACTCATCCGTGTGTTTCTTTTTTGCTTAATAATAAAACCCAGTTTTACGCTTTAACAAGTTTCAATACTGGGCCGTACTTTCGCATAATATACATACTTGCAAAATGCACAGTGACTTGTCGCCCGGTTTCTTGAATCGGACATTCTCAGCCGAAGTTACCTACTTCAAGAGTAGCAATCTCCAACGTCATCGTATGTCTTGTCACAACGAACGTTATTATATTACACAAATAAACAGATTGCAAGCTTTTTTTATATAAATTTTATTCAACTTTATCTTAAAAATATAACAGCCGAAAACTTCGGCTGCTATATTAAAAATTACATCATTTTTTCTTCTTAGCTATAACGATACCTACTATCACGGCTACAACTACAACGGCAGCTACTATTCCTATTATCAATCCGGTATTTCCGCCGTCGCTCTCACTTTGGTTCGCAGTACCCGCCGTAGTTGAAGCGGGAGCCGTAGTATTTGGGGCTTCGGTAGTTTGTTTAGGAGTTTCAGCCGGTTTTTCAGTGGGAGTTGGAGTTGGCGTAGGCGTAACTACCACAAACTCATTATCATTAGTAACTCCGTCTATCTCTCCGGTCTCTTCATTAACGTCAAAAATCATAGGCTTAGATGTAATGATAATATATTTTACCTGTACACTAGTTAAATTTTTATAATGAAGTCTGTGCTGAACATAGTTTGTGTTCTCCCCAAACACCTCAAAACCGTATTCAATCGCCTGCCATTTTCCAGGAGTCGCATCTCCGTAATAAAAATCCAAGGACTCATAATCAACAAGAAGTGTTTCTAGTGCCGTAGTTCCAGAAGGAACCTCAGTCCTGTCAGGTTCAGTGGAGCCTTCTTCTACCTCATGGACTTCATAAGATTCCAAATACCATGGATCCTGACTTAAAATTATGTCGTCTTCAAAAAGGTCGTCATTTTCCTCAACGTTTATTATCCAATATATATAAAATATATCTCCTTCTTTTACTTCATCATATAAATGATATACTCCGTGATTTGTTCCGCCGCCGTCAAATTCTTCTCCCTGAGGAAGAGTGATTATTCCGGTTTCTTTATCTTTCCATTCTTCATTTCTTGTATTTGCGTCATTAGCGGCATTATAAACTTTTATTACGCCTTCAGGCAATTCAGCCGCATGCGCGGGAACTAAAGCCATGGAAAGTACAAGACTAAGCATCAGCACAAAAGTAATTATCTTTCTTACTTTCATTTTATATGTCCTCCTTATATATGTATATATTATACGTTTTGATAATTATATCATATATGGCAGTAAAAGAAAACATTTTTCGGATAAATTTTAGACATTTAACATTTAATCAATCTACATTTTTATATATAAAAAACACAGCCCAAGGCTTCCCGCCTTAGGCTGTCATATATATCCGGCAGCGACCTATTTTCCCGGAACGTCTCCATTCAAGTATCTTCAGCACTCCAGAGCTTAACTTCTGTGTTCGGTATGGGTACAGGTGTTCCCTCTGCGTTATTACCACCGGAATCCTCTCTCAGGTATATATCACACCCTCAAAACCAAATAACTTACTCCTCTCTCTCCACAATGACTCCTTCTCTCTCTCATGACTTCTTTCCTTCTCCTTGGTCAAGCCCTCGACCTATTAGTATCACTCCGCTCCATACATTACTGTACTTCCACTCGTGACCTATCAACCATGTAGTCTCCATGGGGTCTTACCCTATATATTGGTGGGAAATCTCATCTTGGGGCCGGCTTCACGCTTAGATGCCTTCAGCGTTTATCCGCTCCGAACTTGGCTACCCAGCTGTGCGCCTGATAACGCAACTGGTGCACCATTGGTTCGTCCATCCCGGTCCTCTCGTACTAAGGACAGTTCCCCTCAAATTTCCTACGCCCGCGATAGATAGGGACCGAACTGTCTCACGACGTTCTGAACCCAGCTCGCGTACCGCTTTAATTGGCGAACAGCCAAACCCTTGGAACCTGCTACAGCTCCAGGATGCGATGAGCCGACATCGAGGTGCCAAACCTCGCCGTCGATGTGAACTCTTGGGCGAGATTAGCCTGTTATCCCCAGGGTAGCTTTTATCCGTTGAGCGACGGCAATTCCACTTTCATACCGCCGGATCACTAAGCCCTACTTTCGTATCTGCTCGACTTGTCTGTCTCGCAGTCAAGCTTCCTTATGCCTTTGCACTCTGTTTACGCAGTTTCCAACTGCGCTGAGGAAACCTTTGGGCGCCTCCGTTACTCTTTGGGAGGCGACCGCCCCAGTCAAACTGCCCGCCTGACAGTGTCCCTATACCGGTTCACGGTACCAGGTTAGAGTTTCAGTACATCCAGAGTGGTATCCCACCGTCGACTCCTTCCATGCTGGCGCACAGATTTCTCCGTCTCCCACCTATCCTGTACAAAATATACCAAAACCCAATATCAGGCTGCAGTGAAGCTCCATGGGGTCTTTCCGTCTAGTCGCGGGTAACTTGCATCTTCACAAGTACTACAATTTCACCGGGTGCGCTGTTGAGACAGTGCCCAAATCATTACGCCATTCGTGCGGGTCAGAACTTACCTGACAAGGAATTTCGCTACCTTAGGACCGTTATAGTTACGGCCGCCGTTTACTGGGGCTTA
>CASDQQ010000049.1 GCA_949282945.1 uncultured Eubacteriales bacterium
TTACGTATATCACAAAGGAGGAAAACTCCCGTTTTTTTGAGATTGAGAGTGAAGCAGGGAAGGCTTTTTGCCATACCTGCCTTGAAGATACAGAATGTATGACGGATTTGCCAATGACTTATATGTATGAAGTTGCCAGACGAGGAATTATCGTACTAGAACCAGATAAATTTTACACAGCAATGCACTTCATTATAAGGTGAACGTTTTATCAATAAAAATATTTACTCACTTGCCACGACTTTTTTCTGTCGCCTTTTGCGGGGCAATATTACATTACAATTTCCCGCCAGAATTTTTTATGCCTCTTAGTATTTCCACCAACAAAGGCTCTTCGCAGTCTTTGGCGCGCGAATGATCTTACTGTATTGATTTTGGAAGTTCTTTGCATTACAATATTTCGTACTAATATTAAGAGGAGGAAGCTGCTTATGACAGAAAAAGAAAAATCATATGCCGAAATGTTGTACCAACCCGGCGATCCTGAACTTGTTGCAGACCGTGATATTACAGTAAAAAAGCTATACGAATACAATAATATAAACCCATTGGACCGCGGAGCGCGGCAGGCTGCTATTCGCGGATTGTTGGGAAAAACAGGCGATAACTGCGTTGTAGAGCAGCCCTTTTTTTGCACCTATGGGTATAATACTACAGTGGGAGATAATTTTTTCCTTAATGTTAACTGTAAGCTTATGGACAGCGGAAAAATAACCATTGGAAATAACGTATTTATCGCGCCGAATGTTTGTATCATCACAGAAGAACATGCCATGGATGTAAAGCAGCGGGCAGAGGGACTGGAATACACACATCCGGTAAATATAGGCGATAATGTATGGATTTGTACCGGCGCTATAATATTACCGGGAGTGACTATAGGGGAGAATAGCGTAATTGGAGCCGGCAGCGTCGTTACCAAGGATATACCGCCAAACAGCCTGGCAGTTGGAAATCCGTGCAAGGTGATCCGTAAGACACCATAATAAATATATAAAGCATTTTTTATAATACTTTTTCGACTAATAACAAATAAGCGATGAATTCTTAATTTCTTGTGTAGTGTCTGTATTTGGTGAGCAATTAACTTTATAAAAAGCATTTTTCCCTTCAACAGAAAAAACAGTAAACAGGCCAGGAAATTTTTCAGGACGTCTCCTGTTGACGGCAGATTCACTCCGCACCATAATAACGCAAGTCTTATTTACGGCGTGGATAAAATAGTAACGGTGTTTGTATATTTTGCCGAGCGCGTCTCTTTACTGTATCTTAGTTTTTAAAGTGGTATAATACCGGCAATGTATTTTAAAGGAGAAACAGAAATGAAGAAAATTTCTTCTTATATAAAAGACAGTTTTATAACGGTAATTATATTATTCCTGTCATTTCTTGTAAGTCTGATTTTTCAGCATGTGTTTGAGGTACAAGAACATATTACCACCGTTTTTGTTTTTGCTGTGTTTTTAATATCGCTTTGGACAAACGGCTATGTTTATGGTATTGCTGCCGCCATTATCGGGGCGTTAGCTGTAAACTATGCTTTTACTTTCCCTTTTTTTACTCTCAATTTTACTATTCCGGTAAATATCATTTCCGCCGTTATCATGATCGTTATAGCTGTGCTGACAAGTACGCTTACTACAAAGATCAAGAACCACGAAGCAGTAAAAACAGAGGGCGAAAAAGAACGTATGCGCGCCAATCTGCTTCGCGCGGTTTCTCACGATTTGAGGACTCCGCTTACCACGATCTATGGTTCAGCCTCCACATTGCTTGAAAATAGGGAAACTCTTCGAGAGGAGCAGCGTATTAAAATTCTGCAGGGAATCAAAGAAGATTCAGAATGGCTTATACGAATAGTGGAAAATTTACTGTCCATAACCAGGATCGACAGCGGTAAAGTAAAGATAATCAAAACTTCTACCGTTTTAGAAGAGCTTATAGACTCAGTGATCATTAAATTCAAAAAGCGATATCCGGATCAGGAGGTAGAAATAGATATTCCCAGTGACATTGTGGTAATTCCCATGGATGCTATACTGATTGAGCAAGTTATCATTAATATTCTTGAAAATGCCGTTCAGCACGCTGAAAACATGACAAAACTTTCTTTGAGGGTTTTTATACTGGGTAAACAGGCGATTTTTGAAATCAAGGATGACGGCTGTGGTATAAGCGATGAACAGCTGCCTAATATTTTTACCGGATACTATGAAAACACGGGGGAGCCTCCAGACGGGCAAAAGCGCAACGCCGGTATCGGCCTTTCCGTATGCGCTACTATTATTAAAGCTCACGGCGGAGATATAAGCGCCGAGAATATTAAGACCGGCGGGGCTGTTTTCAGATTTACACTGATGACGGAGGATAATTCAGATGACCAATAATAAATATAAAATCTTACTTGTTGAAGACGAAGGCAATATACGAACGCTGGTGACCACTATTTTGGAGGCAGAGGGTTATCAGGTAATTACGGCCGAGACCTGCTTGTCCGCAGTTACCTTATACGCCTCTCATCTTCCGGATCTCATTATCCTGGATTTAGGATTGCCTGATAAAGATGGAATACATTTACTGAAAAAGGTTCGTGAAGATTCTTTAACGCCGATTATAATACTGTCGGCCCGCACGGAGGAAAGGGACAAGGTGGAGGCTCTTGATATGGGGGCTAACGATTATATAACTAAGCCATTTGGTTCGGCGGAGCTGCTCGCCCGTGTTAGAACGGCGCTGCGCAACGGACGGCACAGCGCTGAGGTCGGAAAATTTCCCGGCGGAAAATTTAAACTTAAAGATCTTGTTATCGATTATGACGCAAGACAGGTGTTTATAGGAAATGACGAGATTAAACTGACGCAGACTGAGTATAATATCGTTGCCTTTTTATCAGAGCATTGCGGAAAAATGATGACCTATTCTGCAATTATAAAAGCTATTTGGGGTTATCCGGATGAGGGAGGCATAAAAAAATTGCAGGTAAATATGGCGAATATTCGCAGAAAATTCGGGGCCACGCCTGGCAAAGCCAGTTATATTATTAATGAGCTTGGAGTCGGTTACCGTATGAATGGAGAAAGAGAGTAACTATGGGTAAATTTTTTAAAAAACTATCTCCTGCAAGGATTATAGCGCTAGGTTTTGCCCTAACCATTTTGCTTGGTTCGGTATTACTTATCTTACCTTGCAGTGTTCAGGACGGAGTTGAACTGAAGTATATCGACTCGCTTTATACGTCTACTAGCGCCGTATGTGTTACGGGACTTATCGCGGTCGACGCCGGAGATACATTTACGCCTCTTGGACAGTTTTTCCTGGCCGCTTTGATACAGGTGGGCGGGTTAGGTGTTACGGCGGTAGGAGCCGGTATTATTCTTGCCATGGGCAAAAAAATGGATCTGAAAGGACGGACCCTTATAAAAGAGGCTATGAATCTTGATTCTGGGAAAGGCATTGTAACCTTCGTTCGGGATATATTTATTACCACCGTTATCATAGAGCTTATAGGAGCGGTTTTGAGCTTTACGGTCTTTGTGCAGGATTATCCTGTACCAAAGGCTATAGGTATAAGCCTGTTTCACACAGTTGCCGCCTTTAATAATTCCGGATTTGACATACTGGGCAATTTTCAAAACCTGATCCCATATAGAGACGATATTATGCTGAATCTTGTTACATGCGGCCTTATTTTTTTCGGCGGCATAGGTTTTCTGGTAGTCAGAGAAATGTGGACAAAAAAATTTTGTTGGAAAACTTTTTCAATGCACGCAAAGGTAGTATTGTCTGTCAGCGGTTTATTGATCTTAGTAGGTACCGTGCTGATCAAACTCACCGAAAATGTTACCTGGCTCGGTGCTTTGTTCCACAGCGTTTCAGCAAGAACGGCAGGATTTTCTACATATCCTCTCGGAACATTTTCAAACGCCGGACTGCTTGTACTTACAGTATTGATGTTTATCGGAGCATCTCCAGGATCAACAGGAGGCGGTGTAAAAACAAGTACTTTCTTCGTCCTCCTGCAGGGAATTAAATCGGCTGCTACCAATAAATCAGAAAAGGGATTTCGGTATGCGGTTCCAAAGGATGCTTTCAGAAAGGCCGCGGTGATAACTTTACTTGCGTTGGCTGTGGTTGTAACAGGCACATACCTTTTTACGATTTTGGAACCGGAGATTCCTCTGATGGACGCTCTGTTCGAAATCACAAGCGCTTTCGGCACAGTCGGACTTTCTACCGGGATTACTCCGGGACTGGGAGTCGGGGCAAAACTACTTTCTATTTTTATTATGTATATAGGCCGTTTGGGGCCGCTTACAGTTGCTTCCCTTTGGTATTTCTCCAGAGGCGAACGTGTCAGCTTCCCTGAAGGAAATATTGCTATAGGATAAAGGAGTAAAATTATGTTTAATAAAACAAAAAATGAAAAAATGACATATGGAATTGTCGGACTCGGAAGATTTGGATATGCGCTCGCTAATGAACTCGCGGACTCGGGCTGTGAGCTTATAGTACTTGACCATGATGAGGATAAAATCCGTGAAATGCGAGAACTTACCGAAAATGCTTATGTGGTAGCAAGTCTTGATAAAAAGACGCTTATGGATACAGGCATTCAAAACTGTGACGTGGCGGTGGTTTGTATCGGAGAGCATATGGATACGTCTATTCTTACTACCCTTAATCTCGTTTCTATGAATATACCTAAAGTGATCTCAAAGGCAACCAGTGCCGAACACGGTATTATCCTTGAAAAATTAGGAGCGGAAGTTGTATATCCGGAACGCGATATGGCTATTCGGCTTGCGAGCAGGCTTGAAACATCAAGAATGCTTGATTTTGTCCAACTCAGTGAAAAAATCAATGTTACAAAAATGGAAATACCGGAGCAGGCTGTGGGTAAAACGGTACTTGAAATAAATCTTCGTTCCCGTTTTGGCCTTAACATTATTGCTATTGAAAATAATGGCGCCGTTATAGAGGTTATAAATCCTGATTACGTATTCCGCAAGGATGATATTTTATTTCTTTCGGGTAGCAAAGAAGGATTATTGAAATTGAATAACTGGGCTATGAATTAAAACATTTAATTAAAATATTTAATTAGATGTTAACTGGCGCATACTGATAATTTCTTACATTTTGCTTTTATTATAAATATTGCAAATTATGCGGAAGGTATTTCAAATATCAGAATATGGTGTTATACTTGACAAATAAACCGATTAATTATTTTCCTGTTGTCAAAAAGTTTCGCAAAACTAAAGGAGAAAAGATCAATATGCTAAGTAATGTAACCGCAAAGAAAGATCCGGTAGTTGTCCCTAATATAATGTTAGCCGTTAGCGCAAATTCGTCCAATCCATCTCATATGCCTGGGAATGCTGTGGACGGTGACATGAATACTATCTGGCATTCTGAATGGACGCCGGAAAATGCTCCGTTTCCGCACATTTTTACCATCGAATTATGTAAAAAGATTACTTTGAACACTATATCTATTTTCCCACGGCAGGACGCGGACGCGGGAAAAATAACGTCAGGACAGATATACGTGGGGGACTCTCTTGACAATATGGCTATGGTAGCTCACTTTACAGGAGATGCGGGTAAAAGTGCCACTGTTATTGATCTAAAGCAGATCGCGGCAAAATATATACAGATATATTCATTGAGCGCCACTAGTTTAAACACGGCCATTTCTGAAATCAATATCACTACTTTTGACAGCCAGATAATAACTGCTTTCAGTAAATATTATGAGGCAGCGGAATTACTGAGAAAGTCAAATCCGGGTACAAATGTAGGAGAATATTTGCAGACCGATATAGAGGAGTTTAAAAAAGAACTGGATGATTTTTATACAGAACTTGATAACAAGGATTTGTCAGACAGTGATTATCTGGACATAAGCGACAAATTAAGCGCGGCAATAAAAGCTTTTAGCTCAAAGGCTAAAACCTATGATAAAGCCGATCTTGGTTTTTATATTAGATATTTGAGCCAATTAACCGGCGAAGCTTTTATTGCGGAGGATAAACAGGCCGCGAAAGATTTGCTTGAAAAAGCCAATGATATATATTCCTCTTTGAATACTATGCCGGAAGAGATACACAATATAATTGTTCAGCTACTTGATTTTATAAATTCTATAAAAGCGGCGGACAGAAACGTTTGCGATCTGTCAGGGGAATGGGATCTGGCCTTAAATGATCACAGTGAAAACATGTGTTTTTCTGATAAAGTAAAATTGCCGGGAACTCTCGACACCAATAAAAAGGGCTCTTATAACCATAGCAATGATATTAACAGGCTGAGCAGGCTCTATAAATATAAAGGGCCCGCCGCATATCAAAAAAATATATATATTAGTAATAAATTGGCGCAAAAATGTATTTTACTGTATATGGAACGTTCAAGAGAAACGCGCGTGTGGGTCAATGGAATGAAAGTAGAGTCTGCTGATACTTCTGATATTCTTACAGTATCTCAAAGCTACGATATTTCTGAAAAATTAAATTTTGGTCAGTATAATACTATAACTATAGTGGTTGATAATTCTTATACCAGACTTCCCACGGTTCCTATATGCGCTTCGCACATAGCCACTGATGAAACGCAGACCAACTGGAATGGAGTAATAGGTAAATTCGAACTTAGAATAAATGACAAGGTTTATATCAACGATTTAAGAATATATCCAAACAGCGATCTTATCAGCGTTAAAGCTGAAGCCGATATCAAGAACAGTTCTGATTCAGATTATTCAGGAATTTTGACATTTAGCTGTTCAGACGCGGCAAGCAGAAAATTAAATATAAATCTTGCCGCCGGTGAAAGCAGGACCGTTACTGTATCAGACTATGCCATGCCGTCTGACGTGCGCCTGTGGAGCGAGTTTGATCCTGCCACTTACAAAATGACAGTTTCCATTGACAATGGATGCGTTGTGGAAAGAAGCTTCGGCATGCGTGTTTTTAGCAAAGATAAGGATAACGATTTATGCAGTTTAAATATAAACGGCAAGAAAGTATTTTTGAGAAATGAAACAAACTGCGCTGTATTCCCGATAACCGGACACGCGCCTATGGACGAGGAAAGTTGGAAAAGGCTATTTAAAGTATACAAATCGTATGGTATAAACTCTGTAAGATTTCATAGTTGGTGTCCTCCTGAGGCTGCATTTTGTGCGGCGGATAAAATGGGGATTTATTTACAGCCGGAGTTATCCTGCTGGGATGGTTGGATGTTTGATAACGATGCTAAGAAAGATTATTATTCAAGGGAGGCGTACGCTATTTTAAAAGAATACGCAAGCCATCCCTCATTTGTAATGCTGTCGTTCGGAAATGAACTGGGATATCAGGATGAAAATTATCAGTATGCGGACAAATTGATACAAGGGTTAAAGCAAAAAGATTCTACCAGGTTGTATGCGGCGGGTTCCAATATTGGTTTCGGAGGTATAGATCCGGCCCCTGACAGTGATTTTTTTACTGCGCAAAATTTCGCGAATGAGCCGCTGAGAGGTTCTTACGGAGGTTTGACTGGTTTTGTAAATGAGAATTATCCTTCAAGTGAAATTAACTATAATGATACTGTCAAAAAAGTATTTGATTTTAATGTTCCGGTCTTTAGCTTTGAAGTAGGCCAGTATCAGGTCTTCCCGGATGTTCTTACAGAAACGAAAAAGTATACCGGAGTGCTTGATGCCCGCAATTTTAAGATGATTTCTGAAAAAATCAAACAGAAGAAATTGTCGGATGAAGAGGTTTCTGCCGCTATAAACGCTTCCGGCATGCTTTCAAGGATAGCTTATAAAGCTGAAATCGAGGCGGCGCTCAGGACAAAGGGCATGAGCGGTATTTCATTGTTGGGTATCCAGGATTTCAGCGGTCAGGGAACTGCTCTGGTCGGTATGATGAATGCTCTGGGAGAACCAAAACCATATGATTTTGCCAGCCCGGACAGATTCATTTCATTTTTCAATCCGGTTACCGTGCTTTTTGAGACACCTAAATTCTGCTATACTAACAAAGAATCTTTAACAGGGAATATTTTACTTTCAAATTATTCGCAGAGCGACATCCAGGAAAGAATCAGCTATAGGCTTTTCTGTAAGGGCGGGATAGCATTATTTGAGGGGAAAACAGACGTAATATGTTTTAAACAGGGCGAGTTGACCGCCGCAGCTCAAATATCGGTACAGTTGGGCGATATTAAAGTCCCCACGCAGCTTAAATTGGAGATCTCATGCTTACAGTCAAAAAACAGCTATAATATATGGGTTTATCCGGAATGCATTCCGGATGACGCCGGAGAGGTCTGTGTTACAGATCATCTGGATGATACGGCGATCAATTTTCTTAAAAACGGAGGCAAAGTTTTTATAAGTCCCGGCTCTTTAGAATCCTCTTTTCCAAACAGTATCAGAGGAATATTTACAACCGCTTTCTGGTCGACCTACGACAGGAGCCAGCCCGGGACAATGGGGCTTTTAGTAGATCCGGAACATCCTCTTTTTAATGCGTTTCCTACAGATTATCATTCGGATTATCAGTGGTGGGCAATGTCTAAATACGGCAGACCTATGAACCTGGAAAATTTCAGAGATAAAGAAGGTAAAAAGATACGGCCGCTTATAAAAGTTCTTGACGGATTTGAAAATCTTAATAGTTTAGGCCTTTTGTACGAGGCCAGAGTAGGAGAGGGAAAAATCATGGTTTCGTCCATGGACCTTGAGAACCTTAAAAATAAATATATTGAAGCCGCGGCTCTCCGCGCCTCTATAATAAGATATATGAATTCAGATTATTTTGATCCCCAACCGGAAATCGATATTGAACAAATTTATGATCAGATCAAAAAATAAAATTTGTTATTATCTTCTTGGGGAGGTGTAATATATGCTAAAAACCGATCCCGCGGTATTTGCTGTGGGGGACACATACCAGATAATGGCTCCTGTTGAGAACAGTTCTCTCATGTGGGTGCGAATAGGAGAAAAATGCTATTATGACGAATCCAACGGAATTATGAGGTCTTTTTCAAAGATACATAAAATTACAGTTCCCATGGATGAGCTTGACGCGGCAAAATGCTATACCGTGTGCGAAAGGGAGATAATTGACAGAAAGCCATATTTCCCGGAAACAAAAGACGTAGCTGAAAAAACATTTATTTTTAGACCGGTAGGTACTTCGCAGATCCGAGCGTATCACATTGCCGACGCTCATAATATGACAGTGGAGCCGATAAAAGCAGCGGAAGCTTTCGGGGAAATAGATTTTCTTATACTCAATGGCGATATCGTGAATCACAGCGGAGATTTACAAAACTTTGAGACTATTTTTCAAATTGCCGCCGGTATAACTCACGGAAACATACCGGTTGTATTTTCCAGAGGAAATCATGATATGAGAGGTATATACGCGGAAAGGCTCACAGATTATATGCCGGGCGACAGGGGAAATTCTTATTATACGTTCAGGCTTGGGGGAATATGGGGGATAATATTAGACTGCGGTGAGGATAAAGACGATTCTCATCCCGAATACGGACATACCATTTGTTGTCATGGCTTTAGAGAAAAACAAAGGAAATATATTAAAAGTGTTATTCACAATGCTAAAGAGGAATATTTGCAAGAAGGTGTAAGCCATAAAATAGTGGTCGTACACAATCCTTTTACAAAAATGCATCCGGAGCCCTTTGGCATAGAGAAAGAAATATATTTAGAATGGTCGGAGCTGCTTAAAGATTTTATAAAACCGGATGTTATGATATGCGGACATTTACATTATACCGCTGTTTTTAAACCTGGATGCGAGCAGGACGATCTGGGGCAGCCTTGTACGGTGGTAATAGGCTCGGCGCCGGGAAAAGGGTATTTTGCCGGAACAGGATTTTTATTCGAAAAGGACGGCATAGAAATTACTTTTACTGACAGCGAAGGCAAAATATTGGGGAGGCAGGGAATTTAAGCTTTTTGTGCGGGCCGGACAAATGGTATTTTCTGGAATGAACAAAAATTTAAAAATTTCTGTTGACATTATGAACGCAACCTTTTACAATAACCACATAAACTTTAACGTGATTTTTTGAAAATGTATCTTATGTTCAAAGATTACGAAAGGTGGTAGTACTCAATGAGACTTGCAATGAGTAAATATGAATTCAAACTATTGATCACAAGGACTAAAATAAATAAGAAAGATCCATGATTTGTCTGTTTATCTGAGTTTGCGCCGTTTTGCCGCGTTAGACGCCGCAGGCGGTAAAAGCATGCCAGATTTAACAGATATATGGGAATCTATGCCTTATGACCTAAGTAAAATATTTTATTAAGGAGGTGCGGCAGTGGAAATAGAAACTGTTCTTACCAATAAAGAGGTACCCGAGAATATACGGGCGAAGTTTGAGGAAAACGTGGAAGAAGGAGACCAACTGCTTTTTATAATAGTGGGGGATCTTACGCTGAAATCTAAATACGGAGTTACCTCACTGGCTGTTACAGAGAAAAAGTTTATGGTATACGACCCTACTTTAGAAGGGGAGCTTGAGATTTATAATCATTCAGACGTACTGGAAGCAAAAGTAAAGAGAATGTACGGAAACGCCCGTCTCAATATTATTTTTAAAGACGGAGAGGGAAAAGCCGGAGAAAAAAAGGACGTATTTCGATTTACGTATTCTGTAGCGACGCTGTGCGATATGGCGGCGCTTTTTATCGAAAATATAAGCGCGGGGAAGAAACTGGAAGAGGAATATGACGTGGTTCACGCCACATATGAGAAAATGATGAATGTCTGTCCGAAATGCGGAAGGACTTTAGTGAGACAGGGCGCTGAGTGCATAAATTGTCAATCCAAATCGAAGATAGCAGGAAAACTTATAAAATATATTAAACCGGAGACCAAAGTGTTAGTGATATGCCTGTTTCTTTCTATAGTAACTACAGCCATGGCGCTGGTTCCTCCGTACATAACGGGAACGCTTGTGGACACGGTCCTTCCAAATAAAGACAGAGATTCTCTTATGTGGATCGTGGCTGCTCTGTTCGGAACATATATACTTCAATTTGGAATAGGAGCTATCAGGTCGTATATGCTTAGAATAAGCGGAGACAGGATAGTGGCGTCACTGAGGAACGACGTATATAGGAAATCCCAGTCTCTTCCTATGAAATTCTATGATAAAACTTCCACTGGTTCGGTGATAAACAGGATAAGTGGGGATACGGCTACTTTACAGTCTTTTATGCTGAGGATATCTCAGGAAGTTGTAGTTCAGTTTTTTATGCTTATAGGAATAGTCGTGATTATGTTTATTTTAAACTGGAGGCTTACGCTGCTCTCGCTGATCCCAGTACCTATCGTGGTTGTGGGCGCAAAGATTTTCGGACGTAAAATATTGCCTTTTTACAGAAAAATATGGCGCAGATGGGCGGGGGTATCATCTGTTTTAACGGATACTATTCCATGTGTAAAGGTTATAAAATCTTTTGCCGGCGAGAACCGTACGGTTGAGAAATTTGAAAGATACAATGACGAATGGCTTAAAGTGGATATATCGGCGGCTAAAATAGCTACCGCGTTTCCTCAGGTGGTTTCATTTTTCGTAACATGCGGATCTCTTTTGATCTGGAGCGTAGGGGGATCCTGGGTACTTTCAGGAACCGGGGGTCTTACCACCGGACTTTTGGTATCCTTTATATCCTATGCAAGCATGTTTTACGGTCCGGTAAACTTTTTCGCTTATCTCAACGATTCTTACCAACAGGCCCTGTCCGCGGCAGAAAAAGTGCTGGATATTTTGGACGCTGAAGACGAGCCGGATTTCAATAAAGGAAACTGTCCTCCTATAAAAGGAAAAATCGAATTCCGTAATGTCAATTTTTCCTTTGACCGTACGAAAAAAGTCCTTTCAGACGTTAATCTGGTATTCCAGCCCGGCGAGATCGTAGGTATAGTTGGAACTACCGGATCCGGGAAATCTACGCTGATCAACCTGTTTATGCGTTTTTACGATAATTATGAAGGGGAGATATTGGTAGACGATGTAAATATAAGAGATATCGATCTTCAATATTTTAGGTCTCAGATAGGTTTTGTGCAGCAGGATCCTATGATGTTCAGCGATACGATATATAATAATATTGCCTATGGAAAACCTGACGCTCATGTTGAAGAGGTAATCCATGCGGCCGAGATTGCCAATGCCCATGAGTTCATAGCGCGCCAGCCTGACGCTTATGATTCTATGCTTGGCGAAAGGGGCATAGGGCTTTCAGGAGGAGAACGTCAGCGTGTTTCCATTGCCAGAGCCGTACTGAAAAATCCAAGTCTTTTGATCTTTGACGAAGCTACCGCGGCGGTGGATTCCGAGACGGAGCATTTAATACAGGAAGCTATAGAAAGGCTGATAAGCGGAAGGACCACGTTAATGATCGCGCACAGGCTTTCCACGCTGAGAAAGGCCGACAGAATCATAGTGGTAGATAAGGGAGAAATTATAGAAAACGGTTCCCCCGAAGAACTTATGGCTATGAAGGGCAAGTATTATAAGCTTGTACAGATACAGACCATGGCGGACCAGGTTAAAAAGAGTAAGGAAGAAGAAAATTTTGAATAATAAGAATGGCGGTGATAAAAATGGCAAGGTTATATATTGACGGAGATGAAGCGCGCTTTACAAAAAAAGATATATGTTTGGTGGATATGGAATTTTATGACGGTCGTAAAATAGAGGATCTTGAGCCGAGAAGGTTATTTCCGGTAAGCGGACTTATGAAATATATATCGTTACTGGATCTGGACGGAAAGGAGCACGCGATCATACGAAATGTGGACAGTTTGATGCCGGAATCTAAAGAGGTCATATTACAGTCTCTGAACGAATACTATCTGATTCCAAAGATAACTGCCATTGTTGACTGTTCAGAGAAGTATGGTATACTGAAATGGACCGTGGATACGGACCGGGGCAGGCAGAGTCTGCGTATAAGGAATAGATTTTCTGATATTAAGGTTTTGTATGACGGGAGAATTCTTGTTCGTGATTCAAATGACAACAGATATGAAATACCGGATTACAGAAAGCTAGATAAAAAGAGTCTGTTTTTTCTGAATTCAGAAATTTAATATATTGGGAGGATTATTATAAATGAAACTGGTTTTAACTATTGTAAATAACGATGACAGCGCTATTGTTTCTTCCGCCCTTACCAAGGAAGGATTTTTCGTTACAAAGCTTTCTACCACCGGCGGATTTCTTATGGTAGGGAACACCACGCTTTTGATAGGCACGGAAGATGACAGAATAGGAGAAATTAAGAGCATTCTTTCAAAACACTGCGCTACAAGAAAGAAAATAAGCCCTACTTCCGATTCCCTTGGAAGAGGACTTCTGAACGAAGGGATAGCAGAAGAAGTAGTTGTAGGAGGCGCCACATTTTTTATACTTAACGTAGAGGATTTTGGAAAGATATAAGGCAATCAACAAATATGAAAGAAAAATTTATAGCTTTATTTATGGCGGGGATATTGGCCCTGTCCTGCGGGGGATGTATGGAAAACGGCGGAGAAAAAAATAATGTAAAAACATTTAATGAAAAAAGAGCGCTGTTTCCAGTTTCGGAGACGATTTCGGAAAATATTTTTACTATGTCTATGAGCAGACTTGCGGGGCAGGGAGAGCGGCTTGCGGCTATATCCCTGCAGGGAATTGTAAACAGAAATACACCGGAGTTTTATTTACTGGACGATAACAGTAAATGGAGCTTAGACTATTATAAAGAAAAGGGCTATGTCAAGTCTTCGGAGAATATAGCTTCTCTTGAAAAATTAATTGAAAAATACGCGGATCGTGTGAAGGGCGCGGTAATTTATGATCCTGAGAAAGAATTTACCGTTAATACGGCGACCAACGTAGCAGGCTCTGAAAGCAGGATCATCATTCCTCCAAAATTGGAGGAGACTGTGAGAAAATACGGAATTACCGATATAAAGGATTTGAGGGACCTTGACTTTACAGACGCTGCCGAAGCGTATGAATGGGAGAGAGATAACTATCTGGACGGTCAGAATAAAGACGTTCTTGCCTGCATGTATTATTCTCAGCAAAACGATTATTCCAGAGACTATGTCATACAGTTCAACATACACGTGTTTTGGCTGCCGGGGGAAAATGATCCGGAGTATTCTGAAAAGCAGACGGAACTTGTAAAAAAGACCCTGGAAGAAACTAAAGTCAATATTCCCGTACTCGGATTCTGGTATTCTACTGACGGTAAGGGGAACGAGAGAGGTATCAGCGAATATGGCGGAGTTAAATTAGGGGGTTATTACGGTAAGTTTACCGTTGTAAATGACTGGGTAGGAAATTACAGTTTTCATTCGGGAGTTCCGGTAGACCCCCAGGTCTTTACTCAGAAAAAGGTTAGAAATAAAGAAAGCAATATAACGTACGACCCTGAAAAAAAGTATGTGGCTTTTGTTATGATAGACAGCGGAGACGCACCATGCTATTTCCAGTACGCGGTAAATCAGTATCAGTGGAATGACAGCTACAGAGGAACTGTCTCTATGAATATGAGCATTACTCCTGCTTTGAAATATCTTGCGCCGGGGATATTGGAGTATTTATATGAGACAGCTACGGAAGAGGACTATTTTTTCTGCTCTATATCAGGAATAGGATATTGTTATCCTTTAGAAGGATACGGGAGTCTTTGCAGCGATCCTGAAGAGGTATTGGAAGAATATTTTGCAATGACTGCCTATCAGATGGAAACCTTGGATATGGATATGCTGGGCCTTTATTCCCACCCGTTTTCCATGTGGCAGATTCCTGACGACGACGATTTCGTGGAAAAATATATTACTAAGCATCCGCAGATAAGGTCTGTGATAGCGGATATGGGAAGGAACGACAACATGCAGACGCCTAACGCTATGCTGAGCAATGACGTAACCATTCACCATACTTTGACCCGTTGGTCCTCTGAGGATATGGGAACTCCGTCTTCACGCGATAAGGATGAGGCGGCTGTGGAATATATGGTTACGGAAATTGTGAGGAACGGAAGAGATACCCAGTTTATACAGGCTATGTTTTACAGTTGGCATTACGGACCCAGACGGCTTAAAATGGTAAAGGACAGATTGGAAGCAGAGGGTTATGTATTTTTGACGCTTCCTGAATTTGACGCTCTTTACAGAGAACAGTTATCATAAAACTATATTTATATAGACTGATCAATGATCATAGTCTGACGCAGCATAAAAGCTATGGCGTCAGACTATATTAATTGTAATTTACCGGTATTGTGATTTGCTGTTTCAGATTTTTTCGTTTATCAAAATAAACTCCGCGGAATGCTCGCCTTTTAAATTTAAGCTTTTGGAAGCGAAGCTGGCTCCGTAATCGTTGGTTATATCCCAGTCCTTTTTCAGATCGGCATAATTACAGAGGATATTTGGGAGAGGACCTATGCGGACATATATTTTTCTGAATTTCTCTATACCGTCTATATTGATACGGTATTCATTTTTCCAACGTTCAAGCCGGTAGGAGTAGGAAATGCGGGCCACGGTATTATCGGGGGCTACTACCGGAAAATCAGTAATAAGAGCCTCCTGGCATTCCCATGGGAAACGGGGCTTTATAATAAGAGTTTCGCCGTCCGAATAGATACCGGCCATAATGGCAAAAGTTTTCAAAGTTTCCGCCGATTGAACTAAATTTCCTTCGTCGCCGGGATTGTACATGATCTTCTTTTCTATATCCTCATAACGGCCGAATGTATGGTCAAGTCCCTGCTCATAATTTTCAAAAGTAAAACATTCGTGCATTACCCAGGGGTTCAGGTCGAAGGTCATAGGCTCCACGATATCTCCATCATAAGCAAGCCTGGAAATACCGTCCAGGCATTTTGTATATACATTAACGTCGTCTGATATCAAAGCGGCCTGAGTAAAAAAGTTCTGACCGTATCCCGCCATAGTATCGTCGTGACGCCCGCCCATGCCGCCAAAGCAGGTATTGCTTACAAACCCGAATTTTCGGAAAAAATAGCCTTTTGCCATTTGTCCTTTGATATAGTCGTAGGAAAGTCTGTTGGGGTCTTTCAGCTTTGGAGAATAAGGCGGATTTATCTTATAATCTATATCGGTTATAAAAGGAAGCTGCCTCGTCCATTTTGATATATCGAAAGTGGGGCCGAAGTCTCCTGTTTCCGCGGCCTTTCCCGTCCTCTCGTCAATTCCGTTTATCCATACCCCGGAGGGCGTTTTAGTATCCTGCCCTCCGTCCGGACCTTTGGATATCAAATATTCTGTTAAAGAACTTAAAAGGGCTTCTCCCTGATCGTTCAGGCTATTATACATTTGAGGGTCGCCGCAGCAAAGGGCCATTTCCGAATAGGCAAAGCAGGATACAGCGGCCCCATAGGTCGCGAAAAGAGCGTATATAAAATAGTCTGTTTCCGGATTGCCGGAAAGTTCGCTTTTACTTGCAAGAAGATTACCGTAGGGGCTTTCTTCAGAAAGTCTCGTAAACCACCGGAATACATCGCCCGCCGAATCAAGATATATTTTTCCCTTTTCAGGCGAAGACCCGGTATATTTCCAGAGCTGATAAATTCCCAAAAGTACGTTTACATTTCCGTCTATCTCATGACTGCCGCAGGTTATGTTTATAATCCTGCCATAGTGGTCTCCAAAGTTTTTTCCAAGATCAAGTATAAAATCTACGGCGGACTGAGCGTCCTCCAAAAAACCGAAACGGACAAGTTCTATAATGCCGCGTCCTACGTCGCGGGACCACATTTGATCATGATAATTAGGTTCGGTCAATGTTGTAGTAGAAGTGTGAAAAAAGCCCTTAGGATAAGCTCCGCCGCCGTCATCCACCTTCATTAGAAGGTCGTTCAGTATCTGTGAATAAATTACGCCTATTCTTTCAAGCAGAGGCGTTCCGCTTAATTTTATTCTGGGATAGATTCTTTTGCTCATAAGGATTCTCCTTTTTTATAGAGTAAATTTATTATAACATAGTATGGCGCGCTGTAACAGAAAAAAATAAGAAGCTTGTCTTTTAAATAGGCGTATGTTATGGTATTAACGCCTGCGGATTGAAGAGGCGCGGAAAATTATGAGGAGCGCGCTCCAAAAGGACTGCATGATGGATATTCTTGAATGAAAAAAAGGAGAGAATTATGGCGCAGCATATTACAGTTTGCGAATATAATCCTAAATGGGAAGAGGCTTATAAAATGGAAGCCGCGTTAATTTCGGAGATACTTGGAAAAAATCTTAAAGAGATACATCATATAGGGAGTACCGCGGTAAAAGGTTTAAAGGCTAAGCCGATCATAGATATTATGCCTGTTGTTTTTAGTATTGAAAATGTAGATATGCTGAACGCGGAATTTCAAAAAATAGGATATGAATGTATGGGAGAATTTGGGATACAAGGGAGACGCTATTTTAGAAAAGGAGGGGACGAAAGGACCCACCAGATACATATATTTGAAGAAGGAAATAAAAAGGATATATACAGACACCTTGCGGTAAGGGATTATTTACGGAGCCATAAAGATTTGGCTGACGAATATGGGGACTTAAAAGTTAAATTAGCGGAAAAATATCCCTACGATATCGAAGGATACTGCGACGGGAAGGAATTATTTGTCAGGGAACTTGAAAAAAAAGCCGTAAAATGGAGACAAGCTTTGACATAGGCAGACAGAAAAAACGTTTATATATTGTAATTTAATATAATCAGAAAGCCGATATCTAATTTATTATGTTTGAAAGGATAAGAAAAAGTGAATGGATTTTCGGAAATAATTGCCGATATAAATGATGCCGTAAATAATGTGGTATGGGGTATTCCCATGGTGATTCTTATTTTAGCCACTGGTATTTATATGACTGTGAGAACCGGTTTTTTTCAGATCGTAAAAGCAAAGTTTGTTATAAATGAAACTTTTTTAGCCATATTTAAGAAAAGATCAGTTACAAAAAGCAGCAGCAAGAAAGCTTTATCCCAGTTCCAGGCTTTGTCTACGGCATTAGCCGCGACTATAGGGGTAGGAAACATAGCGGGTGTTTCCGGAGCTATTTTGACAGGAGGCCCGGGCGCCGTATTTTGGATGTGGATATCGGCGCTTTTCGGAATGATGACAAAATATTCGGAAAATGTTCTGGGCATATTTTACCGGCAGAAAAACAGCGACGGGGAATGGTCCGGAGGTCCTATGTATTACTTGAAAAACGGACTTGGAAGTAAAAAGGGCTGTAAGGAAATAGGCAAGATCCTGGCCGTACTTTTTGCTGTTTTTTGTGTACTGGC
The DNA here is from genome assembly GCA_949282945.1 of uncultured Eubacteriales bacterium. GTDB lineage: Bacteria > Bacillota > Clostridia > UBA1212 > CASDQQ01 > CASDQQ01. The sequence goes on from CASDQQ010000049.1 coordinate 18,355, forward strand.
GTCTTTTGGAATAGGAAATATGACGCAGGTAAACGAAATATCCAGAGCTTTGAACGGAGCCTTCAATATTCCGCTGTGGGCTACAGGGATAGTTATAGCCCTGGCTACAGGTCTGGTAATACTTGGCGGAATGAAAAGGATAGGAAGAGTCACGGAAAAAGTAGTTCCCCTTATGGCTGTTATATATATTCTTGGGACGGTATTTATTATGATTTCCAATGTACAGCGTATACCGGAGGTTTTTCTCTCTATAGTTAAAGGGGCTTTCGGCGTGAAGGCGGTTGGAGGAGCCGCTGTAGGACTGTTTATCAAAAATACTGTTGCCACCGGCTTTAAAAGAGGTATTTTTTCAAATGAGGCCGGGCTAGGGTCTTCTGTAATGGTGAATTCTTCATCGGATGTAAAGGAACCTGTCATACAGGGAATGTGGGGAATATTCGAGGTGTTTTTTGATACCATAGTCGTATGCTCTCTGACTGCCTTTACCGTCTTGTCTTCAGGACTTATAGATCTGGAGACGGGCAAGGCGTTTACAAGCGCGGAAGGAGCTTCCTTAGTGAGCGAGGCCTTTAAAACGGGGATACACGAATTTGCCGGAGGATTTATTGCGATTATCATAACGCTCTTTGCCTTTTCAACTATATTAGGGTGGTCATTCTACGGTACTAAGTCGGTGGAATATCTTTTTGGGACTAAAGTCACGATAATATATAAATGTATATTTATTGCTATACTGGTTGTGGGCGCTACAATGAAGCTTGAGCTTGTATGGGGCATTGCGGACACTCTTAACGGACTTATGGCTATCCCTAATCTTATAGGCGTGCTTTCGCTGAGCGGACTTGTAGTAAAAATAACTCAAAACTATGTTAAAAGAAAAATTTCTAAGGATCCGGAAAATATAGCGCCTATTTTATCAAATGACGAGAAAATACAGGCAGAATACGAGAGTCAGGTATAAATAACTTAAATGGGGGGTATATCAATGAGGCGGAAATTTGAAACAAGCTTAAAAGCGGGTCTCGTTGTCGTTTTAATATATTTACTGGCGGCGGCATCCGCCAAAAAAATATCGGAATACGCGGAAATTTCCAATGAGATATTGAATATATCTTTTTTTATATTTTTAGTATTTTATATCGTAAAAGTTATAACAAATATTCTTGTCAATCTAAAATATAGAAAAATCGACATGAAAATGGAAAAGAGACGTTGGGTATCAGTTAACCGCAAATATGAAGAAAACTTTGAAAAAGCGTTGAAAGCTTTAAAAATAAAAGTACTGCTTTGCGACATGTTTTTGGGATTTATGTATTTGCTGTGTTTTTGCTGCGTTCTGAGCGCCTTTTTATATAAATCTATTGGAGTATGGCAGGTAATAATTACTATAGCCGCCACTTTATCTCTTTATTCTATGATATGTATGTCATTCAGCGTAGAAAATGAGGATATACCCGGAAAGGAAGTTTTCCAATCGGAATTTCCTTTTATAATGAGCTGTATCAGAGAGATTACTGATAAATACGGAAGTAAACGGAGGATAAGACTATTCGCGGCGGATGAAGGTATGATGACCACCTTTATATACAGAGGCGATTATTGCGTTGTTTTAGGGGTGGAAGCGGCGGCTCTTATGAATAAGGATGAATTTAGGCAAATTATGATCCAAGGGGTAGCGTTTTGGGAAGAACGCGGAGCAAAGACATTTATAAAACTGAGGGGAAGTATTCAAAAATGGGGCCGAAGAGCCAGTGGATTCCAAAAAGCCTGGAATTTATGCAGGAATTTTGTAAACATAGGCGCAGGGCACGAATTTGCCGCTTTTTTTAAAAATTCCGGATTGGCCATGGAGGCCCGGGCGGACAAAGCTACGGCGGAGATTGGGGACAGAAAAGCGTTTGCTTCCGCTTTGGTAAAAACAAGGATGCTTGCTTTATATAAAGACGAACCTGACAATGGAATACGTATATTTGAAAGTGAACTGCCGGAAAACTCTTTTGAGAGTAAAATAATACGCGGGTTTAAGGAAAGATTTAAAGAACAGAAAGAACTGTGGAAGGATGTTGTAAAAAGAGAAATCCCCTATCCTTTAGATAAGACCCCTACTGTATACACGCGCATAAAGAATATTGGTATAGACGATTTTGACATATCTTTTGATGGAGATGAGCCAGAGTATAGCTGCGAGATAAAAAAATTGGTTAAAATAGGGGACGATATTGTTTACGATACCCTTAAGGATCATTATTATGACAGACGCAAGGCGGCATATTTAAATTCTTTTCAGATTGCCGACGAATATTTGAAAAGAGGATATGGAAAAAAGCTTGAGATCCAGGACTATATCGAGATAGGCAATGCATTTGAGGATATAGGAAAAATATCTGAAGCCATAAATGTCTATGACAGAGGATTATCAAAATATCCGGACAACGCGAATCTTTTATTTTTCAGGGGAGCTATTTATCTGGGGCAGTATGATGACAGAGGTCTTGAGATGGTATTCAGGGCTCTAAAGTCTAATGAAAATTTTATAGAGCAGGGATTTAACCTTATAGAAAGATTTTGCCTTAAAATGGGATTTAATGACAGACTGGAAAAATACATGGAATACTCCGACGGATTTTATGATCACCGCTACAATGATTACAGCGCTGTTTCATATTTGACAGAAAAGGACAGGCTTTCTGCACATGATATCGACAGTGAAAGCTATAAAGAAATCATGGACTATATTTTTTCTGTGGATAACGGCAGGATAAGCAAAATATATATAGTTAAGAAAACTGTTAATGAAGAACTTTATACGAATATTTTTTGTATAAAGCCTATAGATGAAGTGGATGAAGCATCTTGGGCTGAGCTGCTGCACAAAATTTTTCTTAAGCTTGACGTAAGGCCGGAACAGTATACGTTATTTTGTTTAAGAGAACTGCCAGAATATGAAAATATAGTAAAAAAGGTAGAAGGAAGCTGTGTCTACTCCCGGGAAAAATCGGAGCGCCTGTAAACTATGGCACTGGATCATAGTTAGATTTAGGCTTTTTCGTATTTAATTGACTGCTTACGTCATGTCAGATCAATACTTTATTTTTCTATATGACGAGGGAGTAAGTCCTGTTACTTTTTTGAACTGGCGGGTAAAATATACATTATCATCATAACCGCACATATGTCCTATTTCTGAAATTTCATTATTTGTCAGACGCAGCAGATCTTTGGCTTTTTCCATCCTGAGTTCAGTTATCATGTGCAGAGGGGTGGTATCAGTCTGCTTTTTAAAAAGATGGTGGAAATGTCCTTTTGAATATCCGCTGCCCTCTATCAGTTCTTCTACAAGTATATTAGAAGTAAAATTTTGTTTAATATAATCTATGGCTTTTGAAATAGTCTTGTTCTTAGAAGTGGTTTGTGTATTTCTGCTGTCAGTAAAAATCTCGCCCAACAATATATAAAGAGCAGAACTCATTTTAAAAAAATTAAGCTCATTGCTTGTATGGAAGCCTCTGACTATTTTTTCAAACATATTTAAAATCATTTTTGGATCGGAAGGTATAAGTTTGTCTGGCATAGACTGGATAAGCTCGTTCTTGTAAAGGGGCTGGGCTTCATCGCCGGAACCAAAGACATAGTTTCCATTGCGCCTGAAATTTCCCGAAAAATCCACACATATGCCATAGCAATCATAAGGAGGGACCCCGCGTACGATCTGTCCTGGTTTACGGATATTGATCTGTCCTTTTTTAAATTCTACATATTTTCCGTCGATCATTATACCGCCGTCAGATCTGGTAAAATATTCAAATTCATAATCATATACTGTCCTTTGAGCCATTTTAAGGCTTTTTCCAGTATTAAAGCTAGAAAATGAATATGCTCTTAACACGACAGGATTCATACGTTGAATAGGAAGTTCCATAGCTGTATCTCCAAATAGTTTACTTAAAAATATCATACTTTTGTTATGTTTTCAAGACATTTGTTATATTATTAAATAAAAGCATATGATATAATCAGGCCAAATACAGTAGAAGGGAATTGATCATATGACAGGAAAAGAGCGTATTATAAAAATGCTGCGCCATGAACCCGCAGACAGAATACCTATATATGAGCATTTTTGGGGAGATACTCACCGTGAATGGGTGAAAACAGGACACATGAGAGCCGACGAATCCATGGAAAATCATTTTAATTTTGATATGCAGGAATTATGGGCATTTAATCTTGTAGCCGATCTTGATTTTACTCCTCAGGTAGTGGCTGAAACTGAAGAAACCATAACCTTTTTTGACGGTAACGGCGCTACGCTAAAACGACATAAACTTCACGATTCCACGCCGGAGCATATTGATTTTATGATCAAAGACAGAACTGCGTGGGAAGAAAAGATCAAGCCTAAACTTACTCCTGATATCAGAAGGATAAATTTTAATGCGTATCGCGCTGCGAAAGAAGACGCCGCGCGGCATGACAGATTTTTTGTATGGAGCGGAGTAAATGTGTTTGAATGTATACATCCTGTATGCGGACATGAATATATGCTCATGGGAATGGTCGACGATCCTGAATGGGTAAAGGATATGGCCGACACTTATGGAAAACTTACGGTGGAACTTCAAAAGATCCTTTTTGAAAAAGAAGGCTATCCGGACGGTATATGGTATTATGAAGATATGGGATATAAGGGAAGTCCTTTTATGTCGCCTGACATGTATCGTGAAATCATCAAGCCCGCCCATAAATATACGATAGATTATGCAAAACAGCATAATTTGCCTGTGATCATGCATTCCTGCGGATATGTCGAACCTCTGGTGCCCGATATGATAGACGCGGGGATTGACTGCCTTGAGGTGATCGAGATCAAGGCGGGAATGGATCTTCTTAAGCTAAACCGTCTTTATGGAGATAAAATATCCTTTATGGGAGGGATCGATGTAAGAAAGCTTTATACCAACGACAAAAATGAGATCGACAAGGAACTTTCTGAAAAAATACCAGAAATGAAAAAAAGTTATAACTATTGTGTCCACAGCGACCATTCAATCCCCAAAACGGTAAATTATGAAACTTACAGATATTTTATCGATAAGGTCATACAGCTTGGCAAATACTGATAAATAAAAGAGCGCCGGCACTGTAACTTTTGCCGATTAAATTTAATACTCCCGAATTGAAGAATGATCAAGGATATTCGGGCAAACAGATCAAATATTATATTTTGAGTTTATATAAAATGTAAAATAGTCCCGCTTACTTAAATGACAGGCGGGACTGTTTTTATCCTCTTGACCGGAATAAATTGTATATTGTAGAAAAATAATTTTAATTTCCCGAACAAACAGACATATTGACAAGGTATAAGCATATCAATATAATTAGTTAGACAAACAAACTATTTTGCGGAATAGCAGAAGAGAGGATAGGCAAATTTATGGATGTTTTTGAGAAAAAGCTTAATGAACTGCTTATGAACACATTTAAAGGTGTGATGAAAATAGAAGAAAAAGTAATCAGAAAGTCCCAAAGAAGCAATCTGTCCATAAATGAAATGCATATTCTCGAGGATATAGGCAAATACCCGGACGGCGAGGTTACGGTAAGTCTTGTTTCACAGCTTGCTGAAATAACCCTTCCGTCGGCTACAGTAGCAGTAAATAAGCTTGTGAATAAAGGGTATCTTACAAAGGAAAAATGTGCGGATGATGGGAGAGTGACCTATGTAAAGCTTACTGATCTGGGAAGGAAAATGAATAGGGTACACTCCTATTTTCATTACAGAATGGTAAGAGACGTGACTAAGGAGCTCAGTGAAGAGGAAAAGGATTCGCTTATACGCGGTATAGAAAAGTTAAATAATTTTTTTAAAAAATCTCTGGAGGTAAATAAGAAATAAGATGGGATTAAAAATTTTAGGAACAGGGAGCAGTCTTCCAAAATTATCCGTTACAAACGATATGCTGTCCGGACTTATGGATACGAACGACGAATGGATAAGTACAAGAACGGGAATAAAAAGCAGATATATCTGCTCTGATGAAAAACTTTTGGATCTTGCGGCAGACGCGGCGAAAAAAGCAATAGATATGGCTAGAATAGATAAGGATGAAATAGATACTATTATATGTACAACGGTATGTTCGGACTATTTGACGCCGTCTATGGCCTGCATGATAAATAAAGAACTGGGTATTTCATGCAGAAGCCTTGACATCAATGCGGCTTGTTCCGGCTTTATTTATGGTCTTGAGTTGGCAAAAGCCTATATAGACAGCGGAATCGCTAAGAAAATACTGCTTGTATCAGCGGAAAATATGACAAGGCTTTCAGACTGGAGCGACAGAAGTACCTGCGTGCTGTTTGGGGACGGAGCGGGAGCTACAGTCCTTTCAGAGGGAGATGATCTTATGGCGGTATCGGTGACCGCAAGAGGAAATGAAGAATTGCTCAACATATCCGGAATACATGGAAACAGTCCCTTCGATAAAACAGAAGCGGGAGAAAATTTTTTACATATGAACGGCAAAGAAGTATATAAATTCGCCGTTTCATCAATATGCGAAGAACTTGAAAAAACGGTAAAGGAGGCGGGAATAGAATTTAAGGATGTAGATTATATACTGCTTCATCAGGCAAATATGAGAATAATAGGAGCGGCGCAGAAAAGGCTCCCTGTAGCTAAAGAAAAATATCTTTCCAACATAGATCGCTGCGGAAATACCTCTTCGGCCAGTATACCGATCCTGCTTGACGAAGAAGCGAGAAAAGGAAGATTTAAAAAGGGAGACGTCCTGCTGATGTCAGCTTTCGGAGGCGGACTTACAACAGGAACATGCGCTATAAAATGGGGAATATAGGAGGAAAGAAATGATTAGGACAGAGATATGTGATTTAGTAGGTATAGAATATCCGATTTTTCAGGGCGGTATGGCCTGGATAGCCGACGCGTCTTTAGCTTCAGCGGTTTCAAACGCCGGAGGTCTTGGGATAATCGCGGCCGGAAACGCGCCAGCGGACGTAGTAGAAGAAGAAATACATAAGGCAAAGGCTATGACGGATAAGCCTTTCGGACTGAATATAATGCTTATGAGTCCCTTTGTTGAAGATATAGCAGAACTTGCAGCAAAAGAACGGGTAGCGGTAGTTACCACAGGCGCGGGGCTTCCCACAAAATATATGCCAAAGTGGACGGAAGCGGGAATAAAGGTTATTCCGGTGGTACCGTCCACAGGTATCGCTAAACTTGTGGAAAGAGCCGGAGCTTCCGCAGTAATAGCGGAAGGCGGAGAGTCAGGAGGACATATAGGAGAACTAACTACGATGACTCTTGTCCCTCAGGTAGTCGACGCGGTAAATATACCTGTCATAGCGGCCGGAGGGATTGCGGACGGAAGAGGAGTAGCCGCCGCCATGATGCTTGGGGCCGTAGGCGTACAGCTTGGAACAAGGTTTCTTGTGGCCAGAGAATGTACCGTTCACCAAAATTACAAGGATAAAATAATAAAGGCAAAAGATATAGATACCATTTCTACGGGAAAAAGGCTCGGACATCCGGTACGTTCGCTTAAAACACCTTTTTCAAGAAACTTTTTTAAGATGGAGTACGATCCTTCAGTAACAAATGAAGAACTGGAAAAATCTGGAGGCGGAGCTTTGCGGCTTGCGGCTAAAGAAGGAAATCTGGAAAAGGGATGTTTTATGGCCGGGCAAAGTTCCGCAATGGTTAAAAAGGAACAGACTTGTAAAGAAATCATAAAAGAAATTTTCGAGGAAACGGAAAAAGTGTTGGAAGGAGCAGATAAATGGGTAAGATAGCATTTGTTTTTTCAGGACAGGGAGCTCAGTACAGCGGAATGGGAGCTGAACTTTACAACTGTTCTGAGGCTGCAAAAAATGTTTTTAAGCTTGCTGATTCCATAAGGCCCGGAACTTCAGAACAATGCTTTACGGCTTCAAAAGAGGTGCTGTCTGAAACGGTAAACACTCAGCCGGATTTGTTCTGCGTGGATCTTGCCGCGGCGGAGGCTTTAAAAGAGCAGGGAATAGTACCACAGGCGGCCGCGGGATTTTCTCTTGGCGAAATACCTGCTCTGGCGTTTTGCGGATATATGTCGTTTGAAGAAGCATTTAAACTTGTATGCAAAAGAGGAGAATACATGCATCAGTGCGCGCAGGCCGGGAAAGGAGAGATGGTTGCCGTAATAGGTTTTACAGAAGATAAGGTAAGAGAGCTTTGCGAGAGGACCGGAACTTTTGCCGTAAATTATAACTGCGATACCCAAACGGTAGCCGCGGGAAGTTCGGAAAATATAGAAAAGCTCATACAAACTGTAAAAGCTGAGGGAGGAAAGGCCGTAAGACTTGCGGTAAGCGGAGCGTTCCACTCGCCTTTTATGAAAGATGCCAGTGGAAAAATGGCAGAGTATATGGAAAATATGGTTTTTTCTCAGCCTCATATACCGGCTTATGCCAACGCTACGGCCCAGATATACACCGGAAAGCAGCTTGTTTCCGAGCAGATATCAAGTCCGGTAAAATGGAATCAAACGATTAAAAATATGATTTCCGACGGAGTAGATACTTTTATAGAAGTAGGAGCCGGAAAAGTCTTAAGCGGGCTTATAAAGAAGATATCTAAGGATGTAAAAGTATTTCATGTAGAGAACGAAGCTGATCTCAGGGAGGTAACGGCATATGTTAAAGGGTAAAACGGCGGTCATAACCGGAGGAAGCAGGGGAATAGGAAAAGCGGCGGCTTTGAAGCTTGCGGAAAACGGAGCGGATATCGCTCTGATATATGCGGGAAATGATGAGGCCGCCAGCGATACAGAACGGGAGATAAAGAGCCTCGGCGTAAAGGCCAAATCTTATAAATGCGACGTATCCGATTTTGATAAAACCGGAGAAACAGTAAAACAGATCCTGGCGGATTTCGGAGGAGTGGATATACTGGTAAACAATGCCGGGATCACAAAGGATAAGCTTATACTTCAAATGTCGGAAGAAGATTTTGAAAAGGTAATAAATATAAACTTAAAGGGCGCGTTTAATATGATCAGGCATGTTTTTTCGCCTATGATGAAGAAAAGGAGCGGAAGTATCATAAATGTTTCCTCAGTATCAGGTATGATGGGAAATCCGGGACAGGCCAACTATTCCAGCGCGAAAGCGGGGCTTATCGGGCTTACTAAAACTGTGGCTAAAGAGATTGCCTCAAGAGGAGTAAGGTGCAACGCAGTGGCTCCCGGATTCATTGAAACAGATATGACTGATGTTCTGCCTGAAAAAGTAAGAGAAAACGCCGAGGCGGCCATACCGCTTAAACGTATGGGAAAGCCTGAGGAAGTGGCTGAGCTTATACTTTTTCTGGCCGGAGACCGGTCAAAATATATTACCGGAGAAATAATAAAAATAGACGGCGGGCTATATATTTAACAGGAGGTTTTAAATGGAAAAGAGAGTGGTGGTAACGGGCATGGGAATAGTTTCGCCCGTTGGAAATGATATAGATACTTATTGGAAAAATATTGCGGAAGGTAAATGCGGCATTGATTTTATAACTAAATTTAATACGGATGATCTTAAAGTAAAAATAGCTGCGGAAGTAAAAGATTTCAGGCCGGAGGAGTTTTTGGACAGAAAGGAATGCAGACGCCTGGATCTGTTTTCCCAGTATGCGATAAGCGCCGCCATACAGGCGGTAAATGACAGCGGCATAGAGGGAAATATCGATGAAGAAAGATTCGGCGTCTATGTGGGCTCAGGTATAGGCGGCATGAATACTT
>CASDQQ010000050.1 GCA_949282945.1 uncultured Eubacteriales bacterium
CGTTCCAGATAATGACGTTGCTCATGGAACGTTGATCAGGCAGACCACCGGCTTAGCCGGTGGTTTATTTTATCTGTCGATATAATAAAAAGTGAACTGTCCCTTTGAACAGTTCACTTTTGTATATTTTTTATAATATTAGGTCTGATAATTTATTTTACTTATACCCAACATTTTAGGAAATACTAAAATATTAAGAATCTTTATTTTTAATCAGATCATTTTAGCTCAGCAAAATATTTGATAGTTCTTACCATCTGGCTAACATATGAATTCTCATTATCGTACCATGAAACAACCTGAACCTGAGTAGTTCCGTTATCGAGCGGAGATACCATAGTCTGAGTAGCGTCAAACAAAGAACCATAAGTCATACCAATGATATCGCTTGAAACGATCTCATCTACATTATAACCATAAGACTCGTTTGCCGCAGCTTTCATAGCCTCATTGATCTGATCCTTTGTAACATTTCCTTCAACGACCGCTACTAATATAGTAGTAGAACCTGTAGGAGTAGGAACACGCTGAGCAGAACCAATGAGCTTACCGTTCAGTTCAGGAATAACAAGTCCGATAGCCTTTGCAGCACCGGTAGAGTTAGGAACGATGTTAACAGCGCCCGCACGTGATCTTCTCAGATCGCCTTTTCTCTGGGGACCGTCAAGAATCATCTGGTCTCCAGTATAAGCGTGGATAGTACTCATGATACCGGATTTGATAGGAGCCAGATCATTTAATGCTTTTGCCATAGGAGCCAAGCAGTTTGTAGTACATGAAGCCGCGGAAATAACCGTATCTTCAGCCTTCAAACTTGTATGGTTTACATTATAAACGATCGTGGGAAGATCGTTTCCTGCCGGAGCAGAAATAACAACCTTTTTAGCACCTGCAGTAATGTGAGCAGAAGCCTTCTCTTTTGAAGTATAAAATCCTGTACACTCTAAAACAACGTCCACGCCGATTTCTCCCCAAGGAAGCTCAGCCGCATTTGCCTTTGCATAAATCTGAATCTCTTTTCCGTCAACAACAATAGAAGATTCTTTAGCCTCTACTTTATCAGCCAATGCGTATTTACCCTGTGCCGAATCATATTTTAATAAATGCGCCAACATTTTAGGGCTTGTCAGATCATTAATTGCAACCACTTCATATCCTTCAGCTCCAAACATTTGTCTGAAAGCGAGACGACCAATACGTCCAAAACCATTAATAGCTACTTTTACTGCCATTTGAAAATTACCTCCCAAAAAAAATAATAGGTCTATGACCGCGACCTTTATTTTATACTATTTCCGAGGCCTTTTCAATAATTTTTGTTAAAATTTTCTTTATTTGATATTATTTCCCTATATTTCTTATCTTCTACTGTTTGAGGAATCATTAAAACTTGGCAGTACATTATAATTATATCTTGGTTTGTCTCCCGGATAATAAAAATAAACAAATTTAATGGAAAATATATCGCACACAATATAGTTTCTGTAGTCGTCGTCGTAAATAGTAACAAAATTCCTTCCTACCAGATAGAGAATACCCTGTTTTCTCATTATCATCGCTGTTCCTATCAAAAATTCTATTACTACATAACTTCCAAGATTTTGGGAAAGTATGCTTTGCATAGATCCTCTCATTTCCTCAGTATCAAAGTTTTCCTGGGGAAGAGAATGAAATTCTTCGTTGGGAGCTCCACCTCCCGCTGAGTTTCCGCCCGCAGACGATATATTCCTGGGATCGTTCATATTCATATTCATAACTGTTACCTCCTAAGTGTCCGCATATTTGTCTGTTGGATTATAAAAGCAATGGTCACCTATGCGTATTACAAATCGGCCTACCTCCGAAGGAAAATTCTGCCTGCACGCCGCCGTAAAAGGATTAAAGTACCAAAGGGCAAAACCCAGGTTAGTAAGCCTGTTTCCGGCTATGGCCCAGTTGGCGATATCATAATGTACCTGCTCCGGTCTCATATTATAAATATTCTGTTGGTTATACTGACCTCTTATTTCTTCCCGGACGCAGTCAAACTGGCCTTTTTGATAAACAACGGCTCTTATAGTCTTTTCCAACCGTCCGTATTCTCCGTATGTAATATCTACTCTGTTCATAACAACGCTGGCTACCGCCCTCATACCGTCGTCCCCTTCACCTCCCGCTTCGCATTGTATTATACGCGCCAGAATTTCCAAATCGGAAAATGCCATATTTTGTCTTTTCCCTCCCAACAGACACACTTTTTTATTCTTCATAAATATATGTTTGTTTCCCTGGGAAAATTACTTAGAATACAAAAAATAAGCACTAAAAAACGCCGCATATGCAATCACGGCATACGCGGCGTATATAAATACTATAAAAGTTTAATTCAGATCATGAATGCCAACAAAGCTCATACACTAAAGAACAAGCTTTATTCAGATCAGAAATCTTAATGCACTCGGAAACTGTATGGACTTTATCCATGCCCACAGAAAGATTTACCGCCGTAATCCCTTTAGCATTGTAAAAATTCGTATCACTTCCGCCGCCTGTTTTTTCGAATACGGGATTTATTCCTAACTGTGAACACGCTTTGGAAAAATTTTTCAATATTTCCGAATCCACGGAAATTTTAAATGCCGGATATGCCAAAGAAGTTTCCATACTCACCTCGCCGCCCCTTTTGGAACAAGCCTCAGCGGCCTTTTGCAAAATCTCATCTGTAATATTTCTCAGCTTATCCTCGCTGCAGCTTCTTACTTCAGCTTCAACCGCAACATTATCGCACACAATATTTGTTGCTGTACCGCCTGAAATTATCCCCACATTGCAAGTGGTCTCTTCGTCGATACGTCCCTGCGGAAATGAAGCGATCGCCTCGGAGGCAGTAACTATGGCATTTATCCCCTTTTCCGGCTCAAGCCCTGCATGGGCCGCCTTTCCTCTGAAGCGAAGCTTGATCATATTCTGCGCGGGTCCTTGAATGTCGCAGGTTCCTATAGGCCCTCCGGAATCTAATACATAACAGTATTTTGCATTGATCCCGGTTTTTTCAAGGTCAATATGTCGAGATCCTAAAAGACCTATCTCCTCGGCCACTGTAAAAACGCCCCAGAGATCTCCGTGAGGAGCGTCCATTTCCTTTAAAGATATAAAAGCTTCTATTATCGAGCTTATGCCGGCTACGTCATCTCCTCCGAGAATGGTTTTCCCATCAGTATAGATAATATCTTTATCCTCATTAACTATGATATTCTTGCCTGAGCACGGCGTAACCGTATCCATATGAGCTGAAAACATTATTCCGGGAACATAAGAATTATCTTTAAAAGTATCGTCCCTCTCATAAGCCCCCACATTTGAAGGAAGCCGGCATATAATATTCCCGCTTTCTCCTGAAATTTTATCCGCCGTATCGTCCTCAAAAACCTCTATTTTATATTCCGTTAATATCTGTTTTATTTTGTTGGCTACGGTTCTTTCCTTAAGAGACGGACTGTCCTGTCTAACAAGACTTAAAAATATTTTAAGAAGCCTTTCTTCATTTACCATATTTATTCCTCCCAACTATATTTGGTCAACCTTCCCTTTTGAGACAGACCCTTGAATCCATGCTGCCGATAAAATTCATACATTATAATATTTACGGAATTGGAAAGATTCAAAGAGCGTATCTTATTGCGCATGGGTATCCTTATGCAAAAGTCCTTATTATCATGGAGCAGCTCCTCCGGAAGCCCTTTTGTCTCCTTTCCGAACACCAAAAATGTATTTTCAGGATAGGAAATATCGGCATATGTATTAGCAGCCTTCGTGGTAGCATAGAAAAAATGTCCCTCCGGATTTTTTTCTTTGACCTCCTGAAAAGAATCGTAATATTCTATCTCAACCTCCGACCAGTAATCCAGTCCGGCCCTTTTTAAATATTTATCGTCGGTACAAAAGCCCAGAGGCCTTACAAGATGCAGTTTTGCCCCCGTAGCCGCGCAGGTCCTCGCTATATTTCCTGTATTTTGCGGGATTTCAGGCTCCACCAGTACCACATTAAGCTCGTTTTGAAGTCCAAAAAGGCTCTTTGCCAATCGCTCAAAGGCTTTTCCCCTGTGGCTCACGGAATTTTTTTCCTCGTCCGTCATCTGAGAAAAACTTTTTTCAAAACCTGAGTGAAAAAATACAGGATCATATCCGTATCCGTTCTCTCCCACCGGCTCATAAAGTATTTTCCCCCTTACCTCGCCGATCTTATACAATCTTCTTCCATCTTTACATACCGCTGCCGCTGCGCACACAAAGGCCGCGCCACGTTCCTCCTCTGGAACATTCTCCATTTCTTCTAAAAGGCGCCTGGTCCTTCCTGCGTCGTCAAGCCCCGGTCCTCCGTATCTTGCGGAAAATATGCCCGGTCTCCCGTCAAGAGCGTCCACACAAAGGCCAGAATCGTCGGCGACTACCGTCAGATCTTCCATGCGGCGGAATTTTTCCATCTTCAAAAGTTCTGTCATTAAAGCTTCGGCTTTAATAAAAGCATTTTCCAAAAAACTTTTTCCGTTTTCCTCGGGATCACTTGTACAACCCGCCTCTTTAGCGGATATGACCTCAGCCCATTCTCCCATAATTTCCTTTATCTCTTTTACTTTACCTTTATTTCCCGTCGCAACCACGATTACCATATCAAAATCCTCCGAGGCATAGTTATCCATAGCTCTTTGATCTTATACAGCCGCAATATTTTTGCCTGTAAAGACCATATTCTCTGGCCATAGCCTGCCCTTTTCTAAATCCAGGCCTCCAGTCTTCGTAATAAAAATCCACTCCATACTTTTCGGCTACCTTTTCGCATATTTCTATTATCATTTCATGCCTTTGATAAGGACTTACGAGCAAAGTAGTGGAAAAAGCGTCAAAGCCTCTTTCCAAAGCTTCTTTCGCAACCCTTTCAAAACGTCTCTCATAACACATCCGGCACCTTTTTACTATCTCTCCCTGAAAATCTTCCCATGTTTGTTGGTCAAAATCGTCGTAATATATAACGTCAAAGTTTTTAAGTCGGGAAAGTATTCTTAAATTTTCCCGCCTTCTTTCAAACTCTTCTATGGGATGGATATTGGGATTATAGTACATTCCTGTAAACTCTATACCCTTTTTTGCAAGGATCTCCGTCGGGTACGCGGCGCAGGGACCGCAGCAAATATGTAAAAGCAGCCTCATTTTGAAAATCTCCGTATAGTAATTTTATTTTTCAAACATATCAATTCCGAAATGGTCGTATGCCAACTTTGTGGCTATCCTTCCCCTCGGCGTTTTATCTATGAAACCAAGCTGTAAAAGATATGGTTCATATACATCTTCTATGGTTCCGGCTTCTTCTCCTACGGCGGCGGCTAAGGTTTCGATTCCCACAGGTCCGCCGGTAAATTTATCTATTATCGTCAAAAGATATGTTCTGTCTATTTTATCAAGCCCCATCTTATCTACTTCCAGAGCATCCAGGCCTTCTTTGGCATATTTCAAATCTATGATGCCTTCGCCTTTTACCTGAGCAAAATCCCTAACCCTTTTTATGAGACGATTGGCGATTCTTGGGGTTCCTCTGGCTCTCCTGGCAATCTCATAAGCGCCTTCTTCAGTAATATCGATTTTTAAAATTCCGGCCGATCGTTTAACTATTTGAGCAAGCTCCTTTGGGGTATACATTTCAAGCCTGGAAACCACCCCGAATCTGTCTCTCAGCGGAGCGCTTAAAGAGCCTGCCCTTGTAGTCGCTCCTATCAAAGTAAATTTTGACAAATCCAGACGTATGGATCTGGCAGAAGGACCTTTACCAATCACTATATCAAGGGCAAAATCCTCCATAGCCGAATAAAGTATTTCCTCTACGCTTCCGTTAAGCCGGTGTATCTCGTCAATAAAAAGAACGTCATAGGGATTTAAATTGGTTAGTATTGCAGCCAGATCAGCGGCCTTTTCAATGGCGGGTCCCGAGGTGATCCGTATATTTACACCCATTTCCGAGGCAATTATTCCGGCCAAAGTGGTTTTTCCAAGTCCGGGGGGCCCGTAAAGCAAAACATGATCAAGAGTCTCCTGTCTTTGCTTGGCAGCCTCTATAAAAATTTTAAGATTGCTTTTAGCCTTTTCCTGCCCGATATACTCCTCAAAACGCCTTGGTCGAAGAGATATCTCATCCATATCTTCATTCAGCATTTCCGCGCCGATTATTCTTTCCTCTTCCACAAAAACCTCCGCTTATCCTTGCCTTAAGGCCTCTTTGATAACATCTTCAACTGTCATTCCTTCTTT
Organism: uncultured Eubacteriales bacterium; assembly: GCA_949282945.1. Lineage (GTDB taxonomy): Bacteria > Bacillota > Clostridia > UBA1212 > CASDQQ01 > CASDQQ01. The sequence continues at coordinate 6,280 of CASDQQ010000050.1, forward strand.
ATAAACCTTTAAAACCGCTTTTCCCGCTTCAATCTGAGAATATCCAAGTACCGTTAAAGCGCTTATAGCCTCCCGGACCGCGGAATCTCCCTCTCCTGCGCCGCTTTCTTCGTTAAAGACCACTTCGGCAAGCTCCGTATCTTTACTCTCTTTCATAATTTTATCCTTAAGTTCAAGCACCACCCTTTGGGCAGTCTTAAGGCCCACTCCCGGAGCCTCCTTTAAAAGCTTATAATCCCCGGAAACAACTGCCAGGGATATTTTTGAAGGCGTATGCTTAGACAAAAGAGCAAGCGCGGCCTTAGGGCCCACTCCCGAAACGGAAATGAGAAGTTCAAAACAGGCAAGCTCCTCCCTTGTATAGAAGCCGTAAAGCAGCATAGCGTCTTCTCTTACATGCAGGTACGTATAAAGTTTTACATCTTCCCCCGCTGCCCCTGCGGCTTCCATTGTTTTCAGAGAAGTATATATCCTGTATCCTACTCCGTTGGCCTCTACTATAATACAGTCAGTATATATGGAGTCTATTTTACCCCTTACAAAAGCGTACATAAATATCTTTTCCTTTCTTATTTCCTAGGCGGCGTCCTCCTCCAAAGCCTTAACGCCTGAAATATATTTTTCCACCTGTTCTCTCACTATACTGAACGGAACAGATCCGGGATCGAGCACAGCTTTATGGAAATCAATAAGGGAAAAATTATCTCCCAATTGTTCTTCAGTATACTCACGAAGTTCAAGAATTTCAAGAAGTCCCACAGCATACGGCAAATAAGACGCCGGAGCCTCGATCATCTGCCTGTAATAAAATTTACAGGTTTCTTCATCTGTAATTCCCTGGGTATTCAGCATATTTTTCAGCCATTCAAAGTCCTTTCCATAATAATTGATTTCTATATCTATCCAGGCTAACAGCGACAGATCAAGAACGTTACCGTATTGCAGCAGTTTTACGATATCCTCTGAAAATCCCGCGTACTCGAAAGACTGCATTTCCACATAAGAGGCCCATCCTTCAGTATACCCCAGATTTTTCATAACTTTTCTCAGGTTATCGGTTTGTGAGGAAGAAAAGTAAACCGACTGATATAAATGACCTGGATAACCTTCGTGGGCCAAGGTGGAGAACAAATTCATATTTTTATATCTTTCAGATCCGTTTATATATATAACATTATTTGTAACATCGTCTATTGGAGGCGTCATATAAAACGCCGGACTCAAGCTGTCCTCCAAAGATTCTGACACATATTTTACAGTATATTGCACATCCGGAATTTCAGGATAATCCTTTTTTATCGCTTCTTTAAGTGTTTCCAGTATTTCCACAGGATCATTTGTACCGAAAGAAAGATTTTCAAGCTGTGTTAAGATTTCGGGATCATTCATTATAATAGTCTGCATTCCCGTAAGGCTTTCGGCGTAAGCGCCTTTTATCATATTGTATATTTCATCCATACTTTTTGAAGATCCCGTTTGGCTCGCCGTCAGATATTCATAGTATTTCTTTCCCTCGGGCAGTCCCGCAAGTCCTCCTTCGTTTGTTCCTGTTCCCCGCAGTTTTTCCATATCCTCGCTCAGCTTATTATACGCAGGAAATACCGTTTCTGTGACGATTTCTTTATTTTTCTCTTTATATCCGGCAGCTTTTTCCTCATCCAGTTCCATGGCATCTATCCTCTCGTTAAAGGACTCTATGAGTACGTTGTCCTCGCCGCTTTTTACAAAAACATCGTTCGCTTCCAAAAACCCGTCCAGGCTCTCGTCAGACATAAAAAGGCCCTTTTCTGATTTCTGCTTTTCAAACTCCGCTATTTCATCAAAAAACTCGCCTATTGTCCCAAGCAGCGAAAAATAATCCTCTATGTAGCTTTCTTCATAAAAATTAAATTCGGCAAGCAGGGTAGGTATATAAGTATTTACCGCGGAAGAACCCAGACAGTACTCATAATAATAACCCAAACCTTCGGCCATAAGCTCGGTAGAAAAATACTCCATAAGCATATCATATGTTATTTGCTGACTTGCCGTAAGTTTATCATAACTAAAAAAATTTTCTATCCGGCTCATTTCAGCTCTTATTGCCTCAAAACGCATATCATCCGGAGAAACGCCGCCAAAAGTGATCAGTCCCTTTTCAACGCCCATCGCCTCCGGATCCTTGATAAGGAAATTAGAGCTTAAAATATCTCCTGACACCATAGACTTAAAAGTAGACTCTATATATGAGTCAAATCTTTCCGACGCGCTTCTTATTCTGCAGGAGCTTCCCCCGATCATAATTGTAACCGCTATTACAACAGCTGTTGCTTTTTTCAGTAATTTCATAAGTTCCCCCTTGTTTCGGATTTATGATCATCGTATTATGTCATATCCACATAAATCTCCTCCGATTCGGCGATGATCTTCCCGTTGCTGACAGCATCCATTTTTATATAAATCCTGCCTTGCCCGGGAAAAGTGAAAGCATATTTTTCTCTTGAAAACATATGTCCCCCTCCTTTATATCTGTTGACCTCTACTCCGCATAGGGAAAAATTATATTTCCCGCTTTCTTTCCCATAATGTATGGTATAACTTCCGGCTCCTTCTATTCTCGGAAAATCTACCTGTACGCACTCAAAAGCTGTTTCGGCTTTTATACTAAACGGCTTTACATCTCGCCGCCGGCTTTTTTCAGTAACTTTAGGAAAAACCGATATTTTAAGCCTTGAGCTTCCGTATGGAATAAGAATGATACCCTCTGCTTCGGCGGCGTTTTCTTCAACGCCTTCCCGATCAAAAACATCTCCGTTGTTTCCCCATATTTTCCAGCTTTTCATAATTTGTCCCTTAGCTTTTATAAAACATGGCGGATCTTTTGGCGAAAAAGGCTGCTCGGGCAGATTTTCATTTTCTTCGTACTCAAATCCCCCGCTGTACAACGCGTAATTCCATCTGCTCATGGGAAAAATTTCCACGCACGGTCCGTCCTGGTGAGAGTCGTATTTAATCTCACGAAACTGGTTATGCTCTACTACGCGGTAATCCTCTTTTATAGGAAGGCAATATAAAAGAACTCCTTTTTTCACATATCTTCCGTTATTATGCCATTCCCTAACTTCTATTTTTGAATCAAATTTAATGGTTATTTCATCTCCAGGTTTAAAAGTCCTTTCTATGGTTATATAATCCCCTGTTTTCTTGCCTTCTTCGCTTATACAGTATTTGTATTCCCATTCGGGAATCCTGAGCATAAGAGAAAAGAAAGCTTCCTCACCCTCGTAAACAAGTTTTACTTTATTTTTAAAAGGATACTCAGTTTCCTGCCTGAACCGCAGCTTCTTTCCGCCCTTTGTCAGCTCTACATTGTTAGGGCCATAGCATAAAAGGACAATTCCTTTTTCCGTTTCTCCCCACATATTCTGTACGAATTTAGGAAATCCCATATGAGAGTTTGAAAAACAGCAGTCGAACCCGCAGGGAGCTCCAAAAGCCGAGCTGTCCCCGTGGTCGCAGTCAAATCCGTGATAGCCCTGTACAGCCATCACTTCGTTTTGCATCTGATAATATGTATGCAGCCTCAGGTCATATGTAAAAACATTGGGAAGCGAATTATAGCAATAGGACTCCAGGATATCGTAAAGATATGATTCTCCAGATATTTCCCCGCATATTTCCATAGACAGCATACCCTCCACCACCGCGCAGCTTTCCGTTCCCCGGTACGGCAGATTATCCCTTGCGGCTTCATCCGCGTTGGGCAGTTTATCAATACGTCCGTGATCCTTACTTATATTTTCAAAACCGGCTTTTAAAGCCTCTTTATATTTTTTATCTCCGGTAAGGCGGTATTTAAGATAGGGTGTTTTCATGGCCTGAGTAGTATTTACCACATGATGCCTTACCTTGGTATTCTCGAAAATTTCCGGCCAGTCCTCCGTCTGCGATATAAGAAGCTCCGCCAGATCCCTGAGCCAGATTTTTTCTTCCCCTTTAACTCTTTTTATTTCGTCATAATACCACAAAACTACGTAAACATTATCTCCGCCTCTGGCCCTGGCCCACGAATCCAGAGGATTTGACGGCAGGTTTTTTAACTGAAAGGAAAAATATTTTTCAAAAAAGTTCAGTATTTTTTCACTATGTTCATATCTGAGCGCAAAATTTTCAGCTTCATACCAATCTTTAACCGCCATAAGCATGGGCATTTTAGCCCACCATTCCTTTTCCATGGCCAACGGACCAAAATTACCGTCTTCTCTCTGGCTGTCAACAGCCCAGACAAGCCACTTTTCCGCTTTCTTTATAAGCTCCGTATCCTTTAGGGCATAGGCAAGGGCCGTAAGCCCCCTTACGTAATAAGGACCCCTTTCCCAACTTTCTCCGTCTCCGCCCAACCATCCGCTGTTTGGTCCGTAATCAGGATATTCCTCCATATGTCCTGTTATTCCGCTTTTCTGAAGTTCCAACTGTTTTCTTAAAAACCCCGTGGGTTCTACCGCTCCCAAAGGCGGCGTCTTAAAAATATTATTTATCATAACTTCATTCAGTCTCTTCATTATCTTCAAAATTGTTTATACCTTCTACTTTTCCTACCGGCATGGAAAAAACTATGGCTCCGGCTTTGGTTTTTGTTCCCGCCTGTGTGATTATCGCCTTAATTATATCCGATTTAAGAGTAGTCCGGGTTACGATAAAAACCATTTCTTTTTCCGAAGCTATGGAAACTCCAAAAAACTTTTCCGTCTGGTCCTTTCCTGTTCCTTTCGCGTGTATGACTGTCCCACCGGTGGCTCCCGCTCCTCTGGCCGCGTCCATCACTGTATCTACATATCCTCTATTAGCTATAGCTACTATAACATCATATTCATTCAAGGCTTTATCCATTTTTTCCTCCCCTTTCAGTCCTTCAGGATTCTCTCCTCCGGATAAATATTTAAAAGTAAGCGCGCCGCCCACACTGTTTATTGGAACGGTAAAAGCAATACCGTTCCCCGGCGCGTCAAATCTGAGTTTTGTCACCAATTTACGCATTGCTTTTTCTGCAGAAGCAGATGAGGCCGTACATAAAAGCATGCTTTTTTCCGGTTCCCCGAGTCCGAGCAGCTCCATTATCTCGTCAGAGGCAGTGCCTCTTCCCAGAGAAGACATTATCACCGGGATATTATTTTCAATTAAAAATGAAGTCAGCTTCTTTTCTTCGCTTCTGTTCACGATCACACACAGAAAGGAAATCTCGCTCATAACAAATTTAATCCTCCAAATCAAGTTCTATGATTTCGTCGTCGGTCTCTTCAGCCTCATCCAAAGGCGCGGCCGGCTTGCTTCCATTTTTATATTTATAATAAAGTCCCAATATCTGAATTGTAATCAACGGAGTCATAGCTACCATGGCCACGATTCCAAAAGCGTCCGTCATAATGTTCCCGCCTACGGCTTCGCAGGCGCCCATCGCAAAAGGCAGTAAAAACGTGGCGGTCATAGGCCCCGAAGCTACTCCTCCCGAGTCAAAGGCTATGGACGTAAATATCTTAGGTACAAAAAACGCCAACCCTATAGCCAGAACATATCCTGGAATCAAAAACCACATTATGGATATTCCCGTCAGAACTCTTATCATGGAAAGTCCCAAAGATAAAGAAACTCCTATAGACAGACTTATTTTCATGGCTCCCGTGGAAATAGCTCCGTTAGTAAGCTCCTCAACCTGTTTATTAAGTACGTGTACCGCGGGTTCCGCAGCCACTATAAAATATCCTATGACCATAGCTATAGGAACCAATATCCAATTATACGCCGTTGAGACAAGCTGTTCTCCCAGGTATTTTCCAACAGGCATGAACCCTACGTTAACGCCTGTAAGAAAAAGCACCAGTCCAAAGTATGTATATAAAATACCTATTAAAATTTTGATAGTCTGTCTTTTAGGAAGCTTCAGCGCAAATATCTGAAAAAGTGCAAAGCCGGCTATTATAGGCGAAAGGGATACCGCCACATCCTTCAAATATTCAGGGAAGCCTTTGGCGAATTCCTCCCACAGCTCCATTGAGTCGCTTATCTGAGGAATTATAAGCTGAGTATAGCTCCCCTCGGTAGGATTATAAAGCATTCCCAAAATAAGTACGGCTATTATCGGTCCCACAGAGCAAAGGGCTACAAGACCAAAGCTGTCATTCTGGGCGTGTTTGTCGCTTCTTATAGCGGATATACCAACTCCGAAAGCCATTATAAACGGCACAGTCATAGGGCCAGTTGTTACTCCTCCGGAATCAAATGCCACGGCAAGAAAATCTTTGGGGACAAACATAGAAAGAACAAAAACTATTGCGTAAAATACTATAAGCATATAATAAAGAGGCACACTGAAAAGCATCCTTAATATAGCGGCTATAAGAAAAAGTCCCACTCCCGCAGCCACAGAAAATATAAGCACATTATCGGGAACCGCCGGTACCTGCGACGCCAGGACCTGCAGGTCCGGTTCCGCCACAGTCACTATAAACCCTACTAAAAAGCTGCTTATTATTATTATCACAAGATTTTTGGTCTTAGTTATGTAGGAGCCGGCATGCTCCCCTATAGGAGTCATAGCCATTTCCGCTCCCAATGTGAACAGACCCATTCCTATAATGAGAAAAACCGCGCCTATTAAAAAGGACAGCAACGCGCCCGCCGGAACAGCTACTATAGTAAAGCAAAGCAGCATAACTATTACCGTAATAGGCATTACCGAAGTCAGCGATTCCTTTATCTTTTCTCTTAATTTCAAATTAAATCTATTCACATAAACACCTCTTTTTTTATTGTGCCAGAATCCCCTTATCCGTGTCAAGAATAATTAAAACGTCCTCTTCTTTTCCCGTCTGCGCGTTTATATATACAAGCATATCTTTATCGCCCATTTTTCCGATAAATTCATATACAAGTACTTCCGTACTAAACTCTGTGGGTATTACCGCAAGTCCTGTAGATTTAACCTCAAAATCAGAATTTATCAGACTCCTTGCGTCCGCCAAAGATACTTCGGCTTTAGGTTTTTCTCTGTCTATATGGCTGTAAATATATCCTTTCGTTTCCATACCCACTATCTCTCCGTTATCCAAAGCTACTTTGACCTTTATCATGTCAGGATAATATTTTATATCATTTTCATAATATACATAATTTATAGTGGCTATTCCACTCTCGTTCGTATAATAGGAATCTTTCATGTTTTTAAAGCCCTTTTTCTCTAAAAATTCCGATCCTTTCTTTATAGCTTCGTCTACAGAAAGTTTACATACACCTATATCTCTGTTTTGAAGGGCCCAGAAAACATGGCCGCCCTTTTGAGTTATATCTATATAGGCATCGTTGTCAGAATCGTTAAAACTTACTCTGAAGCTGTATACGTTTACTTTGGAATTTTCTGTAGCCTGGATATATTCTATAGATTTTATCTTGCTGTCAGAATAGAAGTCTTTTACCTTATTTTCCGCCTCTTCCTTTGTAATATTTTCACCAGTCAGTCCTTTTGCCTCTGTTTCCGGTATATGATCTGAAAAAGGTCCGTCGTAAATGAGAGAAGGGTAATCTGTAAATGTTTTTATTATCCCGCCTACAGATATATCCTCAACTTCGTCTCCCGCTTCGCGTATGCTTGTCCACGTTAAATTTCCTTCGTTAATATCTTCCCAAACTATACTCAGGGACTTATTAAGCTCTGAAGCGTATTTATTCATATTTTTCAGAGTTTCTACCTGTTCTTCCGTCAGCTTTTCACCTCCGGCGCTTTTCACGGACATAACATAAGCATAATCTCCCACCTGTACGAAAAATTTTGAGAGTTTTTCCGTTACCTCATTGGATACGGGAAGCTCGCTTAGATTGGTTTGTGCAAGAGCCGCGTTTCTCCATACTTCTTCAAGAAAATTGGCCGTCTTTTCCGTGGTAGACGTAACCATTGATTTTACTAGCAGCATGTCTATATTATTGACATAATCCACCATTTCATAAAACGCCCTGTCATATGAATTTTCAATGTGGTCCTTATAATCGTTTACACGGCTTGTCTGGTATATCGTAAAAATACCCAGCAAAGCAAATGCCGCCAGTGAAATACTGAACGCAGTTTTCCATTTATTTTTTTTCATAGTTTTTCCTCCTAAATAAAAATAGCAAGCATATTATTAATATGCTTGCCTGAATGAGGAAAAATATTCATTTTTTATCAGTATTCCAAAACAGCAAATGCGATGGCGCTGACTCCGTCGTGAGAAATACTTATATCCATGGATTTTCCGCCCATATTTTTATATCTTTCCGCGGCTCCTCCGCTCAGACGTATTTCCGGCTTTCCGTTTTCTCCGTTCAATATCTCGATATCTGTAAGAAACACACCGTTTGCAAGTCCTGTTCCCAACGCTTTTGAAACGGCCTCTTTAGCCGCAAACCGCCCAGCAAAACTTTCCTCCGCCAAACGGCCTCTGGACTTACAGTAGTACGCCTCTTCTTCAGTATATGTACGAAAAATAAATCTGGGATTTTTTAAAGCCTCCGCCACTCTGTCTATCCTGACAATATCCACGCCGCATGAGACAGCCATTTTTCATTTTCCTTTCTGCTCTTTAATTGTTTTTTATTATACCTTCATTATCACAAAGAAGCAAATCCGCTCTGACTTTGGCTCTTTCCTTAATGGACTCGGAGTCCATTTTCTTTATTTTATATTCTACGGAATCAGTTCTAAGCGTTTCTCTGGCATCCGCTCCCGCCTTTTTTCTGGTTATTATTTTTTCCGCCTTGCTAATATCCTCAGCGCTATTGTACAAATTGTCTATCTTACATATATTTTCCTTTACCTCTGCTATTTTAGCTTTGGACTTTAACGTTTTTATCTCTTCAAGACGGGATTTCATTTCCCCCTCAAAAATTTTATATTCATCTCTTATTTTAAGGGCGTTTTCAACCGATTCTTTATGAGTCTCTCTGGCCTTTTCCAAAAGTATTTTTTCCTCTTCCTCAAGAATGAGCAGATCGGTAAGGAGCTCTCTGTCTTTTTTAGCCGTGGCCATAGTTATTTTTACTCCTATTCCTTCAAGTATCTGCTCATGCTTTTTTATTTCCATACGGGAAAATTCCGCATTGGTCTGTATTTCTATAAGATTCTTTTCAGCGTTTTTCCTGGCTCTTTCTATCTTGTTTTTTACATCCTCAAGAAGCAGTTCTGTATTATTTTCTTCTATATTTCCTATAATTTTTTCAAAAAACCCTCTAACAAGATTTCCCATCCTTTTAAGAAATCCCATCCGGCACCACCCTTTCCGACTCACATATTTCCTTATATTTTCTGCTTAGATATCCGTAAAGTTTCTCATTGGCTATTATTAAGTAAGTATAGTAGTCCACCATTTCTTCCGATTCCGCGTAATTAAAGTTGCTCCTGGCCGCTTCAAGTCTTTTTCCCGCGTCTTCAAGTTCTTTTTTTAGCATTTTTGTTTCCTCTGAAATACTCATGATCATACCTCCTCATTAACAAATATATCCAAATTTTTCTATGTATATTCATCTTTACCGGATTTTTATTTATATAAACAGGTATTGTTGTAATATTTTTGAATATTTGGAATATTTTAATTTGTAAATAAAATATGTTTTTAATAAAAAAATCGTTGTATTTCCACTGTATTTTTGAGATAATGTATCAGATAATACACACATAAGAAAGGTGTTTAGCAGTAATGATCGACAAAAGAAAAAGGACTACAAAATATACTAATAAGAAAACTTCTTCTGCAAAGAAATCTTCCGCCCGTCGCAAAAATTCCGGGAAAAAGAAAAAAAGCGGCGGTAAGAACATTAATACTTCCAATATCTGTATAGCGCTTATAGCTTTAGCGGCGGTAATACTTATTTTTGTATCTGTAACTCTTATAAAAACTCTTTCCTATGACAGGATCTATGAAGGAATATATATAAACGATACCAACGTGTCCCACATGACTAAAGAAGAGCTTCATCAGTATCTTGAAGAAACTTACGGGAAGCCTTTAGACAGCTCGGTATTGAGCATTTATTTCAGCGATTACCTTAAATGGGAACTGAAAGCTTCCGATCTCAATATAGAGTTTAATATAGACGCGATCGTAGAAGCCGTATACAGTCACGGACATACCGGAAACATATTTAAAAGACTTGGCGAAATCAACTCTTTAAAAAACAACAACATACATATAAACGTTTTTGAGGAAGAATTTACCGAACCCCTGGTCTCCTATAACGAGGATATTGTGGATCAGCTCGTGGACGATATAATTTATAATTCCACCTGTTCTCCCGTACAGCATTCCGTTGAAATAAACTATGCTTCTGTAAACATCGTGGCCGGCAGCAACGGCTATACTTTTACCGAAGAAAACGTAAAGTCCGCCATACTTTCAGCCATAAACAGCATGAAACTTTCTAGCATCAATATAAAGGAATACGGAGAAGCAACGGCGCCCGCAGAGCTCGATATAGATGAGATCGCCGCACAGATAAATAAAGAACCTGTGAACGCTTCGTATCATGTGGAAGATGACCGAAAAACTTTAACCATAAAACCTTTTGAAAATGGTTTTTCCGTTGACAAATCAGATTTGCAGGAAATTGCCCAAAAGCTGTCTACAGCTTCTGAAGGCGATACATTCAAGGTAAATATTACAAAAATTGAACCGGAAATAAAGTCTCTTGATATGCCGACTTACGAAGATATTCTCGGAACCGGAAGCACCGATTTTTCCACCGGTTCCTCAAGCAAGAACAGAAATCATAATTTAAAGGTGGCTACAGATACTCTGGACGGATACATACTCCTTCCGGGCGAGCAGTTTTCCTTTAACACCTTTGTGGGAGACACTACAAAGGAGAAAGGCTATCTTCCTGCCGCAGGATACGCCGGCGGACGTGTTGTAGATACTTACGGCGGAGGAATATGCCAGGTTTCCACCACACTTTACAATGCTGTCATAAATTCCGTAAATGTGGATGTGGACGTACGTTACAATCATTCGTCCACGGTATCCTACGTTCCTTTTGGGCTTGATTGTATGATCAACTATGGAACAAACGACTTTAAATTTACCAACAATACAAATTACCCGATAATGATAGAAGGTATATATGACAAAACAGGTACGTTGACCTACAATATCAGAGGAGTTGACGAATACGACGATATAAAATATTTGTTTATAAGCACGGAAGATTCGGTAACAAAATATAAGACAGTATACACTACCGACCGCACCCAGCTTCAAAGCGGCAAAAACGGCGGCAAGTACACCGTAACAAGAGTAACTTTAAAAAATGGAGTGGAGATTGCGCGCGAGGAGTTTTCTAAAAGCACCTACAGAGCAATGGACAGAGTAGTTCTGGATCCCTCCCTTGTAACGCCTAAGCCCTCCACACCTACTCCCGAGCCGGACATTACTCCGACGCCGACTATAACACCCGCTAGCATCCCATTTTATGGACAGTTGCTTTAATTACGGAGGAAGCTTATGGAGGATATGATAAAATTTATACATTGCGCAGATATACATTTTGATACCGCCTTTTCTGAGCTTCCCGCAGAGAAAGCCGCTGTCCGCAGAGATGAGCTCAGAGAGGTTTTTTCCCGTATAATAGAGCTTTGCAGATCAAAGGATGCCGACATTCTTTTAATTTCCGGAGATCTCTTTGACGGCGTAAAAGTTACGGATGAGACCGTGGCGTTTTTAAGGGATACTTTTGTTAAAATACCTGATGTACAAATTTTTATTTCTCCGGGAAATCATGATCCTTACATGCCCGGATCAAAATACGATCAGGTAGCTTTCCCGGAAAATGTACATATTTTTACGGACGACAAAATAAAAAAAATAAGTCTGGATTCCCTTAAACTGAATGTGTACGGAGCAGCTTTTACATCTCCTTATCTTGAAAAATCCCTTTTGGACGGATTTTCTCTTTCAAAAGAAGAACCTGGCGGAGAATATGCCAATATTCTGGTCATACATGGTGAAATTGTTTCTTCTGTCAGCCAGAATAATTGTTATAATCCGATACAAACATCAGATATAGCGGCCTCCGGCTTAGACTACATAGCCCTGGGACATAAACACACTTATTTTTTTGAAAAATCGGCAAACACCTGTTACGCTTACTGCGGTTCCCCTGAAGGAAGAGGCTTTGACGAAACAGGGGAAAAGGGCATAATATACGGAGAAATATATAAGAATCCTTTAAACCAGACAGTTGTAAAGCATGAATTTATACCATGCTGCCGCAGAGTATACAAAGAAATAAAAGCCGACCTTACAGGCTGCGCCACCCATGAAGAAGCGTTAGAGCGGATAAACCGGTTTATTGACAATCCGGACGATATTTATAAGATAATTCTCTGCGGTTCCCTGAAAAACGGTTTTCTTATCGACATGAATATTTTACGGTCCCGTTTTTCCGATAAATGCTTTTTTATAAAATTCAGGAACGCCACATCCACAGAAGTAGATCTGGAAGCCCTTTCAAAAGAAACTATGCTAAAAGGCGTCTTTGCCAAAAGGATGCTGCTGAAAATAGAAGAAGCCTCTAAAAGAGGGGATGACAAAAACGTAAAGCTTTATACTGACGCGCTTGCGTTCGGACTTAAAGCATTTGAAGGAGATGTCCCTTATGATAATCAAATCACTTAAGATATACGGATTTGGAAAACATAAAAATTTCGATATAAAATTTTCCGACGGGCTTAACATAGTTTACGGCTCCAACGAAGCCGGCAAAAGCACTTTGCAGGCATTTATAAAAGCAATGTTTTACGGTTTCGGTCCAAGTAAAAGGAACGTGGCGGAAAATCCCAGAAAAAAATATACTCCGTGGAATACGGACATTATGGGCGGCGAAATCATTTTTCAGCACAATAGCATGGAATATTCCCTTATCCGCAAATTCGGCGATAGCAAAAGCAAGGATAAAGTGGTAATGAGCCTTACCTCTGACGGAGCGCCTATAGCCCTGAATTCTAAAAGCGAGCCGGGAGAATTTCTTTTTAACATTTCCCAGGCTACTTTTGAAAGTACTCTTTTCGTAGGACAATTAGATTCAAAGATAGATTCCGATAAGGCCAAGAACAGCGATATTTTGAGCAAGCTTTCCAATCTGGCCGGAACAGGAGACGAAAGTGTAAACATAAACTTTATAGAAGGAAATTTGACCAGATCTATGAATGCCATTCACTCGGCAAGAGGACAAAACGGACTGGCCGACAAGCTAAAGGTAAGGATTTCTCAGCTTAATGAGGAACTTGAGGCGTTTAACAGCGCTAAAAATACATCTTTAAGGATAATGAACGATCTCAGCGTTTATACCGCAAGAAAAGAATCCATCATAGAAGATATAGAAAAATGTAAAAAGCAGATTAGAGCCGCAGAAATAAACGATATCATCCAGGAATTTAACAAGATAAAGGAGCAAAAAAATAAACAGGCCGTACAGGAAAGACTTCTGAAAGAGGTAAAGGCTCTTCTAACCGTAAACGGCAGGACTATAGACAGGATATTCTACGAAGAATGCCTGAAGGATTTCGAGCTATTGGAAAATGCCGAAAACAAACTTTCCGGTCCGGACAGCAAGCTTTCTTCCGCAAAAGAAACTTTATCCTCCATAGACGAAAAGCTTTCTTCCCTTGAATACATAAATCACTTTGATATTGAAGTCTTTGAAGAACTTATATCTTTAAAAAACGAGCTTTCTCGCTCTATAGAAAAAAAGAAAAATCTTGATTTGCGTTTAACCGACGCTCTGGTGGATATGGACTCAAAAACAGCGTCCCTTAAAACTTCTGCTAAAAATCTTTTTTTAAGAATACTTCCTTTTATAATTTCCGGAGGGTTATGCGCAGCCGGAGCCGTGCTCTTTAAAACTCTGCCCGTTCCTTCCTACATAATGTGGGGATCAGCCGGCCTGATCCTTCTTGTCCTGCTTTCTTATTACATAATAAAAAGCGGTAAAAATAAAGAAAGAAAAACCGCTCTCATGGAGTCAAAAGCTGAGGTAGAAAAGCTTAACGGAATGCAAAAAGAACTTGAGGAAGATATAAAGCAGTTTATATGCTCAAAAAGTGAAGCTGCCCAGAATAAGATTCGCGAGATATTTTCCGGCGAGGATATTTCTCTAAACAGTCTTGAGCATAAATACACCCTTATTTCCAAGCATATTTCCTCAGAACTGGAAAATCTTAACTGCATTTCAAGTGAAGATATAAGAAACAAACTTGCTATATATAACTCTTATAAAGTTCAAAAAGAAGAAGTACTGATAAATATAGCTTCTCTTAGCGAAGAGTATAAGAGGTACGAAAAAATGAGCTGCGACGTAACCTCTGACTTTTTTAATAAATATTCAGATATTTTTCCCCTTGCCTCCATAGAGGACATAAGAGACGGTTTACAAAATATTTTTCATAATCTTAATCGCTATGATTCTCTTAATACGGAGCTCAAATACTCCAACGACTATTTGAGGAATCTGCTTAAAGGCCGCTCTTTTGAAGAGTTACAGAAAAACGCCGAGGCTTATACAGACGGAGACCTTTCTGGCCTTGATATTCCTTCAGACCCGGCTTTGGTGGCCTCCGAACTTGAGTCTTTAGAAAAAGATCTCAATAATATCAAAGAGGCCATATCGGATACTAACGTGCGCATAGCCTCCAATTTTAAGTTTTCCCGGGACGAATCAGAAATTATATCAGATATTAACGAGCTTTCTGAATATTCGGAAAACCTTGAATATCAGTACAACTGCATGAAGATCGCAAAAGATACTATTAAAGAGGCCTTTGAAGAGGTTCAGCAGAGTTTCGGACCCAAATTGAACAACAGAGCTTCTGAAATTTTAAACACTATAAAACCGGATAATCCTGTATCTATAAAGGTCAGCAGAGATTTTAACATTACTTTAAGCCCCAGGGACAGTTTGCTTCCTTACGATATAGATTACTTTAGCTACGGCGCTCAGGACCAGGCTTATTTCGCTCTCAGAATGGCTATCTCAGATATCCTTTCGGCAGATTTTGAAGGCTTTCCCCTGCTTTTGGACGACCCGTTTGTACAATACGACGAAAAACGGATGCAGTACGCCGTAAACTTTCTTTCTGAAGTATCAAAGACAAGACAGGTGTTCATATTTACATGTCACAAAAATGTGGCCGAATATTCCGGACATCAGGGCGCAAACCTGTATGAAATGGGGAAAATAAGCTGACCATAACATCACTTTAAATATCTGTCTTTATAAAAAATCCTTATGGCTAGACTTTTAGCCATGCGCAGATTGTCGCTCTGTCTACGTATTTTGCCTTGCCGCAAATCTGTTTTATATAAAAATCAAATTTCACAGGATGTTTTCTTAACATCCTGTGAAATTTAAAATAAGCTGCTTTATATATTTATCTTATTTTCTTAAATCTTCCGCTCCCAGATTCTATCTGCTTTTTTATTTCAGCTCTCTTTACCTTTATACCATTGGAAAGCGGCAGTGGGTCATTTGTTATAAGCGCGCTGTTTATCTTTTTAAACACTGGAAGGTTGGAATTTCTTTCGTTTATGGCGTCGGTAAGCTTTGAAATATATTCGATATCCGCAAGTTCATTGGAGCTTTCAAGTACAAGGGTTATATCCTCGTATTTGCCGCCCTTCTCCTTTGCTATGCCCACGATAGAAAACTGATTTATTCCCTCGAGCCCAGTAAAATAATCTTCAATTTCATCGGGATATACATTTTCTCCCGACTCGTTTATTATGATCTCTTTAAGTCTTCCTTCTATGTATAAAGCTCCGTTTTCCAATCTTCCAATATCTCCTGTGGAAAACCATCCTTCATCGTCAAGCTGCGGAGGGATCTGTTCTCCATTTACCATCATTCCCGTATGAAGAGATGACCCCCTCATCTTAAGCTCACCTACATTGGGCTTTTCAGGATTATCAGAAACTATTTTATATTCCACGCAGTTAAGAGGCAGCCCCACGCATCCGGAGAGCCTTCTTTCAATACGGGAATCTATGTCCACCGATGAAACTCCAACTTCCGTCATTCCGAAACCGCATACAGTATAATATCCTATGGCGTTTATTATCCTCAAAGTTTCCGGAAGTACATGTCCCCCTCCGCTTATTATCAGTTCCAGGCTAGTTCCCACCAAGCTGTCCAAGACCGACTTTTTAAACATTTTCTTAGCCAGGACTATTCCCTTCTCAGGGTTTATCTTCTGAGCCCAGAGGCTTATAGAACACATACATTTAAACGCGGTCTGCTTAAATTTAGATTCTTTTGCCAGTTTTCTGTTTATGCCCGCCACGATATTGTTTATCAACAGGGGCACTGCCAATATATGGGTCACTCCATGTTCACGGCAGGTAGTCAAAAGCTGGGACGGAGCCTTTCCTGCGGGAAAGACAAGAGTTCCCCCAAAAAAGGAATACCAAAGGTAGCTTGCCAAAAAGCCAAATATATGATGAAATGGCAAAAACGCTAAATTTTTTACAGGTCTGTCTGAAAGAAATCTCTCATTTTCCTCAATGATCTGTTTTGCTCCAAGTATCTGGTGCCCCATGGCTTCTCCGTTATATGTATAAACCTTCGCCGTGCTTGTGGTCCCGGAAGTACACAGAGCAATTTCGTCAGCCCAACTATAAGCGGATATTCTATCCTTATAATTTCCTTCCGGCTTTTGAGTCTTAGCCAATACGTAAATTTCCTCTCTATCGCACTTTATCAGTTCATCCGCCTGTATAGAAACTGTCCCGCGGCCCGTATCTTCCTGTTCTGCCGAAATTATAGCCACTGCTCCGGCCTGCCTGATAAAGAATTGAGTAATCTGCTGGCCATGTCTGTAGTCAATCAAAAAAGGCTTAAATCCTGCCATCATTATACCCCAGAAAATACATGGCCATTCCGGACAGTTGTCCAGTTTAAGGGCCACAAAGCCTTCTTTCGTACCGTCTAATTTCTTAATCAGATTGTCGGCTATGTGTTTTACCGGAAGTTCAAGTTCCCCAAACGAAATCTTCTTTATCTCTCCGCGCAGCTTATATTCAAGCGCCGTTCTTTCTCCGTGGCTAAGAAAAATATCGAAGATATTTCTATAGGACAGTTCTTTTTCCATCCTCTCCAAACAGCCTAACGAATATTCAATCATTTTTTCTTCCTCCAAAATAATAAAAAATAATAAGTCCGTGAGATATTTTATCATAAATATCAGGGTATGTGTACTAAAAAATAATTTTGTCCCATATCCCACTATATTTAATATCCCAATCGCATTCACTCATATAATATATATGTTCTAAAACCCTTGTCAAATCTCAAAAAATCATAGTATAATATTGATAATAATACATGTATTAAAATCTAACCAAAGAGGAGCGGATTAAAATGTCTGAAAAAACAAAAGTAACAGTTCAAATCAACGGCCGTGACGTAACTTTAGTTCACGATGAATCTGACGACTACATACAGAGGATCGTTCTTTATTTAAACAACAAAATCCAGGCTCTGACCAAAGGCGGAGTAAAGATGAACGAAGCCGCGGAGTTGGCTTTGACATCCATAACGATAACTGACGAGCTCTTTAAAGCTCAGAAAAATTATGTAGCCGTAAAAAATGAAGTAAAAAGGCTCATGGATGAATATGAGGAATTAAAACGCACTAACAGTCTTCTTAACGAACAGATAGAGCAGCTTCTTTCTAAAGTGGACCAACTGGAAAAGGACATATTAAAAAAGGACGTTCAGCTCAGCAACGCAAATAAAAACAGAACATGATAACGGAGCTTTTATCCCCCGCCGGAAGTCCGGAGGCTTTAAATGCGGCGGTAGAGAATGGCGCCGATGCAGTATATTTAGGAGGCAGATTGTTTAACGCAAGACAATATGCCTCTAATTTTGATGATCTGCAATTAGAAAAAGCTATAGATTACGCCCATTTAAGGAACGTAAAAGTATATTTGACATTAAACACGCTGATAAAGCAAGATGAACTGGAAGAAGCCGTCTCCTATGCCGCCAGGGCTTACAATATGGGAATTGACGCGGCTATAGTCCAGGACCTGGGCTTCGCCCTTCTCTTAAAGGAATTTGTTCCCGGCCTTAGGCTGCACGCAAGTACTCAAATGACGTCATACAGTTGCCAGGGAGCGGAACTTTTATATAAACTGGGTTTTGAACGAGTAGTTCTGGCAAGAGAACTTTCCCTAAAAGAAATATCTGAGATTAAAAGCCGTGTTCCCATACAAACAGAGATATTTATCCACGGAGCTTTATGCATATGCTATTCAGGACAATGCCTTTTAAGCAGTTCAATAGGGAAAAGCCTGTCAAGGAGCGGAAACAGGGGTACCTGCGCCCAACCCTGCAGAATGAAATATTCCCTTTGTGATAATTTCGGCAAAAAGATAGACGACGGCTATCTTCTCAGCGCCAAAGATATAAATTCCATAGAATTTTTAAAAAATATCATAGAATCAGGCGCGGATTCCCTTAAAATAGAAGGAAGAATGAAATCTCCCGAATATGTTGGAATAATTACGTCAAAATATAGAAAAGCTCTGGACTATATACAAGGTATATCTCCTTCTAACATAACTGAGAACGATATAAAAGAAATCTGCCAGATATTTAACAGAGGAGGCTTTTCCAAAGGATATTTTTACGGAAAAGACCCTTTAAATACAGTTTATAAAAAAACACCTAAAAATATGGGATTACCTCTTGGCAAGGTTATTTCGGCCAACCCGAAACTTTCTTCTGTTTTTGTGTCTTTAGAAGAGGATATAAGTATAGGCGACGGAATTGAGATCCTTACAGAAAGTGAAAAAAAGCCCGGCGGTATCATAAGCGGGATTTCTCTAAACGGAAAGCTTGTAAAATCTGCCAGTAAAGGACAAACGGCAACTCTCTCAAGAATAAGCCTAAAAGACTCAAAAAGAATCCCGGCAGGTTCAAGAGTCATAAAGACCTCCGATAAAGAGCTTTTGACCAGAGTCTCTCAAACCTACAGAGAAGGCTCTTGCATAAAAAAGATACCACTAGACGCAGAGCTCGTTTTTAGAGAAAATGCTCCTCTTGAGTTTACTCTCCGCTCGGAAAATATCTCTTTCAGCGGCAAAAGTTTGATTTTTCCTGTAAAAGCCGTGTCTTCAGGTATAACCAGAGAAAGTCTCTCCTCCAGATTTTTAAGGACAGATACTTTTCCTTTTCTTCCCACAATAAAAAAACTGACGTTTGAGGAAAATCTGTTTATTCCTGTATCGGAAATAAACAGACTTAGAAGGCACGTATATTCGGGTATATCAGAGCTGCTTATAAAATCCGGCAAGCCGGCGCTTCCGGCAAACAGTTCCGAAATAAAACTTTATAGTCCTTTCCATGTTGGCAGCGAGGTAAACGCTTCTAAAACCACTCAGGCTACCCTGTACTTTTTTCTTCCGGAGCGTTTAAAGGATGTTCCCCAAAATATTTTAAGGCTTACTGATAATTTATTGATACCTTTAAATTTTTTTACAAAAAAAAATACTGATACGATTAAAAGAATCAAGGCCCAGGGAGTTAAGATCACAGCCTTGCTTCCTCCGGTTACAAAGGAAACGGACCAGAATTTTAAAGACGCCAATTTTGAATCCGCCGACGCATTTATGGCAGGAACTCTTGGCGCTATAGAACTTATAAAAAATTATGGCAAACCTGTTTACGGAGATTACGGACTTAATATATTTAACAGCTTTTCCGTAAAAGCCCTTGAAAATATGAGAATCTCTAAGTTTTCTCTGTCTCCTGAGAGCGACAACATCGGGAAAAATATTTTTCCGGCCGCCAGTTCCGAAATAACAGTATACGGAAAAATACCTGTTATGGTCAGCGAATACTGCCCCATAGGAGCTCATTACGGCAAATATAAGTGCAAAGCCGGGGGCACTTTACAATACTGTCTCGTAGATAAAAAAGGAGAAAAATACCCTATTTTATGCGACAGTAAAAATTGCCGCCCTCAAATTTTAAGCTCCGGGTCCGTAGATATGACAGGCAGACTTGCTAAACTTAGAAATCAAGGCTATATAAATTTCAGAATAAATATATATAATGAAGATTTTTGCAAAACGGAGGAAATATTATGGAAAATAAAAAAGTTGTAAACATATATGCGGAAATTTGCAGAGAAGGTGTTTTACTTCCTGAATACGCCCACGCCTTTGATGCGGGCATGGATATATGCGCGGCCTGCGATATAGATATTTTTCCGGGAGAGACCAAACTTATTCCCACCGGACTTAAATTTGCCATACCCGAAGGATACGAAATACAAATACGTCCCAGAAGCGGTATTTCCCTGAATACTCCCTTAAGGCTTCCAAACGCCCCCGGAACTATAGACGCCGGCTACAGAGACGAAATATGCGTTATTATGTCAAACACTTCCCCTGTACAAGACTCTGAAAAATCTGTACTCCTGCCTCTTTGTTCAAAAGGAAATATTCCCGGTCCATATCATATATCCAGGGGCGACCGTATAGCTCAAATGGTCCTGGCCGAGGTTCCTAAAACCTCCTTTACGCTATGTGAAAGCATTTCTGAAATAGGAAACAACAGAGGCGGCGGATTCGGGTCAAGCGGCATAAAATAACTTAAAGGAGAGTGTATCATAATGAAAATAGGATTAGGTAAAGACAGCCATAGATTTGATTTTGACGACAAAAATAAAAAGCTTATATTGGGAGGCGTCCTGTTTGAAAATCAGCCCGCTCTTTCAGGCAACAGTGACGCGGACGTGGTTTTGCATGCAATAACAAACGCTATTTCGGGTGTTACTTGTGAAAATATTTTAGGAAAGCGCGCCGACGACCTTTGTCTGGATCAGGGGATTACCGACAGCAGCATATACTTAAAAGAAGCCCTTAAGTATCTTAACTGTTCAAAAATAGAACATTTGTCCATTTCAATTGAATGCAAATTTCCCAAGATATCTCCAATGATCCCTTTAATGAGAAAGAACATAGCCTCCCTTTTATCAATTCCGGAAAGCTCTGTGGGAATTACCGCCACAACCGGAGAAGACCTTACCCCATTTGGGAAAGGTCTTGGAATCGAATGTATCTGTATCATAACCTGTAGCTGAAAAAAGTTACTTTCTATAGGTTCTTACACTATTTGCCGAACTTCTCATCTGGCTTTGAGGTCTGGAGTTAGCTATTGTCCTCCCTGCCGGATTTCTTTGCGCCATACTTTTTCCCGTACGTCTTTTTAGCTCGGCTGTACCTGGACTTCTGGCCGTATCCATTCTGGAAGGAGCCGCCTGCTTTGTTCCGGAAGTTTTGGGGCCGGTATTGCTAGAAATTTTTCCATTTTCCTCGTCATGTTCTGCCTCACCCACATTAATAGCGTTTTTGATCTGCCTGAAAGTGAAGAACACAAAAAACAAAAGCGAAAAAGTCAGATATGTTTTAACTATGCCGTTTAAAACAAATACCGCTAAAGCTCCCTGAAAAGAAGAAAGTCCGTATCCTACATGAACAAGGTACCATTGCCAACCTGCAAAGAGAAGAACCATTCCCATAAGTCTCGGAAGTATATACCAAAACTTTGTATTTACTACTTTGTTAGCCATATATCTCGCGCCTTTCTTAAAACTTATAAGCGCGGGGTACATATAAAAAGTATACATAAAAACAAGAGAAACGCAGAATGCCACCACCAGTACGGATATTATAAATAAGAATATACTCGTCAGTAAAAGACCGTTATTTCCGCCTTTATAGACCATATTAAAAGAGAGTATGGCCGGGAACATAGCAAATATTCCCGCAATGATAGTAGCCACGATTATACACAAATGGATAAACATATAAAAAACAAGCTTGAAATAGTGCTTTATGACTCCTCTTTTAAAATCCCCCTCCGCTTTTTCCTTATTAGCCTGGAGAGAAAGGTTCAATATATGGTAATATCCCGAAAAATAGGCCGAAATAACCGCGGATAACGCGAAAAGTATCAATATTCCTATAATCGATCCCACTATCACTTCCCCTGCCGAAACCGCGATACCTGAGGACACAAGACCTTCCGCTGCACTGCCCAGATCGGAAGCGCTCCTTTCCCCTATATTTAAAATAAAGCTAAATAAGCTTTCCACCTTATCTGAAAGCAGCGTCTTATATACTGAGTATAGAAATTGTTCAAAGCAACTGAATATAAGGAAAAACAGAAAAAGAGACCAAAATATAAAAGGCCTTCTTTCTATTGAATCAATACATCTTGAAATAAACTTCACACACAAACCCTCTTTCCTTATTTTTACAATGAATGAATTATATCACAGTAGCATTTCAAATAAAAGAGGCTATCTTGTAACTATTTTCTTACAGTTGCAAAACAGCCTTTTTATAAGATTATTTATATTATAGGTAATTATTCGGCTTTATATCCCGCTACAGTATAATTTTTATAAATATCTTTATTAAATACAACTTCAAACCTTGACTCCTTGGCCCACTCTTCCACCATCTTATTATATTCGTCGTCCATAATTTCTTCTTTTATGGTCGCCTTCATATCAACGGCGTCTTCATTATCTTCTGTATCAAAATCAACCTTACTGTCAAACTTAACAAAATAAACGCCTATAACATCATCTTTAAAACTTCCGGTAGAAGAACCTTTAACCTCGATCTTGGTCCATACATCTGCGTTTTCTATACCGGTCTCATTCAGCCATGTATTAAGCTCTTCCATGTCAGCGCTTGAATTTGACAAAGATACCTTACCTTCCGAATTCTTCTGGAGTTTATGTTCAAAGGAAGATGATTCAGTATATTCTTCGGCTATCTCTGCAAAAGTCTTTTCTCCCTTTATAATAGCATCGTTAATCTCATTTACAGTGTCCTGCTTTTCTTTCAAAGCGTCTCCTTCAAGCATAACAGTCTCATCATCATCGTCCGTTCCCTGATATGAAATAAATATTGAATTGAATACATACAGATCATACGCGTCCTTATCCTTTTCATACCACGCTCTCATCTGATCGTCAGTAATTTCCATCTGGGCTTTCATCATGACCATAAGCTGATTTATAATATAGCTTTCCATGTAGAGCTTTTTATATTCGGCATAGGAAACTCCATACATCTGCTCAACGTAAGATTCCGGAGTAAAATTATATCCGCTGCTGTTATAATAGTTTGCATAATATTCAGCCTGGCTTTCAGCTTCTCTTATGAGATTGGATTTATCCATCTGGGTAAGGACTATTCCCTTTTCCTCAGCTACTACGAGCTGGACTGCGCGCTCCACAACCGTCTTAAGAGCTTCCTGCTTGGCCGCGAGCCTCATACCTATGCCCTCTTCATTAGTACTGCTCCAAAACTTTTCCACAGCCACCGCGTCTTCCGTATCCAGATCCTCAGCCTCGTTAACATAATTGCTTACAACAGAAGAAAGTTCCGACGCAAAGTCAGATACAGATATTTTAACTCCCGCAACGGTGGCAATATAGCTGTTTGTATAATTAATATATTTAACGATCCCAAACACCGCAACAGCAATCAGAACTACTGCCGCAATTATAATCTTAACAGTTTTTCCGGAAAGCTTAAAAGATCCTCCCATTTTTTTTCTGCCTGACTTTTCATAATCGTCAAGGATAATAGTTTTCTTTGCCAAAATAATCTCTCCTTCAAAAATTATATTTTATACCGATTATAAGGTTTAACTCATTCATTATACTGGACAAGCGCCAATTCTTCAAGATTTTTTTAATTAAAGTTATAATAAATTCAAAATTTATAAGCGCTTCTATCCCTGACTTGCGGGTACTTCCATAAATAGCCATGAAGTATTTTTTCGATTATTCGATCAGTGCCTTCAAAAACTCCTCTATTTCCTTCATAATTTCCTCTGGTTTGTTTTCATTCTTTCTGTACATAAAATACGGTTCTGTTCCGGCATTGAACAATACCCTGCGTCTGAATTTGTCCATTATCTTTGAAAGGATTTCAGGAGAAAACCTGGTCTTTTTCATAAATTTAAATATTACCGAATCTCCCGTTTCCGTAACTGACGAAAATCCCGCTTTGCGGGCCATAGCCTTTATCCTTGCCGCATATATAAGGTTTTCCACTTCATCAGGCACATCCCCGTATCTGTCGATAAATTCATCCCTTACATCAAGCATATCTTCTTCATCGGATATTAAGGATATTTTCTTATACATTTCCAGACGCTCCTCTTCATTTGGAATATAATCCGCGCTTATATATGCCGTTACAGATAAATCCACGGAAGTCTCGTCTTCATCCTCCTCGGTAATATCTCCCCTGATCTCTCTTACCGCCCTGTCCAAAAGCTTTACGTACATATCGTATCCCACGCTTTCCATCTGCCCGTGCTGCTGCGTGCCCAAAAGATTTCCGGCTCCCCTTATTTCCAAGTCTCTCATTGCTATCTTAAAACCGGATCCGAATTCAGTAAACTCTCTTATTGTCTGAAGCCTTTTTTCTGAAAACTCTGTAAGAACTTTATTTTTTCGATACGTAACATATGCAAAAGCTACTCTCCCAGAACGTCCCACTCTTCCTCTTATCTGGTAAAGCTGCGCAAGTCCCAGATGATCTCCGTCCTCTATGATCACGGTATTCGCGTTAGGCATGTCAAGACCGGACTCTATTATAGTAGTACAAAGCAAAATATCATACTCTCCCGCCATAAAATCCATCATAACCTGCTCAAGCTCTCTTTCGCCCATTTGCCCGTGAGCAATGCCTATCCTTGCCTCCGGGACCATATTTTTCAGCTCCACTGCTTTCACATTGATAGTCCTGACCTTGTTATAGAGATAAAACACCTGGCCCTTACGGCTCATTTCCTTATAGATAGCCTCCCTTATTATGCGGTGATCGTACTCCATCACATATGTCTGCACTGGATGCCTCTCCTTGGGAGGTTCCTCTATAACGCTTATATCCCTTATCTGGACCATTGACATATGCAAAGTCCTTGGTATCGGCGTTGCCGAAAGAGTAAGTATATCGATATTTGGTTTGAGCATCTTCAGCTTTTCTTTATGATCTACTCCAAACCTCTGCTCTTCATCCACCACAAGAAGGCCCAGATCTTTAAATTCTACATCCTTTTGTATAAGCCTGTGAGTTCCTATTAGTACATCTATTTCCCCCCGCTTTACATTTTTCGCTATCTCTTTTTGCTGCGCGGGAGTTCTGAACCTGCATATATAGTCTACCTTAATAGGATAATCAGCAAATCTTTGCTTAAACGTTTGATAATGCTGCTGCGCCAATACGGTAGTGGGGACCAGAACAGCTACCTGCTTTCCGTCCATTACAGCCTTAAATACAGCTCTTAAGGCAACTTCGGTCTTACCGTATCCTACGTCCCCGCACAGCAGTCTTTCCATAGGTTTCTGAGATTCCATATCCCTTTTTATCTCTTCGGTGCACCTAAGCTGATCCTCCGTTTCCTCAAAAGGAAAGGATTCTTCAAATTCCTTTTGCCAAACAGTATCAGGAGAAAACGCGAATCCTTTGGAGGCCTGTCTTTTAGCATAAAGAGCCACAAGCTGCTGAGCCAACTCCCGCAAAGATTCCTTTACCTTCTTTTTGGCGCGTCCCCAATCTCCGCTTCCAAGCTTGGAAAGCTTTGGCTTATGTCCCTCAGAGCCTATATATTTTTGGACCAGATCCATTTGATTGGTGGGTACATATAAAAAACCGCCGTCGCTGTATTTTATTTTTATATAATCCCTTGTAATCCCATTTACAGTAATCTGTTCAAGCCCTACATATTCGCCTATTCCATGTACGTCATGCACTACAAGTTCTCCGGCTTTTAAATCTGTAAAGGAATCTATAGCTTTCCCTTTCGCTTTCTTTTTACGTCTTCCATCCTTTTTTACAGCGTCAGAAAATAGCTCGCCGTCACTCAAAACTATTAATTTCAGCCCCGGATATTCAAAGCTTTTATTTATGGTACCCGGGAAAAATTTTATTTTATACGGCTTTACTCCCTGTTCCTCCAAAAGCTGAGCCATACGCTCCGCCCTCTTTTCGTTGCCCGTAGCGACAGCCGTTTTATACCCGTTTTTATGCCACTCTTTTATCTGTCCCGCAAAAACGCTTATATTTCCCTCAAAGCCGGAAAAACTTCTGGCCGGAACAGAAAAAGTGTTCCCTTTAGTTACGCCCTCTTCTTTAAAATTCCCTATCGTTTTAAGATATATCAGATCCATTTTTTCGGCCTGCCGAAAAAATTTGTCGTATCCGCCGTAAAGCTCTGAAAGCTCGGGAAGTATAAGTCCTTTTTCAAGCATGTTTTTACAGCTTTCGGCAAACTCCTCTCTCTTTGCCTCCAGATTTTCCCTTATTTTTTGGGGTTCGTCCAGGACCAACGTAAAATTATCCCCCGCGTAATCAATTACAGTATGATACTCCTTAAGGATCAATGGAATATATCTGTCCATTCCCGGGAAATTCCCGCTCTCCTCAAAACGTTCCGCGTCCCTTAATGCGGCGGGAAAATCCTTTCCTTTTTCTCTCAGTTCGTTTGCAACAGCTCTCCTTTCCCCTTCAGTCAAAATTATTTCTCTTGCGGGAAGTATCCTTACTCCGTTTATTTCTTGCAAAGATCTCTGAGTAAATACATCGAAAGTTCTTACAGAATCTATATCGTCTCCAAAAAAATCTATCCTTACAGGATCTTCTGAGTTTACCGGAAAAATATCTATTATTCCGCCCCTTACGGCAAACTGGCCCTTACCCTGCACACTGTCGTATCTCTCGTAGCCCATGCCAAGAAAAATTTCCGCAAGCCCTAAAAGCGTACATTCATGATCACGGGAAATATCAAGGCTCCCACTTAATATTTTATCTTTTCGGGGAAGCCGCTGAGCTATAGCCTCGGCAGAGGTGACCAATATGTCATAATCGCCCAAAGCCATTTCAAACAAAGACTTAAGTCTTATATTCTCGTCTTCCCGGCTTTTGGCCTCTATATCGTAAAGAAAATATTCTTTAGGTCTGAAGTAAAGCGCCCTATCATTGGAGAAGCACATAAAATCCCCGTATATTTTCCCCGCGGCAAAATCATTTGGAGCTACATAAATACATTTTCTGCCCGTCTTTTTTAAAAGTGCAGAAATATAGTGGGCCTTCTGAGTTTCGGATGGTCCTTCAATACCAATATGTACTTTTTTTTGTGGCCCGGCATTTAACTTTTCGGTTATTTCTCCGAAAACCTGGCTTTGAAACAGCTCTTCATAAAACAAATCCATAATTCTTACGCTTTCCTGTTATATTTACCCATAGCGGTGTCAATATTATTTTTCAGGATCTCTTCTATAGCCAAAACTGCGTTCGCCTCGCTCTTATTCAGCTTTTCTCTTTCATCGGGGGTAAACCGCGAAAGTACATAATCTGCCAAATCCCAGCCTTCGGGCTTAGGTCCTATACCTATTTTTACTCTTGGGAAGCAATCCTTGCCTAGCTGATATATCACAGATTTCATCCCGTTGTGGGAACCGGCGCTTCCATTTCTCTTAACGCGCATTTCACCAAGAGGAATATCAATATCGTCAAAGACTATTATTATGCGTTCCTCAGGTACTTTATACCAGGACCTTGCCGCGGATACACTTTCTCCGCTGAGATTCATGAAGGTCTGAGGCTTTAGCAATACCACTCTTTTACCTTCTATCTTAAGCTCGCAATAAACAGCCTTAAACTTCAATTTATTAAGCTTTACTGAATATTTTTCCGCAAGCAGATCTATTACATCAAAACCTGCGTTGTGCTTTGTATTATAAAACTTGTCTCCAGGATTTCCCAACCCGGCTATAATGTAGGTGTCTTCCTCTCCGGAAAACATTTTTTCCTTTTTATTAAAAAACATCCTTATATTCCCAATCATTTCTTTCTTTTGTATCGTCCTTTTTTTTCAACCCAACCTTCTTTGTTTACCTGTCTGGCCCTTGCTATTGCCAATGCTTTTGAGGGAACTCTTTCCGTTATAGTTGAACCTGCCGCGATGTAAGAATCGCTTTCCACCTCAACGGGAGAAACCAGATTTACGTTACACCCCACAAAACAATTATCGCCTATCTTAGTAAGATATTTTTTAGATCCGTCGTAATTAACTGTAACCACTCCGCAGGCTATGTTGCAGTCCTCGCCAACCTGAGCATCTCCTATATAGGTAAGGTGTGATATTTTAGTTCCATTTCCTATCTCCGCTTTCTTAAGCTCCACAAAATCCCCTACTTTGACGTGGTCTCCCACGCGGTTTCCCGGTCGCACATAAGCAAAAGGACCAACTTTTGTTTCATTTCCTATGCTGCTTTCCACTATTACCGACTTATTTATTTCAGTCCCTCTTCCTATTTCAGCGTCAGAGATCCTGCTGTCCGGCCCTATTATACAGTCCGGTCCTATCTTTGTCATTCCTTCTATGATACAATTGGGATATATAATAGTGTCCTCTCCTATTTCGGCGTCAGGAGACACATAACATGAATCGGGTTTTATAAAAGTCACTCCCGCTTCCATATTTTTTCTTACATACCTTTTCCTCAATATTTCCGTGGCTTCCGCCAATTGTACTCTGTCATTGATCCCAAACATTTCATCTTTATCTTCCAAAATATACGTGTCTACGCCAAGACCTTCTTTACTCATGACCGCGGGCACGTCGGTTATATAATATTCGTTTTGATTATTGCAGCAGTTTATCTTTTTTAGAGCGGGCAAAAGATCTTTTACTTCAAAGCAGTACATTCCCGCGTTGCATTCTTTTATTTTGAGCTGCCCGGCAGTACAGTCCTTATGCTCCGTTATCGACAGAAACTTTCCCGTCTCGTCTCTTACGATCCTCCCGTATCCATCTGGGCAGTCGATCAAAGCACTTATGACTGTACAGGCATTTTTCTTTTTCTTATGCTCCTCTATTACTTTTTTTAAAGTTTCCTCTTTTATCAGCGGAGCATCTCCGCAAAGTACCAGTACGGTCCCCTGGTTTTTTTCTAAGAAAGCCTCTGCCATCATTACTGCATGGCCAGTACCTTTTTGCTCTTTCTGCACGGCATACTCTACACTTTCTCCCAGGCATTCTCTTACCTGCTCTTCCTTATGGCCCACAACAACGCATATTTTTTCCGCTCCGGCTCCCCTGGCGGCATCCGCGACCCATTTAACGATTTCTTTTCCCAGCGCCTTATGTACGACTTTTGCCTTCCGGGATTTCATCCTTTTACCTTCTCCCGCCGCCAAAATAACCGCATTTACCATAAAACATCCTCCTCAAAACACATCCTTTGCAGCATACAATTTTACTCTGTTTTTTATAATTGCAAAAGATACTTTTATATTTCCCATAAAAATTTCCCAAGATATATCTAAAAACTATCCGTTATTTGAAGTTCCTTTTGTCACAGCCATTCCAAGCTTAACCGCGTCCTTTTCAAGCTGGACTACTATATTGCTTATCCTCATGATCTGTTCTGGCTCAAGACCGCCGCCGACTGCCATTTTGGCATTATATAAAATATCTTCTATACTGTCATGTATTTCAGTAAGCTTA
Organism: uncultured Eubacteriales bacterium; assembly: GCA_949282945.1. Taxonomy (GTDB): domain Bacteria; phylum Bacillota; class Clostridia; order UBA1212; family CASDQQ01; genus CASDQQ01. Next base: position 35,887 of record CASDQQ010000050.1, read on the forward strand.
TCTCTCACAAGCCTTATCTGTTCATCGCCCGCAATATCCGCCGCAAGCTCTTTTTTAGTCATATGAGGAACATTTCCCGGCTCAAACTCAGTTATGCCTCTCACCGCCGTGCAATTATATCCTGTTTTTTCCTTAACTAACCTGGCAAATTCTTCTTTAGCGTCATCTTCGCCGTGAACAAGAAAAATATTTTTCGGTTCCTTTATAATTCCCTTTACCCAATCTAAAAGCCCGTCACGGTCCGCATGTCCGGAAAAACCTTCCAAAACGTGTATTTTTGCGTTTACCGCAATTTTTTCTCCCAAAATGGATACTTCCTTAATACCGTCTGTCAATGACCGGCCAAGAGTCCCCGCCGCCTGATAGCCTACAAAAACAATACTATTTTCCGCTCTCCACAAGTTATGCTTAAGGTGGTGCCTTATTCTTCCGGCGTCGCACATACCGCTGGCGGCTATAATTATTTTTGGAGACTTATCGAAATTTAGGGCTTTAGATTCTTCGCTGGTTCTGGAAAAATACAGATTTTTAAAATCAAGGGGATTATCCCCCCTTAAAATGTACTGCTTGGTTTCTTCATCAAACACCTGCGCGTTGCGCCTGAATATCTCTGTAGTACTTATAGCCATTGGACTGTCTATATAGACGTCTACTCTGTCTAAAATGTCTCTATAAGGCTCGTTGCTTTCATAAAACCTGTTCAGCTCATAAATAAGCTCCTGCGTCCTGCCAACGGCAAACGCCGGTATTATAACATTTCCGCCTCTTTTTACAGTGTCTGTTATAATATGGACAAGTTTTTTCAGGCTGTCTCCGTTACTTTCATGCAGCCGGTTACCATAAGTGGATTCCATTATTACATAGTCTGCCTTTTTTATTTTTACCGGATTTCTCAATATGGGTCTGTTTTCCATACCTATGTCTCCGGTATAAACGAGCTTTAAAGCGCCCTGACCTTCGTCAATCCATATTTCCGTAATGGCCGAACCCAAAATATGTCCCGCGTCGTTAAAAACCGCTCTCATATTTTCATTAAGTACAAAAAGCTGATCATATAAAACAGGCCTTACTAATTTAAGGGTCTCAGTTACATCTTCCATTGTGTAAAGAGGTTCGATAAGCGGTTTCCCGCTCCTTTCTGCCTTTCTGTTTTCCCATTCTGCTTCCTTTTCCTGAATATGCGCGCTGTCAGGCAGCATTATACTTAAAAGATCTGCCGTAGCGTCTGTACAAAATATCTCTCCTTTAAAGCCGTGTTTAACCAAAAGAGGAAGTCTCCCTGAATGGTCTATATGAGCATGGCTCAAAATAACGCTTTCTATATTTTTCGGATCAAAAGGAAACTGTTCTCTATTAATCTTTTCTAAGGTTTTTCCTCCCTGGAACATTCCGCAGTCCAACAAAATATTATGCTCTCCCGAAGATATAAGATGACAAGAGCCTGTTACTGATTCTACCGCTCCGCAAAATTTTATTTTCATTAAAACCACTCCTTAAAGCTAATAAATTATAAAAAGAGACTTTTCCCTTTTTGCTCTATGTTCTTCATATACCTTAACCTTAAAAGCAGGGATAGTCTCTTATATTATACATATGAAAAAAGATTAATATTCAAAAATAAATTCTTTAAGCTTTGAAACATTAATTTTCAGATTTTCCTCGGACATATACAGATACGCGGGATTTTCATTAGGATAAAAATATCCTTTCATAGGTATCTGAAGTTGGGATATACCGTCCGCACCAATCGATACAACACTTTTAACATAGCTTGTAAGTTCAGCCAACGTAATATTGGTACGCGTCATTTTCATACAGTCCTCGGCAATACCTAAAAGAGTTGTTATATCTTCATTTTTCATTTTGTTGAATATAGTTTCCAGCACATGTCTCTGCCTTGCCGTACGGGCATAATCGTTCGTAAGCTTTACCTCATCTCCGTTCTCATCTGTATAAATAAATGGCCCGGCCAGATAAGATCTGGCTCTTGCGTATTCGAGGGCGCACCAACCGTCTAATGTATTCCAGCCTTCTTTCATATTATGCCTGTTTGGGCCGGCTTCGTCCTCTCTTCTGCCTCTTAAGTAAGATGCCTCATCTGCGGTAAGCTTTATATCTATTCCTCCTATCCGGTCAATTATATTCCTAAAAAGAGTAAAGTTTACCACTGCGTATTTATCTATACTGATATTAAAATTATGCTCTATCGTCTCTATCAGAAAAGCCGCGTCTCCTACAGCATATGCCGTATTAAGCTTTCTCCACCCATATTTATTTCCCTTCGAGTCGGTTCCAGGCAGTTCCACATAGGTATCCCTTAATAATGATGTAACTTTTAGTTTTTTATGTTTCATATCTATAGTGGCGATCATCATTGAATCTGACCGGCCTCTCTCATTTGTGGTATAAGCGTCGCTGCCAACTAAAAGCACATTTATAATCTGATCATCCTCCAAAAGATCCTCATCGTGCTTAATATCATATTTAAGGTCGTCATTGAGATCGTCTTCCATATCTATCTCTCCCAGATCATACCTGAAGTGTTTTCTGATATCATCCACAGTATACTGTCCGAGAAAATAATTTACATAAACCCCCACAACTAATATACCTATAACAAGCATAATAGAAATTGCAGAAAATACCACCTTAAAAGTCTTCATCTTTTGCATCCGCTCCTTTATCAGATCGAAAGGCCCTTAAAACCTAAAATTTTACAGGTTCCTTTTGTTTTTTGATTTTAGCATATAACACACAATAAATCCAATAGAAAATCCAACCACCAACATTCCGGCCATACATAAGGCAAATGCAGCTCTTACCGAAAATATGCCGTTCCCCTGGTTTCCGGTATTTCCTGTAGGGGTAGCCGTAGGCGCTCCGCTTCCTTCGCTTATCCCTGGCATAGTAGTATCAGCTGACGGCGTTTCAGTTATTTCAGGGGTCTGAGATGCCTCGGGCGGCTCTGAGACAGGTGTCTCGGTAACCGAAGGGGCCGTAGTTACCGGCGGAGTAGTATTGGGAGTTGTAGGTTTAGGTGTGTCAGGCTTAGGTGTAGTGGGTTTTGGCGTTGACGGTTTTGGCGTCGATGGCTTGGGAGTAGCCGCAGCACGCGTCACCGCTATCTGATATGTTTTGGTGGTCTTTCCGTCTTCCGCCGTGACCTTAACGTTTATAGTCGTGGTCTTTCCCGCCGTAAGATTATATTTACCCGTCCCACTTATTTTCGCGCCTGAGTTACTCGCCTTGGCAGAAACCGTTATGCTCGACACACTATTTGAAACACTTACCTTATAAGATGTGGTCCCCGAGGCAAACTTTGGGTTCAGGGTCCCTGTATTAAGAGAAAGAGAACTCAGATTAGCATCGGAAGATAAATTTCTTACCGTTACTGTTTTGCTGCCGCTCGAGCTTCCTAAACTGCCTCCCGCCACTGTAGTAAAATCTGAAGTGCTTGCTTTTATTACAGTGCTTCCCGCTTTTTTAGCCGTAAAATTAAGTGTTACTGAAAAGGATTTTGACGTATTTGTACCGTTAGGGGACGGAACATACATGATGGTCCCTCCTCCTACATTATTGACCGCACTCTGATTTGAACTTGAAACAAAGGTCAATATACTGGCGTCATATGTTATTTCAGCTACTATGGCGCCCACATATTCTCCTCCTCCGGAAAATGTAACCGTGGCGGACACACTGCCTCCCACGGCCACCGTGGAAGCCGTTACGCTCACAGAAGTGCTTCCGGCGGCATAAATTTTAGTTTTTTCAAAAATGAACAACTGTAAAAATAAACAAAGCGCTGTAAAAATAACCGCCGATTTTTTAACTTTTCCTACAACATTGCCCTTAATATTATTCATAAAAACCCTTTCTACCACTCAATAGTAATGATCCTCAACAAATGCTTCTGTATATTAAGTAAATCCACTGAAGACACATTTCCATCCCTGTTCACATCCGCCGCGTCCATATGGACTCCTTCAAGAAGGCTTATGCGCAAAAGATGTTTTTGCACATTGAGAAGGTCTATCGAACTTATAACTCCGTCTCCGCTCACATCTCCCAACACCACGGCTTCAAGCTCCTCAATGGTTTTTCCTCCGTAAACTAACCTGACTTTAAAACCTGTGCCGATGATACCTGATGAAACTTCCTTATTTTCCCCGTTGTATATCTTTATGATACCGGAGGAATTATTACCTTTAAACGCGGCCGCGGCCTCCGATACAGAAGTTCCGGCAGTCAGGCCTCTGACTATATGATTCTCTCTGTCTACAGTATATATACTGCTTACAATATATTCCGGCGCTTCCGCCTCAACAGATTCTTCCAGTTCCATAAGCTTCTGGGTAAGCTCCTCTTTTACATATTTTTTCTGTTCTTCCGTAAGACGGTCATATGCGTTCATGGCGTTTTCTATATTTTCTTTGTCCGAGGCCGTCACATTTTCCGGAAGCGGCAGCGCCTCGATCATTGACATCACTTCGGCCGCCCTGAAAAAATCATCCATATTGTCTGTAACTTTTCCGTCATAGGTTATTCTGTGCATACTTCCGTAATATATAAATCCAGAATTTACCTCATATACATTGCAAAAGTAAATATGTCCTTTTACAGTGTTTATACAAGCTCCAAATATATTGGATACATCGGTGTCAGAATAAAAATCGCCTATTTCAAGGCTTCCTATTATTCCTCCTTTATCGATCATGGAAAAATAAAGTATTTCATCATATACGGCAAGATGACCGCATTTATAATCGGTATATACATAGACTCTCTGATTAGAGGCTCCGGAAGTATTTATGCGGCAGACTCTTCCATTTGTTGAATTTATATAAAAAACATAGTCGTTGTAGACAACTATCTGAGAAGCCTGAGCCGAGGAAATACAGGCCGTATTTCCCGATTTAGCTTCCATTCTGTAAATAAGGCTGTCTTCATAACCTATATAATAAATGTATTCTCCCTGAACATTAAGCGAGGCTCCTTTTATCTTATTCCCCACATATTCCGGAGAACTTCCTGTTATCAGGCACTTTTTTATAGTCCATCCGTCCGACGCGTCCAAATAATACATATGATCGTCAACCACCGTAAGATAAAAAGCGTTTGTATCTATAAGCTTTTTGCGCCCCGCGCCGTCGGTGGATACTGAATACACAGAGCCTCCGTCCGAAAGATTACGGTAGTATAAGGTATTTTCTACTACATTAATATACTGCGCTTCATCATCCGACAGCTTTTTATATCCGGTGCCGTCTGTTCTCATTCTATATAACTTTCCCATATCTTCTGTGTTGGAAAAATAAATATAGTCCCCGCTTTCACACATAAGGCCGAAATTTGAAATATTGGACGCCGTATTTCCATAAACATAATCGGCAGCTTCAAAAAAATTAACGGCAACAATTCCCGAAACTGTCAAAAGCACTAAAAAAATTGCTATGAATAAAATACTACGTCTTTTACTAAAAATCATACGAGCCTCCTAATTTTTGATTATATCAGACCATTCCCCCCTATTTCAACTAATTAAGGAGGATGTAAAAAACCTTTTACATCCTCCCGGGCCAATACGGCATATTTTTATCCTTTAGAAACCGCAAACAAAGTACTGAAAATTATTTTTATATCCAAAAAAACATTCATTTCTTTCATGTATTTAAGGCTATACTCTATTTTAGCGGGCATAATATTTTCAATATATTCCTTTTCCGGATCTTCGGCCTCGGCAAGAAGTTCGCTTTCATTTCTAAAATATATAGAAGCGTAATCCGTAATACCTGGACGTATTTTTAGTACCTCTCTTTGCCTTTCATTATACATTTCCACATATTTCGGAACCTCCGGCCTGGGACCAACAAAGCTCATATCCCCTATAAAAACATTAAAAAGCTGAGGAAGCTCGTCAAGCTTTGTCTTTCTCAAAAATTTTCCTGCTCCGGTTATCCTGCTGTCCGCTCCTACCGTAATGCTGAGCCCCTTTTTATCAGATCCTTCAAACATAGTTCTGAATTTTAATATCTTAAATTGCTTTCCGTATCTTCCTATCCTTATTTGTTTAAAAAATACCGGCCCTTTTGACGTACATTTTACTGAAATTCCTATTATAAGCAGCATCGGGCTTAATAGGATAATTCCCAAAAATGAAGCAATTATATCGAAGCACCGCTTGAAAAACATATTTGCCTTCATTTTCCAAATTTCTCCGCCACATCTCTCACCGCGTCTATAACGTAATACACATCTTCTTCTTCCATAGAGGAATAAAGAGGAATAGAAACGATCCTGTTCCAATACTGTTCAGTATTCGGGAAATCTCCCTCTTTAAATCCGAATCTGTCTCTGTAAGCGCTCATTAAATGAACCGGCGCAAAATGTACGCTAGTTCCTACATTTCTTTCATTCAGCTCAATTATAAACTGGTCCCTGTCTATTTTCAGTTTATCAAGCTCAAGCTTCAATATATATAGATGACGGCTGTGAACGGTAGTGTTGGGCGCTATCTTAATGTAGTCCACACAATCAATCTTATCAAATTCACGATCATATATTTGAGCAAAGCGCTCTCTCTTTTGCTGCATTTCCTCAAACCGCTCTAATTGCGCGAGACCAAGAGCCGCCTGCATATCAAACATATTTCCCTTATATCCTATAGCTGTAACATCATATCTCCACGACCCATGTCTGGCATATCTGTTCCATGCGTTATTGCTCATACCATGGGAAGTAATGGGGCTTACCTTATCGTAAAGCTCTTCATCATCAGTAACGAGCATTCCCCCTTCTCCTGTACACAAATTTTTAGTCGCGTAAAAGCTATATGAAACAGCGTTCTTTGAGCCACATCCTATTCTTTTACCGTTATTCTGCGTATAAAAGGCGTGTGCCGCGTCCTCTGATACAAACAGACCGTAATCGTCCGCTATTTTATATATTTTTTCCAGATCGCATGCCTGCCCGGCGTAATGTACAGGAACAATAGCCTTGGTTTTTGAGGTAATCTTTTTAAGGATCTCCCCGGGATCTATGCAGCAGGTTTCCGGATCTATATCGGCAAATACTGGAACAGCTCCTCTGTGAATAATTGTATTAGCCGTAGATACAAATGTCATTGGCGTAGTTATGACCTCGTCCCCTTCTTTTATATCAGCGCCTTCCAACGCAAAATATAGCGCGGCGGTGCAGGAGGAAGTGCTTATAGCGTATTTTGCCCCTACAAATTCCGCGAATTTTTTCTCGAACTCTCTGGTCTTGGGGCCCTTTGCCAACCAACCCGACTTTAAGGTATCCATAACCTGACAGATTTCTTTTTCAGAAATATCCGGACGTGAATAGGCCAAAAAATCTTCTCTGCACTCAAAGCTCATTTTATCAATACCTCTCCCGACATCTCAGCCGGCTGCTCCAGTCCCATAATCCTGAGCATAGTAGGCGCTATGTCGGCAAGGCGTCCCTCTTTAAGTTCTATTCCGGGTACTCCCACAATAATCATAGGCACTACGTTTGTAGTATGAGCCGTAAGCGGACCTCCGGTGGTATAATCTATAAGCTGTTCTGAATTTCCGTGGTCGGCTGTTATGATAACAACTCCGTCTTTTTCTTTTATCTTTGAAACGACTTTTCCCACGCATTCGTCTACGGCTTCTACTGCTTTTACCGCCGCCTCAAATACTCCGGTATGACCCACCATGTCGCAGTTTGCATAATTGAGGATTATTACATCATATTTATCCGAATCTATTCTTGATATAACTTCCTCAGTAACTTCATAAGCGCTCATTTCTGGTTTTAAGTCATATGTGGCGACTTTAGGCGAAGGAATGAGAGCTCTGTCCTCTCCTTTGTACATAGTCTCTACTCCGCCGTTAAAGAAGAAAGTAACGTGAGCGTATTTTTCAGTCTCGGCTATCCTGAGCTGGGTCATTCCCAGATTAGAAATATACTCGCCAAAATTATTTACTAACGGTCCTTCTTTTTTGAATGCTACCTCCACATTGGGGATAGTGTCGTCATACTGCCTCATACATATATATTTAACAGGGAAATATCCCTTTTTTCTTTCAAATCCGCTAAACTCCGGATCTGCAAAAGCCCTTGTGATCTCTCTGGCTCTGTCCGGCCTGAAATTATAGAAAATTATAGAATCTCCTTCTTCTATAACAGCGGTTGGCTTTCCGTCCTTTAAAATAACAGTAGGAATGACAAATTCGTCGTAAACTTCTTTTTCATAAGAAGCAGTTATAGCTTCCTGCGCGCTGAGAGCGGTATTTCCCTCTCCCATAACCATGGCGTCGTAGGCTTTAACGACTCTTTCCCATCTGCTGTCTCTGTCCATAGCATAATATCTTCCCGATATAGTAGCTATTTCCCCAACGCCTATTTCTTTCATTTTATTTTCAAGTTCTATGATGAACCCTTTGGCACTGTCCGGCGGAACATCCCTTCCGTCAAGGAAACAATGGACGTACACTTCTTTAAGTCCCTTTCTTTTCGCCAGTTCTATAATAGCATACAAATGAGTTATATGGCTGTGTACGCCTCCATCTGAAAGCAGTCCATAGACATGGAGCTTTTTATTATTTGCAATACATGAATCTATAGCTTCGTTAAACTCGGCTATTTGAAAAAATTCTCCGTCATTTATAGCTTTGGTAATTCTTGTAAGCTCCTGATATACAATTCTGCCGGCTCCTATGTTGGTATGTCCCACCTCGGAATTTCCCATTTGTCCGTCAGGAAGCCCCACATCCATACCGCTCGTTCTTATGACCGTATTTGGGTATTCTTTCATAAGTCTGTCAAGATTGGGGGTCCTGGCCGCAAGAACAGCGTTTCCTTCGGCTCTCGGATTTATGCCGTATCCATCTAAAATCATTAACATCACAGGTCTTTTATTCATAAATAACTACCTCTTTCTTCCTATCCATGTAATAAATATTTTAAAAATTCCGGGGATCTATATTTAAATCCCCGGCCTAAATACAACAAATAAATTATATACTATCAACTGCCCGATTTAGTAATAACCTCAAAGTCGTCAAGTTTCAGGCTTGCCCCGCCTACCAGGCCTCCGTCTATATCAGACATTGAGAACAGCTCAGCGGCATTCTTTGCATTAACGCTTCCGCCATACTGGATTCTTACGGTCTCCGCTACCTTCTCATCATAAAGTTCTTTGACCGTTTCCCTGATTATGGCGCATACTTCATTCGCCTGTTCATTAGTAGCTGTCTTGCCGGTTCCTATAGCCCATATAGGCTCGTAAGCTATAACTGTTTCACAGACCTGATCGGCAGTCAGTCCCAGTAACGCAACCTTTATCTGATACCTTATATGATCCGCGGTCACTCCCTGTTCTCTCTGCTCCAAAGACTCCCCGCAGCAGATTATAGGTTTCATTCCATACTTAAATATAGCGTGAGCTTTTTTATTGACTGTTTCATTTGTCTCCGCAAAATACTCTCTTCTCTCGGAGTGTCCGATTATTACGTAATCAACGCCAAGGTCCGCGAGCATAGGACCTGAAACCTCTCCTGTATAAGCTCCTTTTTCCTCAAAATGGATATTCTGAGCGGCCACCTTAATATTTGACCCTGCCGCCGCAGCCTTGACTGCGGGAATGCATACGAACGGAACTCCTACCACCACTTCAGTATTCGCGTCCTTTACTCTTTCTTTTAACGCTGTTATAAATTCTGCCGCTTCTGAGGGAGTTTTATTCATTTTCCAGTTACCTGCGGCGATTACTGTTCTTTTAGCCATTTTTTAATCTCCTTACTTGTCCATTAATGCATCTATTCCGGGAAGAGTCTTTCCTTCTAAGAATTCAAGAGAAGCTCCGCCTCCTGTGGAAACGTGGGAAATCTTTTCTGCGTATCCCATCTGTTCAACAGCAGCGGCAGAATCGCCTCCGCCTACGATAGTAAGCGCTCCGGACTCGGCCAAAGCTTTTGCAACTTCCTTGGTTCCCACAGCGAAATTAGGCATTTCAAATACTCCCATAGGTCCGTTCCAGATTACTGTCTTTGCATTTTTGATAGTATCTGAGAAAATCCTGATCGTTTCCGTACCTATATCGAGGCCCATCCAACCGTCTTCAATAGCGTTTGACGCTACTACTTTTCTTTCCGAATCATTTTTAAACTCTTTAGCTACCATGTTATCGACAGGCAGAAGAAGTTTGACTCCCTTAGCATCGGCTTTTGCCATAAGCTCTTTCGCAAGCTCCACTCTATCCTCTTCAACAATGGAAGTTCCGATGTTGTAGCCTTTTGCTTTGAAAAATGTATACGCCATTCCTCCGCCGATTATCAATGTATCTACTTTATCGATCAAATTATCTATAACTTTTATCTTATCAGAAACCTTTGAGCCTCCCAATATAGCTACGAAAGGTCTTTCCGGATTAGAAAGAGCTCCTCCCATAAATTCGATCTCTTTCTTGATCAGATATCCGCACACCGCCGGAAGAAACTCGGCAATAACAGCCGTAGAAGCATGCGCTCTGTGAGCCGTTCCGAAAGCGTCGTTTACATAAATTTCTGCCATCGAAGCAAGTTCTTTGGCAAACGCTCTTGCAACCTCAGGATCCTTTGATGTCTCTTCTTTGTGGAATCTTACGTTTTCAAGCATTAATACCTGGCCTTCTTTTAACGCAGCGGCCTTAGTTTTAGCGTCTTCTCCGATAACGTCCGAAGCCATTATTACTTCCTGTCCGATCAATTCGCTGAGTCTTTTAGCCGTAGGTTTCATGCTGAATTTCTCTTCCGGACCATTTTTTGGCCTTCCAAGATGTGAAACAAGAATAGTTTTAGCTTTATGCGCTATAAGATATTTTATAGTAGGGAGCGCTCCGACAATTCTTTTATCGTCGGTAATGTTTCCGTTCTCATCCAGAGGCACGTTAAAGTCTACTCTTACGATAACCTTCTTACCGGATACGTCAATATCCTCTATAGTTTTTTTGTTTAACATTATAAAATCCTCGCTTTCTAATAATCTAACTAGCCGTGTACATTTTATAACTAATCAGACTATTTTTCAAGCAATTTTTGCCATATATCTCCTGGCAATTCGCCAGAAGAATAATAGAAATTTTCATCCTTTATTATCGGTTCATATTCTATTCCAAGTATACCTTTTCTGACCTTGCTTCCAATTTCCTCTTTTCTTATCACAAATTCCAATGCGTTCTCATTTTCTTCTCTGCCGTTTATCTGATAAATCTTAAAAATCACATACCCGTTTTCGCACTTTAAGACATTGACTTCTCTTTCTCTTCCTGTAAGACTCATCTCGACATATTTCTCCCCAAAAAGCTCCGCCGTATTTGATGTGGAATCTACGCTTATCAGGCCAGAGTAAATATTGTAGTCCGGATATTGAGCTTTCATCTGATGATGGTATTCCCCGTTTATCAGACGGTCTCTTATCTGATAGGCAACCTCGGAATATCTGCTCTCTTCGCTTGGGGAAATTCCTCCTTCGGGAAATTTTATATATACGGTTTCCACTGTACATTGAGCATACTCCATTCTGTTCTGATTAAAATAATTATCCATTGAGGCTTCAAGTCTTCTTCTTGTACGTACGGATTCTTCGTATTTCGCTCCTGCCTCCGCCCTGTCCATTAAGGTCTTGTATCTTTGGCTTATCTGTCTCAGATCACTTATAGCCGACTCTATCTCCTGTCCGGTTTCAGTTAAAAAATATTTTTTATACAAAAACTGTCTCCTATAATATTCTTTAAAATCCGCCTTGCTTACTCCGAAATAATCCAAATACGCCTGATTATTATTATAATTCCCAAGATAATCAAATCCTAATTCTATAAATTTTGATATCAGCATAAGGTCCACCTCAGCTTCATCAGCCCCGGTGATATTATACCCCTGTTCGATACACATAGTATGATAATAAGAATCTATACATATTCTGTCCAAAACATTGTTTCTGAGTTCTTCCATATATTCTTCGTGACTTTCATAAAGACCCGGATCCATTTCCTTAGCCGCGTTTATCATATACATCCGATAAACACCTTTTGAAAATTTTATTCCGTTACACTCCACGGCTATATTATTTTCAGCTTCTATATAAACAAAATATCCGGTAACCGCCGCCGAGACTATAGCTAATATTATAAGAGAAGAGATTATTATCTTTTTCATATTATTTATTCCTCCAAACTATATCCCCGGAATGGACGATATGCCGTCGTACTCAGCCTGGTCTAAAATTATCGGATCATATTTTTCCTCAGATACTTTTTGTAAAAGAAAGTCTTCGTATCTTTCTTCCCGCAGGAGGTTTTCTATATCCTCCTTCTGTTCTTCATATCCGACCTCTTTTATAATATAAGTCACGGATATCCCTTTTTCGCTTTCCAGAACTAATACGTCTCCCTCCGAGGAATTTATGACCCGTGATATAAGACCCCCTCCATATGTCATATCAAGATTTGACGTACTGTCTACGGTAAACGTTCCCGATTTATCTATATATTTTTTGAAATCTTCCTGAACTTTTGAAAGTCCATCCTCTGTTTTCATCATTGCTTTGATCTGCTCTACATGCTCCGGCAAGATACCTTTCTCGGGACTTAAAAGTACGGCCTCTATTTCAAAAGCTCCGTATTTCTCTATGTTTTCAGAAAAATATGTTCTTATTTCTTCTTCCGTAACCACTAAACCGTCATTGTCGGCAATATCCTTCTCGCAAAAACGCCCTGCTAAAAGATCCTCTTCTTCAAATACCATATACTGTTCAAATGTCACGCCAAAGGTATCTCTGAATATCTTATCTCTCTTAGATGCTTCGTAATCAAGTCCGGAATCCATAAGAGCAACTAAAACGCTGGCCCTGAACATACTGCGTTCTTCCTGTTCAAGCGTTATTCCTGCTTCCTGGCAGCCCTGTTTAAAATAGGTATATTCTCTGACTGCTTTAAGTGCGTTTTCCTTTGCTTTTCCCAGTATATTTTCTTCTGTAATTCCTTCCTCTCCATACAGTTCTGCGGCCTGATTTAACATAAGCAGCGTAAATGTACTTTTATTGATATCCAATCCGTTGCACTGCATTATCACCGGATCCTTATCAGAAGAGCAGGACGCCGTTGTCAGTATGATTGAGGATGCAACGAAAAGTATCAAAATTTTCAGGAATTTTTTCATATAAGCACCTTCTGAAATATTTTTGTTATAAGTATTTTTATTATATCTTAAAGATGTGCATTATTTGTCTAAAAAAATGCGCTTTCTTGTTTTTTACACAAATTGCATATTTAGCCTGCCTGTATCCTCTGTCAATAAAAATAATTCAGCTTCTAAAACTGACAAATTACAAAAGGAGTTTTTCTGCATTAAGTCCCAGTATCTTATCCGTATCCTCCTTAGAAAGCCCTAAGCCGCGTATATACTCCACATACGGCTTTTGCTTTTTCCACGGAGAATCCGTGCCAAAAAGCACCTTATCTGTTCCGTGTTTTTCTATCATCCTGACAGCCCTTTCTTTTTCCATTTCATCAACTGAAAATGACGTGTCTATATAAAAATCTTTTCCCAACATATATTTTTCCACATCATCCCAAAGAAGGTGCGCTCCCATATGAGCAAAGATAACCTTTTTCCCTTCAAACTCACCAATTATACGGTTGACCCTTTCAGGCGTGCAGTGTACCGGATCCGGCAGACCGATATCCACTCCCGAATGAAAGAGGATCGCCATATCCATGGAAAATATTTTTCTGTAAACAGGTATCATTCTTTCCTCATCTACAAAAAAGTACTGATAATCGGGGTGAAATTTTATTCCCTTTATTCCCGCCTCCTTAAGCCTTTCAATTTCTTTTTCCCAGTCTTCAAGCTCAGGATGTATGCTGCCGAAAGGAATTATACCGGGAACCTTTAAAAGACTTATGGCAAAGTCATTTACTTTTATGTTCTGTCTGGGATTTGTGGCTATGGACTGTATTACCGAATAGTCCACGCCTCCTTCTTCCATAAGCTTTAAAAGCTCCTCCAGCCTTCCGTTATGATAAGGGGTAAGCCCGCTTCTGTCCGCAAGGCTTTTTACCGCCGATTCCGCTATCTTTTCAGGAAAAATATGTGTATGAACGTCAATTATCATTTTTATTCTCTCCTTTTAATATTTCCCAAATATATTTTTTATCTATTTTTTTCATAGTTCTATATTTATCTCCGGCAGCCGGATCAAACCCGCAAACCGCAAAATATTTGCAATATTCACAGGGGGTTTTGTTTTTCCCGCTTTTTACAGGCAACGGCGCGATATTCCCCGACGTATAGCTTTCTATAGAATCGGCTATGACCTTCTCAGAGTGGGAAAAAAGACAATCAAATTGTTCTTTTGTGGCTACCCAACTTGACGCCGAAAAGTTTCCGTCTTTCTTTATTCCCGCGGGTATTATAAAAGAGCTGCTTCCTATATTATTATCCATAGCCCTTACTATATCCGTATCTGCAAGTAATATCCCGCTGAATTTAAAGCTTTTGCGCTGAGCGGCCTCCATTTCCGAAGGTCCGGTATCCGCTGAAAATCTGGTAAACGCATCTTTTATATTAAAATAAAGTCCTCCCGCCGGATTAGCTTCAGGTTCGTTTTTGACCACCGCGTCTAAATATACTGGTAGCTGCACTGCCGTACCGTAATATACGTCGCTGAAATCAAATTCTTTATTTCCTGTTTTATAATCTATCACTCTGTAATAATTTCCCTCTTCAGTGCTGTAAACGTCTATCCTGTCTATTTTCCCGGTAAGTACAGCCTTTTTATTTCCGCTGAGAGCAATTTCCATATTACATTCCGATTCAAACTTATATGGTTTAAACTTCCCGTCCTGTATCTGCCTTGTAATAATGGAAGCTACGCGCTTTACCATTTTCCCCATGCGCCTGGCGAGAAATTCTGAACGAGCCGATTCCCTAAACGAGAAATTTTCCGAATCATATATGGTCTTTTTTATGATTTCCTCCACTTCTCTGTCGGAAAGTTCTTCCGATATACCGCTGCCTATCCTTTCTAATATCTCATGGACAAAACTGCCCGCTTCCCTGAGACTGAAAGAAAACACCTCTCTTTCTTTTAATTTTAATCCGTAATCAGCATAAAAAGAATAAGGACACAGGTTATATCTTTCCACCCGGGAAATACTGGTAGTCACCTCTGTTCCAAAAAGCTTTTCCGCTCTATCCGCGGAAAGATATATTCTTTCCGTGCGTGATTTTTTATATTTCAGCGCTCTCTGGAGCTTATCTCCATATATTGGATCTTTTGAAAAATATGCTCCCGCCGCGTCCCATATAGTTTCCTTTCTTCCTGAGCCTATATAATTCAAATATTTTGAAAAGCACTGTTCCTTTGAAGATATACTTTCCATAGGCCTTTGGTAAATTTCATCCGTGAGAACGTCGCTTTTTTCCTTTATACGCGGAAACATTCCAAGCGCTCTGCCTATTATCCTTGAAGCCCTTTTAGGCTTACCTTCATCGTCTTTCAATATATAACTTAAATAAAGGTACTCTGAAGGGGACATGAGAGCCGCATAAATTTGGAACTCTTCCAAATAAGCCTGTTCCCGGGACTCGGCTGCCAAGGTAACATTATGATCCCTGAGCAAAACACGTTCGCTGTCAGTAAGAATGCCTTCTTTTAAAGGTCCTCCAGGAACCACGCCTTCATTTATTCCCATAAAAACGAGAGCTTTTATCCCTGGGTTTTTGGTCCTGTCCAGACTTCCTATCTGCACACAGTCCAGGGTGGTCGGTATTTTCCCTACCTCATAGTCTCCTATTCCTGCCTTGAGTATATTTGTAAAAGCGGTCTGAGACATCTTTTTATCCCCCAGAGCTTCTACCAGTTTATCCAAAACTTCTAAAAACCCGTTCCAAATATTTATATATTCGCTTTTTTTCAATATGCCGTCGGAGGAAGCCTCGTCTCTATTCATGATTATTTCCGGAATATTTATATCTACCGTAAAATCATAAAGCGCCTCCGCTTTTTCCCTTACTGTCCTGCCGCCCGCAAAAGCCTCTTTAAACTTTATAAGCGGAGTAAGCAGTTCTTTTCTCTCCCGATTGACGCGCTCTTCAAGTCCACTATCTGAAAAAATCCATTTTTCATCGTCAGTCCACTTCTTATAAGTATTTATATTTTTGGCCAGCACATGATTTTCGATCACGTCCAATATTTCCTGGTCATAAGAAAGCAGACCGCTCTTTAAATAAGTAAATATAGTTCTGTAAGAAAAGTTTTCCGAAACCGCGTCTATAGCCGACATGATAAGTCTGGCCAAAGGGTGAACGGTAATACTGCTTTTATCGTCTATAAAAAAAGGAATCTCGTTTTTTTCAAAAATATCAGCGCATATGGGACCGTAAGTCTGGGTATTTTTGGCTATTACCGCTATATCCCGATATCTCAGGCCCTTATCTCTGCAAAGGCTTTTTATGGCGCAGGCCGCGTACTCCGTTTCCGTATAGATATTCTTTGCCGCATACACATCTATACCGCAGGTTTCTCTATCATACTTTTTTACAGGATATACTCCGTATTCCCTTTCAAAATGCGCCAACGCCGGATTTATATGACGGGTCTTTCCATCGGCTCCCGACAGGTACACCGGCTTTTCCACAGTTATTCCATTTTCTCCTGCCAATTTGATCAGACGGTCATAAGTTTTATATACGCTGCTTAAAAAATCCGCTTCTTCATATTCTCTGTTTTCCGGAATTCCGCAGCACAGGGTTATAGTTACCTCTTCCGCTATTTTTAATATCTCCGAGATTATTTTATACTCCTGAGGTGTAAAACCAAAAAAGCCGTCTATCCATACTTTCATATTCCGATACGGCCCGTATTTTCTCAGGTTTTCCGCCAGCAGGTCCATCAGGTCTTTTGAATCAACATATCTTTCATGAAGTATCTCTTCATATTTATCATAAATAAGACGTATCTCCGTCAGTTTCTGCTTAAGAGGTATTCCCTCCGGAAGTTCCAGGGCGACCTGCTCCATGCGCGATCCGGAAAAATCATATCTTCCCGCCTCGTCGATTATCTGCATTATTTCGTCTAAAAGCCCCGGACGCTCCGAGGCGTTTTTAAATAAAATAAGGCTGCTCCCGCACTCCTCAACGGCCCGGCAGAGTATCATCTTACGTCCCGGTCCGTCTATTACCGGAGTTTTTACATCCATAATGTCGTTCGCCACTCTTTTAGACATTCTTCTGAAGCTCAAAACATCCGCCCTTATAAGACAATTCCCGCACTCAGGTTCATCCAGCAGCAATTTTTCCGCCTGAACTGTAAACTGCTCAGGGACAAGAAATATAAGGCTCCTGTCCTTTTTATCCTTGTCCGAATTTATACTTTTAATTATATCTTTTATGCAGTAACGGCTTTTACCGGCTCCTGCCCTGCCGTAAACTATGCGCAGTCCCATTTTTCCTCCCGTCAAAACGTCTTCCGGGAAAGTTCCCGCGTCTTTCGTACATTAATCATATTTTAGCTTTATATATCTGCCGGCCTTCAAGCGACCATATTTTTTCAGAGAACTCCCCTTTCTTTAAGTCCCCTGAAATACGCTTCATATCAAACATTCTGGCGTCGATCAGATCTAAGTGGTGCAGCATTTCAGCCTCCGGCGTACATGGATATTTAGGACTTCCATACTCCGGCTCATAATGATGAGCCAGTATCATATGGCAAAGGAGCATTACTATCTCTTTGTCAGCGTTTACCCGCTCCCCTTCTTTTGAAATATTCATAGCTCCTTTTACAAGATGTCCTATAAGGTTGCCTTCCGGAGTATACTCGTCAACCAAACCAAACTGATTTGAGTCCATTTCATCTATTTTAGCCATATCATGGAGTATGACTCCGGCAAAGAGAAGTTCTTTATCAAGAAAATCATATATTTCACAGACTTTATGCGCAGTCTTAAGCATTGTGGACGTATGGTACAAAAGGCCTCCCATTATAGCGTGGTGATTTTTCTTTGCCGCGGGGTAATACATAAGCTTACTCTTATTTTTTTCCAGTATATTGACCGTAATATTCCTTATACTGTCATTTTTAAATTTCTTTGCAGTATCGTAAAGATAGCCGTACATTTCTTCTGAGGCGTAAGGCGCTGTCTGAACAAGGTCAGCGGGATCTATGTTGTCTTCTTCTCTGGCGGGGCGTATCTTTTCAAGCTTAAGCTGGAGGCTGCCCTGATATTCTATGACCGTTCCCATTATTCTCACTATCGTTCCCGCTGTCAGCCGCTCCGCAAGTCCCTCCGGACAATCCCAAAGCTTCGCGTTTATCTCTCCCCCCGCGTCTCCCAAAGTTATATTAAGGTATTTTGCTCCCGTGGACGAAGTCTTTACCTCGCAGGACTTTATCATATAGAAACTAAGTATGTCGTCTTTTACCTCGAAATCTTTTATGTTTTTATGCGGTAATACTATATTCATATAAAAATACTCCCTGTTACACCTTACGGCAGAAATATCCAAGCGCGGCTATATAGCCGTAAACTCCCAATCCCACGATCTGTCCTTCACAGGCCGGCGCGGTCACAGATTTATGTCTGAAATCCTCTCTTTTATGTACATTTGAAATATGTACCTCAACTGTGGGTACATCAGCCGCCAAAAGCGCGTCAAATATAGCGTAGCTGTAATGGGTATACGCTCCCGGATTTATTATTATTCCGTCATAAACACCTCTTGCTCCATGTATAGCGTCTATAATGGCGCCTTCTGAGTTGCTCTGGATAAAATACGTTTCTGCCCCAAGCTTCTCTCCTTCCTGTTTTATGACCTCGCAAAGGCCGGCGTAGTCCATATTCCCGTAAATCCCGGGTTCCCGTATGCCTAGCATATTCAGATTCGGTCCGTTTAAAATCAAAATTTTTTTCATATTCCCTCTCTTTTTATAATATTTCTAATACTGTTTACAACAAAATCCATGTCCGCATTGTTTTTGACTATATAATCCGCATATTTTCTGTACAGTCCTATTCTTTTATTATACAGCTCTCTAAGATTTTTTTCTCTGTCGTTTTTAAGAAGCGGTCTGTCGTCTGAGACTATATCTCCTATAATATTCTCAAGCGGCCTGTCTATAAAGAAAATCTTTCCGCTCTTTTTCAGATATTCCATATTTTCCGATATTGTAACAACACCGCCTCCCGTAGAAATAACAATATTTTCCCCTTGAGCTATGCTTTTTGCCGCTTCGGTCTCCAGATATCTAAAATATTTTTCTCCCTTTTTTGAAAAAATATCGTTTATACTTTGCTTTTCTCTGTTCTCTATGAACTTATCCATATCTGTAAAATCCCATTTGAGAATTTCCGCAAGTTTTATGCCGACCGACGTTTTTCCGCACCCCGGCATGCCGATTAGCACAATATTTTTCCTCATATCTCCTTCCCGTCCTTTTCATAATTGCCTAAAAGTCTGAAGGTTCCAGTCATATTTTCCAGATCTTTTATCGCGTCGGCACAGCGCTCCTCCCTAATATTTCCTTCAAAGTCTATAAAAAACGCATATTCCCAATTTGCCCTGTGGAGAGGTCTGGACTCTATTTTTAAAAGGTTAAGGCCTCTTTCGCTTATAAAACGCATGGCTTCAAAAAGCGTTCCGCTCCTATGAGGAAGAGAAAACATTACGCTTATCTTGTTGGCAGACGGTTTATTTTCCGGAATCTTCGAAAAAATAACGAACCGCGTGGAATTTTGGCTTTCTCCATTAATCCCCTCAGCCAATATATCAAGTCCATAAATTTCCGCGGCTCTTTTTCCCGCTATGGCCGCTTTCTCAAATCCGTCCGATTCCGCAACCATTTTAGCCGAAACGGCTGTATTCATATATTCGATCTGCTCCCAATCAGGATATTTTTTTAAAAAATCTGCGCATTGTAAAAATCCCTGTTCATGAGAATACACTTCTTTTATACCGGACAGCTCCGCTCCCTTTTTGGCCACCAGATTGTGCCTTACGGGAAGTACGTACTCACCAGTTATATAAAGATCGTATTTTGCCAACAGATCTACAGTGGCTACAACAGCTCCCGTAGAGGAATTTTCAATGGGCAGGATACCGTAATCCGCTTCCCCCGAGGTCACCCTGTCGGCAACCTGTTCGAAGCTTTTGCAGTTTGCCGCGTCTATCTCGCATTTAAAATAGCATCTCATGGCTTCTTCGCTGTAAGACCCGGGCACTCCCTGATATGCGACCTTTACGAGCTCCGGCTTTTCGCCGTTTTTAATGGGAATATAAATTTTTTCCGCAGGAGCAGCCGCGCTTATAAGCTTTTTTTGAAAATTTTTACTGGCGTCCATGATCCCCGTGTATGTATCTTTTATATACGGCGCGTATTCCTTATTTTGAGTAAGCTCCCCCACTTTCTGCAAAATAAGCTTCTCCCTTTCCGCGTCAAAGATATTCATGCTATTTTCAAGTTTATATTTAGCTATATTTACAACACAATCCAGTCTTTTTTCCAACAGATCTATGATCCGGTCGTCATATCTATCAATATTTTTCCTCGCGTCCTCAAGGTTTATATTCTTTTTTTCAAGGCTCATCTTATAATACCTCCGCTCATAAGTATATCCAAAATACATATAGCGGCCGCGGCTTCAATTACAGGTACGCCTCTTACCGCAATACAGGGGTCATGCCTTCCCCGTATAAAAAGTTCTGTATTTTGCATTTCTTTCAGGTTTACTGTTTTCTGCTCTTTTGCTATGGACGGCGTAGGCTTTAGCACGGTGCTGAAAATAACCGGCATTCCGTTGGTTATACCTCCGTTTATACCTCCGTTATTATTTGTATAAGTTTTGATCTTTCCATCCTCAGTATAAAAAGCGTCGTTTGCCTCGCTGCCCTTCATTTTCGCCATGTTGAAACCCGCGCCGAATTCTATGCCTTTTACTCCGGGAATTGAAAATATAATGTGAGCTAGCTTGCTCTCAACAGAATCAAAAAAGGGGTCGCCCACCCCTCCGGGCAAGCCTATTATGGCAGCCTCGATAACTCCTCCTACTGAGTCTCCCTCTCTTCTTGCCTTTAAAATGGTTTCCGCCATTAAATCAGATTTGCTCCTGTCGATTATAGGAAGGCGCATTTTTCTCATCGTTTCAAATTGTTCCTCATTAAGGGATTCGTCTGAAAAAGCCTCATCCTCGATCCCGTACACACTTTTAAGATGTGCTCCTATATATATGTCCTTACTTTTCAATATTTGCCTGGCTACAGCTCCCGCAAACATAAGTCCGGCCGTAACTCTAGCGGAAAAATGTCCTCCGCCTCTTATATCGTTCATACCGCCGTATCTCAAAAAGCCGCTATAATCGGCATGCCCCGGCCTCGGCTTTATTTTAAGCTCTGAATAATCTTTAGAATGGGTATTTGTATTTTTTATAACAGCACAAAGGGGCGTGCCTGTTGTGTGTCCTTCTACAAATCCGCTCTGTATCTCATATTCATCGGCCTCGCTCCTCGGTGTCGTAAGGCCGTCGTAGCTTCCGTTCCTGCCGGAGCCCGGAGCCCTCCTCTTCATTTCATCTTTTAATCGCTCTTCATCAATGGAAAAGCCCGCAGGTAATCCGTCTATGACTACTCCCACCGAGTTCCCGTGGGATTCTCCA
>CASDQQ010000051.1 GCA_949282945.1 uncultured Eubacteriales bacterium
ATACAAAGAGACTGTGGTTGGAGCCTTTGTGTAACCATCAAGTGGTAGGAGGTGTTTACCAATCCACAGTATCTCCAAACAGTATAGCATACAGACCTTGGAGAAGGTCTATAAACACTACTACTATATAATACGAGGGAGTTGTTATTATGTTTTTTACAAAAATGCATGGACTGGGCAATGATTATTTATATGTATATTCAGAGAAAGAACCTGAAAATCCGTCAGAACTGTCGGTACGGCTTTCAGAACGTCACTTCGGTGCGGGTTCAGACGGAATGATATGGATATTGCCCTCTGAAAAAGCAGATTTTAAAATGCGTATTTTTAATGCTGACGGAAGCGAGGCGAAAATGTGCGGAAACGGCATACGCTGTGTAGGAAAATATGTTTTTGATAAAGGATATACTGATAAAAAACATTTGACCATCGAGACGCTGTCGGGTATTAAAACATTGGATATGACTGAGGAAAACGGTAAGATTATAAAAGTGGCCGTTCAAATGGGAAAAGCGGAAGTGGGTGAAAAACTTTCACTGAAAGTCTGCGGAAAGGACATAGATTATATACCTGTTTCTATGGGAAATCCCCATGCGGTAGTTTTTACCGGGGATGCCGAGAACGCTCCTCTGACAACTGTGGGAGCGGCAATGGAGAGGCACCGGGAATTTCCTGAAGGCGTGAATGTTGAATTTGTACAGATAATAAATCCCGGTAAACTGAGAATGCGAGTGTGGGAAAGGGGAAGCGGCGTCACAATGGCCTGCGGAACCGGGGCCTGCGCTTCTGCTGCCGCGGCGGTCAAAAGCGGTTATTGTTCTGCTGATACAGATATTGAAGTGTGTCTTGACGGAGGAATACTGGACATAAAAATATCCGACGACTATACTGTAACTATGACCGGTCCGGCGGAAATGATATATGAAGGAGAAACAATAGAATGACAAGACCGAATAAGCACTATAAAGAACTTAAAGATTCATATTTATTTTATAATATCGCTCAGAAGACCAAAGCCTATTTAGAAAAACATCCTTCGGAGCATTTATATAGACTGGGCATAGGGGATGTGTCGCTGCCCCTTTGCGGAGCGGTTATCAAAGCTTTGCACGAGGCGGTGGACGATCAGGCAGAGACCGAAACCTTTCACGGCTATATGCCGGAGTGCGGAGCTCCTTTTCTGAGAGAAGCTATCCGTGATCATTATGCTAAAAGGGGTATCGAGCTGGATACGGAGGAAATCTTTGTTTCCAGCGGAGCCAGTGACGAGCTTGGAGATATTCTGGATATGTTTTCGGAGGATAATACCGTCCTTGTTATAGAACCTGCGTATCCCGCATACGTGGACGCAAATATTATTGCCGGACATAAAATAATTCATTTGCCGTCCGGTGAGGGCGACGGCTTTATACCGATGCCCACCTCGGATATAAAGGCGGATATAATTTATATATGTTCTCCCAATAATCCTACGGGAGCGGTTTTTAGCCGGGAACAGCTAAAAGTATGGATAGATTTTGCAAATCAAAACGGAGCGGTTATTTTATTTGACGCCGCGTATGAGGCGTTTATTGAAGAAAGGGACATTCCTCACAGTATTTTTGAATTGGACGGGGCCCGCAGCTGCGCTGTTGAGATTTGTTCTCTGTCAAAAACGGCGGGATTTACGGGGACACGCTGCGGCTATACTATTATACCCAAAGAACTGGAGAGGGACGGTATGCGGTTTAATTCTATGTGGGTGCGAAACAGAACTACTAAAACAAACGGTGTGTCATACATTATCCAACGTGGAGCGGCCGCGGTCTTTACTCCGGAAGGGCAAGAACAGATACATAAAAACATTGCCGTTTATAAGCGCAACGCCGCCTGTATAATGAGGGCTCTGGATCAACTGGGAATTTGGTACTGCGGGGGTAAAAACGCTCCGTATATATGGATGAAATGCCCGGACGGAATGGGAAGTTGGGAATTTTTTGACTATTTATTGAAGGAAGCTCAGATAGTGGGCACTCCCGGGGAGGGCTTTGGAGCCTGCGGAGAAGGATACTTCAGATTTTCTTCTTTTGGAAACCCTGAGGATACTGAAGAAGCGGCGCGCAGGATGATCAAACTGTTGGGCCGATAAAATATGATCATAAACGGAACCGTTATACCGGTTCTGCAGAAAAGATAGTGAGGATGTAATATATGTATAATCAGACGATAGTGGTTCTTGATTTCGGGGGGCAGTATAAAGAGCTGATTGCCAGAAGAGTCAGGGAAAATAAGGTTTATTCTGTGATAAAACCGGGAAACATATCCCTCGGGGAGCTTAAAAAGCTAAATCCGATAGGCCTGGTTCTTACAGGAGGCCCTGACAGTGTTTATAAAGAGGATTCCCCCAAATGTGATCCGGAGCTTTTTAATCTTGGAATTCCTGTTTTGGGAATATGTTACGGCGTACAGCTTATGGCATATTCCTGCGGAGGCGTTGTCTCTCCGTGCGGTGTGAGCGAATATGGTAAAACTGAGGTGGATGTAGATTTAAAATGTTTGCTTTTTAAGGGGCTTGAACCCAGGCAGACTGGGCTTATGAGCCATACGGACCAGATCAGCGTTTTACCGGAGGGGTTTGTCTGCGTTGGGAAAACCGTTAACTGTCCTAACGCGGCAATTATGGATCCGGAAAAAAAGCTTTACGGTGTGCAGTTTCATCCCGAGGTCGAAAGTACGCCAAACGGCCGGGAGATGATAAAAAATTTTCTTTATGAGATATGCGGCGCCGACGGCGATTATGATATGAAGGACTATGAGGAGCGTATGATCATGGAAATACGCAGCCAGGTAGGAAAAGAACCGGTTATACTGGGGCTTTCCGGGGGAGTGGATTCTTCGGTATGCGCCGCGCTGCTTGAAAAGGCCATACCGGGGCAGCTATACTGCATTTTTGTGGATCACGGGCTGATGCGTAAAAACGAGGGTGACGAAGTTGAGGCGGCTTTTAAGGGACGAAATGTTAATTTTATCAGAGTAGACGCCAGGGAGCGTTTTTTAAGTAAACTTAAAGGGGTGACAGAGCCGGAAAAAAAGCGCAGGATAATAGGAGAAGAGTTTGTCCGTGTTTTTGAAGACGAGGCGAAAAAGTTGGGAGAAATACGTTTTTTGGCGCAGGGTACTATTTATCCAGATGTTATTGAATCGGGAGGAAATAATTCCGCAACTATCAAAAGTCATCATAATGTAGGGGGGCTTCCGGAAAATATGTGTTTTACAGAGCTTGTGGAGCCTTTAAGGGGCCTGTTTAAGGACGAAGTTCGCGCTCTTGGCGTTCAAATGGGGCTGCCCAGGAAATTTGTAAATCGTCAGCCTTTTCCAGGACCGGGACTTGCGGTACGTATTATAGGGGAGATCACATTTGAAAAGCTTGAGCTGCTGCGTGAGGCTGACGCGATTTTTCGCGAGGAAATGGACCGTTCCAGGTGCAAAGCGGATCAGTATTTTGCGGTGCTGACCGATACCCGCTCGGTAGGGGTAATGGGGGATTTCAGGACCTACGGATATACCGTCGTTCTTAGGGCGGTACGTACAAATGATTTTATGACATGTGAGTACGCGCCTCTTTCACATAAGCTTTTAGGCAGGATTTCGCTGAAAATAGTCAATAGTGTAAAGGGGATTACCCGCGTTGTATACGATGTGACAGGTAAACCGCCGGCGACAGTAGAGTGGGAATGACCGATATTGCCATGCGGCAGATACGGAGGCTGTAAATGAAAGAAATTGACAGAAAAATAATATTAGAGGACGGAAGCGAGTATTATGGATACGGCTTTGGAAGTTATGACGACAGGGTATGCGAAATCGTGTTTAATACGTCTATGGCGGGGTATCAGGAGATTGTTTCCGATCCGTCTTATACATATCAGGCGGTCGTGATGACCTATCCGCTTATAGGAAATTACGGTATTGCGGACGATGATTTTGAAAGTAAAAATATTACTATTGGAGCGCTTATAGTCCGGGATTATAATGATATGCCGTCAAATTTCCGCTATACTAAAACGCTGTCAGAACTGCTTGAGGAAAACCAGATTCCCGGTATCTTTGGAGTAGACACCAGGAAGCTGACCCGGAGTATCAGGGATAAAGGATCGCGCAGAGTGCTTATTACCGGTATTTCCACCTCCCGAGAGCAAGGACTGGATATTATCAAAAATACTCCCGAACCTCATGACTCTGTAGCAAAGGTGAGCTGTAAAAAAAGATGGTATTCAAGAACATCAAATCCACGGTTTAATGTTGTTGCTATTGACTGCGGTATAAAGCTGAATATAATACGGAGCCTGAATCGGTACGGGTGTAATGTTACCATTGTTCCGTATGATACCACTGCCGAGGAAATAGAATTTATGAAACCGGACGGCATATTTCTTTCAAACGGACCCGGAGATCCGAAAGACGTGGCTCCTGTAATAGAATTAGTAAAAAGGGTGAAGGGGAGATATCCCATATTCGGAATATGCCTGGGACATCAGCTTATAGCTCTTGCGTACGGGGCAAAAACCTATAAACTAAAATTTGGACATAGAGGGGGAAACCATCCCGTTAAAAATATTGCCTCGGGAAAGATCGAAATTACATCTCAAAATCACAGCTATGCGGTGGATCAGGAAAGTGTAAAAAATACAGGACTTGATATTACTCATATGAATTTGCTTGACAATACCGTGGAGGGGCTTGCCTGCGCGCCGGACAGAGTGTTCAGCGTCCAGTACCATCCAGAAAGCGCTCCGGGACCGCAGGATAGCTACTATTTATTTGAACAGTTTATTAGAGCTATGAAGGAGGCGAAGGATAATGCCTAAAAGGACAGATATAAAAAAGGTATTGGTCATAGGTTCCGGGCCGATCGTTATAGGACAGGCGGCGGAGTTTGACTATGCGGGCACACAGGCCTGTCTTGCTTTAAAGGAAGAAGGCTATGAGGTTATATTAGTAAATTCAAATCCTGCTACGATTATGACTGATACTTCCATTGCGGATAAAGTATATATGGAGCCGCTGACGCTTGAGTATGTGGCGCGTATATGCCGCTATGAACGCCCGGACGCTATCGTACCGGGAATAGGCGGACAGACAGGCCTTAACTTAGCCATGCAGCTTGCTAAAAAAGGAGTACTTGCAGAGTGCGAGATAGAGCTTTTGGGAACGGACGCTAAAAGTATAGAGTGCGCTGAGGACAGAGAGCTTTTTAAAGAATTATGTGAAAATATTGGAGAGCCGGTGGTCCCTTCACAAATTACATACAGTGTAGAAGAAGCTCTTTTTGCGGCGGAAAAGATAGGATATCCCGTTATACTGCGCCCTGCTTTTACTCTTGGAGGGACAGGCGGAGGATTTGCGAACGGCCCCGATGAAATGCGTGTTATGATGAAAAACGCGCTTTCTCTTTCTCCGGTGCATCAGGTACTTGTTGAAAAAAGCATAAAAGGATATAAGGAAATTGAATATGAAGTAATGCGCGATTCCAACGATACCGCAATTACAGTATGTAATATGGAAAATCTTGATCCGGTTGGCATACATACCGGTGACTCTATTGTTGTAGCACCAAGCCAGACTTTAACAAACAAAGAGTATCATATGCTGAGGGACAGTGCGCTGAAAATAATCCGGGCGCTTGATGTCAAGGGAGGATGCAACGTGCAGTTTGCTCTGGATCCTCAGTCCTTCCAGTATTATGTGATAGAAGTCAATCCACGTGTTTCCAGATCCTCGGCCCTTGCTTCGAAAGCTAGCGGATATCCCATTGCCAGGGTTTCAGCGAAAATCGCGGTGGGAATGAACCTGGAGGAAATACAACTTGCCAATACGCCGGCGTGTTTTGAACCCGCTTTAGACTATGTAGTTACAAAAATGCCGCGTTTTCCATTTGATAAATTTACCACGGCTTCAAATGTACTTTCCACCCAAATGAAGGCTACGGGGGAAGTTATGAGCGTAGGACGCACTATGGAGGAAAGTCTTTTAAAAGCTATACGTTCTTTAGAGGAAGGAAAAAATCATATACATATGGAAAAATTTGACAGAAGCCATATGTCCGCGGAGGATCTGCTCAAATATATTGAAGAGGGAACGGATGACAGGCTTTATGCGATTTCACAGCTTATGTGGATGGGAGTGGACCATTCGCGTATATGCGACGTTACTCAGATTGATATGTTTTTTCTGGATAAAATAAAAAATATTGTAGATTTTGAAAAGGAACTGGAAGCCAATCCCAATTCTCCGGAGCTTATGAAGGCGGCCAAGAAAATGGGCTTTTCCGATTCATATATTGCTGAACTGTGGAATACAACAGAGGAGAGTATTTATGAATATCGCCGAAACTTGAATGTTTTTCCGGTATATAAAATGATAGATACCTGCGCAAGTGAATTTGACAGCTATGTTCCGTATTTTTACTCTACATATGAGGATGAGAATGAATCTATTGTTTCCGATAAAAAGAAAATCATCGTTTTAGGTTCGGGACCTATACGTATAGGGCAGGGTGTTGAGTTTGACTATTCTACCGTCCACGCAGTCCGTACTATTCGTGAGGCGGGATATGAGGCTATCGTTATAAATAATAATCCGGAAACAGTATCCACAGACTATACTACGGCGGATAAGCTTTATTTTGAACCGCTGACCGTTGAGGACGTTATGAATATAGTGGAGCTTGAAAAACCTGAGGGCGTAATTGCCACATTGGGAGGCCAAACGGCTGTAAATCTGGCCGAACCGCTTGCTAAAAGAGGGGTCAAAATCATAGGTACAGATTGTGTAGCTATAGAAAAGGCGGAAAACCGCGATTCCTTCGACGAGGTAATTAAAGCGTTAGGTATTCCGAACCCTAAGGGAGAGGCTGTTACCGATATAGAGAGCGGAGTGAAGGCCGCGGAAAAAATAGGCTATCCGGTATTGGTGCGGCCTAGCTTTGTGCTTGGAGGACGCGCGATGGAAATCGTGGCCAATGAAAAAATGCTTAGGCACTATTTAAAAAATGCTGTAGATGTTGACGTAGATAAACCTGTCCTTGTTGATAAATACCTTGTGGGCAAAGAAGTTGAAGTGGATGCGATCTGCGACGGAGAGCAGGTATTTATTCCGGGAATTATGGAATTGGTAGAACGTACAGGCGTCCACTCAGGCGACAGCACCAGTGTATATCCGCCTTTTAGTATATCTGAACAGGTAAAGGATACTATTGCCGACTACACCTCGCGTCTGGGTCTGGGAATAGGTATCGTAGGCCTTTTTAATATTCAGTTTATTGTGGACAGTGAACAGAATGTGTTTGTTATCGAGGTAAACCCAAGAGCTTCCAGAAGCGTACCTTTTCTTTCTAAATCTACCGGAATAAGTCTTGTGCCTATTGCTGTGAGGGCGATGCTAGGCCATAGCCTGAGGGAGCAGGGAATTACCCAGATGATACCTTCTTATAAAAAGCGATGGTATGTGAAAGCTCCGGCATTTTCCTTTGAAAAGCTTACAGGAATGGACGCATATCTTTCACCGGAAATGAAATCTACAGGAGAGGCCATAGGATATGACGATAAATTGAACCGCGCGCTGTATAAAGCTCTGCAGGCTTCAGGCGTAAAAATGAAAGATTATGGCACGGTAGTGGTAACTCTTGCGGATGAGGACAAAGAAGAGGCTCTGCCACTGGTTAAGAGATTTTATCATCTTGGATTTAATATCGAGGCCACAATAGGAACCGCAAATTTCCTGAAAAAGCACGGTATACGTACAAGAGTGCGTGGAAAGCTGAGCGAAGGAAGCAGCGAGATCCTTGATTCCATCAAAGCAGGATATGTAAGCTATATTATAAATACGAGGGCCATACTATCCGGAGTACATTATGAGGACGGAGTGGCCATACGCCGCTGCGCAGTACAAAATGGAGTAACAATATTCACATCGCTTGACACAGTAGGCATTCTTTTAGATGTTTTAGAGGAAATAACCCCCAGTATATCAACTATAGATTCATAAAAGAGCGTCTGCCAGAAAATATAAATTTTAATTTTGTCTTAAGATTATAGACTAAAGACTGTAGGAACAAAATTGATTTTGCTCCTACAGTCTTTCTTTAAAATCAGAATATCCAAATTTTCTAAGAGATCGTACCTTTCCGTCTTGCCTCAGAACTAAAATATCGGGCAGGGGCATTCCGTTGAAAGTATTATTTTTTACTGTAGTATAAATAGCCATATCTTCAAAAACCAGGCGCTGTCCTATTTCCAAAGGCCGGTTAAAGCGATAATCCCCTATCACGTCTCCGGCAAGACATGTAGCTCCTCCCAGACGATATACATTTTCATAGCCGTGATTCTGCTCTATATCTTCTATATCTGCCTTTTCGGCGCCAAAAAGAGGAGGCGTATAAGGCATTTCCAGTACATCCGGCATATGGCAGGCGGCGCTTGCGTCAAGTATTGCTATATTTATGTCGTTTTTTATTATATCCAGGATTTCTGTTACTAAATATCCTGCTCTCAGAGCCACTGCTTCTCCAGGTTCAAGGTATATTTCTAAATTAAATTTGTCGCGCATGTAGGTTATACAATTTTCCAACAGCGGAATATCATAATCAGCGCGGGTTATATGGTGCCCTCCTCCAAAGTTGAGCCATTTCATACCGTACAGTATTTCGCCAAATTTTTGCTCAACAGCTATTAGAGTTTTTTTTAGCGCATCGCTGTTCTGTTCGCACAGCGTATGGAAATGTAAGCCGTCCAAAAGCTTCAGATATTCCGGAGTCATTTCGGAGTCCCATTGCTTTTTTGTTACACCGAGGCGGCTTCCGGGAGCACAGGGGTCGTATATAGGGTGTCCTTCTTGGGTAGAACACTCGGGATTAATGCGCAGTCCGACGCTTTTTGCGGAGGATTTCGCTATATGTCCGAATTTCTTCAGCTGATTGATACTGTTAAATACGATATGGTCCGCATAAGATAAGAGTTCAGAAAAATCTTCTTCTTTATAGGCTCCGCAAAAGACATGACACTCCTTACCGGGCATTTCTTCATGGCCAAGGCGGGCTTCAAAAAGACCGCTTGCCTCCGTCCCCGCAAGATATGGCGCGAGGACGGGATACAAGGCGTAATTTGAAAAAGCTTTTTGAGCTAAAAGTATTTTACATCCTGTGCGCTGCTGCAATGAAAACAAAATTCTGGCGTTATCAATCAGCGCCTTTTCATCTAGCAGATAGCACGGAGTGGGAAGGGAAGAGAGAAAATCTTTAGAAAAATCCATAAAAACCATCCTTTAAGGAACAAGCGTGGGTTCAAAATTTTCATTCCACGGCAGGCCGTATTTGTTCAGTGCTTCCATAAACGGATCGGGGTCAAATTCCTCTAAAGTATATACTCCGGCCTTATTCCATTTTCCGGTAAGTACCATTAAAGCACCGCACATTGCCGGTACTCCGGTTGTATATGATATGGCCTGGGAGCCGACTTCGCGGTAACATTCCTGATGATCACATATATTGTAAAGATAGTAGCTTTTTTCTTTACCGTCTTTGATACCTGTAAAAATGCAGCCGATATTTGTCTTTCCCACTGTGCGTGGGCCAAGGGACGCAGGATCGGGCAGAAGCGCTTTCAAAAATTGGATTGGAACTATTTCATGTCCTTCGTAAAGAACAGGCGTTGTTGAAAGCATTCCTACGTTTTCAAGACATTTCATGTGAGTTAGATAACTTTGCCCGAAGGTCATAAAGAAACGGATGCGCTTTACATTTGGAATGTTTTTTGCCAGACTTTCAATTTCTTCATGGTGGAGAAGATACATATCCTTTTTTCCTACCTGATCAAAATTATACTCGCGCTTGATACTCATTGCAGGAACTTCTATCCAATGCCCGTTTTCCCAGTAAGATCCGGGAGCGGAAACTTCCCTGAGATTTATCTCAGGATTAAAGTTTGTAGCAAAAGGATAGCCGTGATCTCCGCCATTGCAGTCCAGGATATCGATGGTTTCTATAGAATCGAAATGATGTTTTAATGCATATGCGCAGTACGCCTGCGTTACTCCCGGGTCGAAGCCGCTCCCAAGCAAAGCCGTAAGACCGGCTTCTTTAAATTTTTCATGATACGCCCACTGCCATGAATAATCAAAATAAGCGGAAAAGCCTTCATCTTTACAGCGCTTTTCATAGATTTCGCGCCAATTTTTATCATTAATATCCTCAGGTTCGTAATTTGCCGTATCCATATAATTTACTCCGCATTCAAGGCACGCGTTCATTATGCTTAGATTTTGATAAGGCAAAGCAATGTGCATGACCAGATCGGGCTGATAATCACGGATCAATGCGGCCACTTCTTTTTCATTGTCCGCGTTCACCCGCGCGGTTGTGATCACAGTCTTTGTAGAGGGGCGCAGTTTTTCAGCAAGCCGGTCGCATTTTTCTTTTGTACGGCTGGCTATACAGATTTCCTCAAACACTTCACTGCATTGACAGCATTTTTGAATGGCAACGGAGGCAACTCCGCCGCAACCTATTATCAAAACTTTACTCATTGTAAACATCTCCTTTTATATAGTTTCAATGTATTATCTTCCCGATAAACATAGCAGAAGTTCCCTGACTACCTTGCATGCGACGGCAGTACTAGCGCCGCTTATATCCATGTTAGGGGCAAGTTCGTTCACATCGCAGGCTATTACGTTTGATCTGCAAACGGTTTTTATAGCGTCTAACAACGCGGTAAAACCAACTCCGCCCGCTTCGGGCGTCCCGGTGCCTGGAAAAACGGATGGATCCAGGCAGTCCAAATCTATGGTAAAATATATGGGTTTATTGCCAAGGGATTTAACTGTTTCTGAGAGACCTGTAAAATCAAATGGGTGCAACAGGGTATGTCCCTCTCTGGCAAAGGCCCATTCTTCTCTGTCTCCGCTGCGGATGCAGAACTGGTGGATTCGGCCTTCCCCCAAAAGGTCATAACATCTTCTTATAACGCATGCATGGCTTAATTTTGCTCCCAGATAGCTGTCGCGCAGATCTGTATGCGCGTCAAAGTGAATGATTTCTAAATCCGGATATTTCTTAAAAGCGGCCCGAACGTTTCCAAGTGTGACTAAATGTTCTCCGCCTAATAAAAACGGAATTTTACCGTCGGAAAATATTGTGTCTGCACGGTCCTCGATATCCGTTAACGCGGATTGGCTGTCACCGAAGCACAACTCCAGATCCCCGCTGTCGAAAATACAATAGTCTAAAAGATCTTTGTCCTGATAGGGACTATAAGTCTCAAGTCCCCAACTTTCATTACGTATGGCGGACGGACCGAAGCGGGCTCCGGGACGGTAACTTGTGGTAGAATCAAAGGGAGCTCCGAAGATAACGATATCTGAATTTTCATATTCAGAGTCACATCCTATAAAGGTACTGATATTTTTATTCAACATCTCTTAAACACTCCTCAAGAAAAGCTGGAAGATAGAAAGAGCCTACATGAAGCCGCGGAGTGTAGTACTTGGTTTTCAAATCCAACTTTTTCCACTCCTCTCCATTAAAATCATCTATGGGATGAAGTTTCTTACTGGCAAAACCAAACAACCAGTATCCTGCCGCATATGTGGGAATATGCGCCTGGTATACCCTGCTGATAGGAAAGGTTTCCGCGATCCGCTTATGGCTGCGCTGCATTGCCGTTTTGTCTTCCTGATAGAAAGGGCTGCCCTGCTGATTGACCATAATACCGTCGGATTTTAACGCGTTATAGCAGCTTCCATAAAATTCTCTCGTGAAAAAGCCTTCGGCAGGGCCGTAAGGATCGTTGGAATCCATGATTATCAGATCATATATATTTGAACAGCGCCGTAAAAACTTTAAGCTGTTCCCAAAATGGATATGGACCCGTTCGTCATCTAACCGGCAGGCATTCTGCGGCAAATATTCGCGGCAAACATCGATTACCATGGGATCCATTTCGATAAGATCGATATTTTCTACTCTGTCGTAACGGGTAAGCTCTTTTACTACGCCGCCGTCTCCCGCGCCGATTACAAGAATATTTTTTATTCCGGTATGAACAGCCATCGGAACGTGGGTTATCATTTCGTCATAAATAAATTCATCACGTTCTGTCAGCATGATATTACCGTCTAGCGTAAGTATCCGCCCAAATTCATCGCTTTCAAATATATCTATTTGCTGATAATCGCTCTGCTGCGAATACATATGACGTTTTACCCGAATACTTAATTTTACGTCAGGGGTGTGTTCTTCACTAAACCATAAATCCATTGTAGTCTCCTATTTTAATACATTTAAATATTCTATTTTTGAATCTTCAGGCCCTGTCATGCTGCAGCCTTTTTCTTTTGCGTAGCGGATATAATCCAGTATTTTTTCTGTTATCATTTCTCCTGGCGCTAAAATTGGTATCCCGGGAGGATAGCACATTACAAATTCAGAACATACTTTTCCTACCGTTTCATCGAGAGGCAAACTGATCTTTTCAGCGTAAAAAGCCTCTTGGGGACTTGCCGCTACAAAAGGATCGATATATTCCTGACTCATAAGGCCGGCTTTATCCTTTTGATAACAGCGCCTGATTTCAGCCAGAGCGCTTACTAGCCGTTCTACCTCCTGCAAACGGTCTCCGATAGATAAATAAGCCAAAATATTGCCCAAATCACCAAATTCGATCTGAATGTCATATTTGTCCCGGAGTATATCATATACCTCAATGCCGGCAAGCCCTATATCTAAAGTATGGACTGAAAGTTTTGTCATGTCATAGTCAAAAATGGAATCGCCGTTTATAAGTTCGCCTCCAAAGGCATAATATCCGCCTACATAATTAATTTCTTCTCTGGCGTACCGCGCTAAATCGGCAACATGCGCAAATACCTGTTTCCCTCTAAGGGCCAGATTTCTGCGAGAAATATCAAGACTGCTCATGAGCAGATAACTTCCGCTGGTAGTTTGGGTAAGGTTGATGATCTGGCGGACATGGCCCGCATTTACCGCGGAACCAACTAAAAGAAAGCTGCTCTGAGTAAGGCTTCCGCCACTTTTGTGCATAGATACCGCTGAAAGGTCGGCTCCAACCGACATTGCGGAAACGGGCAGGTTTTCGCCAAAGTAAAAATGAGTTCCGTGAGCTTCGTCAGCAAGACAAAGCATACCGTGATCATGGGCCATGGATACGATTGATTTTAAATCGCTGCAAATACCGTAATACGTAGGGTTATTGACTAAGACCGCTTTGGCGTTGGGGTGTTCTGAAATCGCCTTTTCCACCTGCGAGCGTTTCATACCTAAGGGAATGCCCAGATGTTCGTCGCACTCAGGATTGACATACACTGGAATAGCCCCGCAGAGGACCAGAGAATTTATAACGCTCCTGTGTACATTTCTGGGCAGTATGATCTCATCACCGCGCTTGCAGACAGATAACACCATGCTTTGTACGGCGCTGGTAGTACCTCCTACCATTAAAAATGCGTGGGCGGCGCCGAATGCCTCGGCGGCCAGTTCTTCCGATTCTTTGATCACCGAAATGGGATGACAAAGATTGTCTAGCGGTTTCATACTGTTCACATCTACTTCGACGCAGCGTTTACCTAAAAAATCTGTCAGCTCAGGATTACCGCGTCCATGTTTATGGCCGGGAACATCAAAAGGTACTATTCGAGCGTTTCGAAATGCGTTAAGAGCTTCATATATGGGAGCACAATTCTGATTAAGCAGTTTCTTTTTCAATCCTTTGATTCTCCTTTTGTTCAATATCTGCAGTAAAAAAGCAGGCCATGTACCGTGCGTAACTGTACAAAAGCCTGCGTAATGGTTTAAAAACAAATATTTCCCACAAAATTACAGCTTGACCTTACTGGCGAAGGCATATCTGCTAGAAAATATAATATTTGAGGTTCAGAGTCTATATAGCAATACTA
This sequence comes from uncultured Eubacteriales bacterium, assembly GCA_949282945.1. GTDB lineage: Bacteria > Bacillota > Clostridia > UBA1212 > CASDQQ01 > CASDQQ01. Next base: position 13,948 of record CASDQQ010000051.1, read on the forward strand.
CTTTTACTACTCTTATTGACCGTTTCACAAGTTTTGTGCCAGAAAGCACCGGTTATAAAGTAACCAACTTATAAAATTTGAGCTTTTAACTCAATCAATAATGACGGAATCACACCGTCCGGCAGTGAACCCGGCTGTCCGTATGGCCTTAACTCTGACATAGCAAAGTGGTTCAAGAAGTATGGTAACTATGATAAACTCATAAGCCCATGTAAAGTATATTATCATAAATTTTATTATTGTCAACAGGATTTTCAGAATCACTCGCGGGATGCCATAAAACCGGATTTCCAAAGGAGAGTGAACCGCAAAAAGTTGGCAGCGACTGCGAACTGCCGCAAGATGTTTACAACCTGGCATGTGCGCCGGTGACCTTTTGCGGAAAAGGAAAGCAGGGGGAATGTGCGTATGGATATTTTCCGATAAAGGTAAAAAATAAGCCGGAGCAAAACATACTTTGCTTCCGGCTTGGTGGACGATAAGGGACTTGAACTCTCGACCTCTGCGTTGCGAACGCAGCGCTCTCCCAACTGAGCTAATCGCCCGGACAAAATAACCCACGGCGCAAAAGCGCCGCAGCATTTCTGGAAGGGCAGCATAAAATGAACCCCTTAGAATATAGGATTGAACTCTCGCAACATTTAGGTTCTTTCCGGTTTTTCTTTATTGATTTTTAACTGGCATCCAAATTTCCCACTCATAATCTGGTGAATCCACATCCCCTCCGGGAAATACTACAAGATGTGGCACAGATTCGTCGCGGATATATTGGTTCTGGGGAAACCATTCGGTTAATATACGTGCGTATGCTTTGTCTACGTTGTCAAACCCCGTCTTCGAGTTTATCGTAAATACAGCCCAATCAGCGGCGGGAATGGTCTCAATGGTCAATCCGGCTGGAACCTTGTCTTTGGCTTCCGCTCCAATGATTGTCTTTGTCAACCCATTTTGAGACTCAAACTGGTAAGCTGCTACTTGCCAGAATGGCGCAGTATAGAAACTCTCTCCGTTGTTCCATAGAATTTCGTTGTAGTTGTCCATAAATTTTCGCCATAAAGGAGACAAACTATCGCCGGGAGGATACTTGCAGCTATCATAGCCGGATAGACCCATGATTTGAAAACATTCTCTTTTTTCGATTCGAAATTTCATTTGTTCCACTCCTTTAATAGTGAGTACGAAGGAAATCGGTGGATAGTTTTTTAAGGCGACACCTTGTCTGCGCGCCGACATAGGTGTAGTGCCATGGAGTTCTTTAAAGGCC
>CASDQQ010000052.1 GCA_949282945.1 uncultured Eubacteriales bacterium
TCATCGATAAAAAGTACAGTCCTGCCTGATGGATTTAAAAGAGCGTTCTGTGTTTCGCTCACTATCTGTTTAATATCGGCTATACCTGAATTTACAGCGTTCAGTTTGGCAAAATTAGATTTCGTAGCGTTCGCTATTACTCTGGCAATAGAAGTTTTTCCCGTACCCGGAGGGCCGAAAAAAATAACAGAGCTTAAAGTATCTGTCTCTATCATACGGTAAAGCATTTTCCCCTTGGATAAAATATGTTTCTGGCCTACAAAATCCTCTATTTTTCTCGGGCACATCCTGTATGCCAACGGTTCTTTATTCATAATCCGCTCCTTGATCTTAAGAGAATCCGGCCGCCGAAATAAGCCTTAGTCAAGGGCTTTTATGGCAGCCGGATTTAAAACTGACCAATATTTTCTATTAATACAAAGGATATTTCGCAACAAGCTTCGCAACTCTTTCCTTAACTTCCTCTTTGCTGCCTTCAAAATTGGAAAGGGTCATATATATCAAATCCGCTATCTCCCGCATATCCTCTTCCTTCATTCCTCTGGCTGATACCGCTGGAGTTCCCAGTCTTATACCGCTTGTAATAAACGGGCTGAGCTTATCAAACGGTATTCCGTTTTTATTGCATGTAATATTCACATCATCGAGCATAAGCTGAGCGTCCTTACCCGTTATATCCATGTTAGTCACGTCAACTAGCATTAAATGATTATCAGTCCCTCCGGATACGACATTCATTCCGTGAGACATAAGCCTTTCGGACATAGCAGCCGCGTTTTTAACGATCTGTTTCTGATATTCTTTAAATTCATCAGAAAGAGCTTCTTTAAAACTTACCGCCTTAGCGGCGATTATGTGCATTAAAGGACCTCCCTGCTGTCCCGGGAATACGGCCTTATCAATAGATTTAGCATACTGTTCTTTGCAAAGTATCATTCCGCCTCTTGGCCCTCTGAGAGTCTTATGAGTGGTAGTTGTCACAAAATCCGCGTATTCGACCGGGTTTGGGTGAAGTCCCGCCGCTACAAGGCCGGCAATGTGAGCCATATCTACCATTAAGTACGCTCCTACTTCGTCGGCTATCTCTCTGAACTTCTTAAAATCTATAATTCTTGGATAGGCGCTAGCGCCTGCTACAATAAGTTTAGGTTTTGCTTCAACAGCAATTTTTCTCAGTTCTTCATAATCTATCCTGAAATCCTTATCGCTTACTCCATAAGGTACTATATTAAAATATTTGCCCGACTGGTTTACCGGACTTCCGTGGGTAAGATGTCCGCCGTGAGCAAGATTCATTCCCAAAATCGTATCTCCTGGCTGAAGCACAGAAAAATATACCGCCATATTCGCCTGCGCTCCCGAATGGGGCTGAACGTTGGCGTGGTCCGCTCCGAAAAGTTCTTTCGCGCGGTCTATAGCAATATTTTCGATAATATCCACATATTCACATCCGCCGTAATATCTGTGTCCAGGATATCCCTCCGCGTATTTATTGGTAAGAGGGGTTCCCATAGCCTCCATTACGGCTTCCGAAACAAAATTTTCAGAAGCTATAAGTTCTATTTTATTTCTCTGTCTTCCGACCTCATGCTCAATTGCCTCGGCTATTTCAGGATCAAAACTTCTAATAATCTCAGTTGAATACATACTAATCCAAAGCTCCTTTTATTTATATAAATTTTTAAAATTCTACTATCTCTGTATTTTCAATCGCGCGTTCTATCAATTCATACATATTATCCAAATTTTCCTCTGCCCTAAGTACCTCGTCAAGCTGCGGTCTGGTTTTAGGATGCTTGGCCACAAACACGGTGCAGCAATCCTCGTAAGGAAGAATGGACGTTTCAAACGTTCCTATCTTTCTGGCAATTTCTATTACTTCATCTTTATCCATGCCTATGAGAGGACGAAAAACCGGCATATTGACCACCATATCTGTTACATAAAGGCTCTGCATCGTCTGTGAAGCGACCTGACCTATACTTTCTCCGGTAACAACGCAGGAACATCCCGTGTTTCTGGCATACCTTTCCGCCATTTTCATCATGACCCGTCTCATGATTATAGTGAGAAGCTCCTCCGGACATTTATTGTTTATTTCAAGCTGTATGTCGGTAAAAGGTACTATATGGAGCTTAAATTTTCCAGTATATCCGGCAAGTATCTCCGCGAGTTCAAGAACTTTTTCTTTTGCTCTTTCACTTGTATAAGGATAGCTGTAAAAATGCACTCCTTCAAGTTCAACGCCTCTTTTTCCTATCATAAAACCGGCTACGGGACTGTCTATTCCGCCGGAAAGCAGCAGCATCGCCTTTCCGTTTGACCCGGTGGGCATACCTCCGAAAGCTTTGATTTTTGAAGTGTATATGTATGTGTCCTTCCTGACCTCTATATATACCGTTAAAGAAGGATCATGTACATCTACTTCGATAGGCGCGCAATTTTCGTATATATACCCTCCTATATCGCAGGCAATTTCTGGAGAAGTTAAAGGAAATCTTTTATCCCCTCTTTTGGCTTCTACCTTAAAGGAAGGATAACTCCCGCTTTCCTGCATTTCCTTTACAAGGCAAGCCGCTGATTTTCTTATGACATTGATATCGCTGTCTATTTTATAAGCTATACTGACAGAAACAACTCCGAATATTCTTATAAGTTTTTCTACCGCTCCATCAAAATCGTAATCCTCGCATGCCGGCTCAACTATGATTCTTGCCTGTTCTTTTACAATGGAAAACTTTCCGACTGAATATATTCTCTTCTTTATGTTGTTTACCAACTTGTCCTCAAAAGCGCCCCTGTTCAGTCCTTTAAGAATTATCTCTCCGTAGCGTACCAAAATAACCTTTTTCATCTAAAAACCTTTCAATCCAACCTTTTATTCAGTTGATAATTATAATTCAATTTACCTTTTTAAGCAAGCCGGCCTTTCCTTATCAAAACTATTTATATTTTATCCTCGGTATTATCTCCTCTATGGCCCTGGCCGCGTTTAAAGCCTCCTCTTCGGTATTTTCACAGGAAAAAGAAAATCTGACAGCTCCGTCGATTTCATCGGCACCAGCGCCCATAGCAAAAAGCACATGGCTGTATTTTCTGTTTTTGCTGTTTGAAGAACAGGCCGACCCCGAAGATACAAAAATATCTTTTTCAGCTAAATGGTGAAGCAGTACCTCCGATTTTACACCGGGAAAAGATACATTTAAAATATACGGTGAGGAATTTTCAAAAACGCCGTTTATTTTTATAAATGGTATCCTGTCTTTAAGTTCCCCCGCAAGTTTCCTTTTCACAGCCGCTGCCTTTTCGTAATTAACCTTTATATTATCCTCCGCAAATTTCAGCGCCTCGTAAAGACCCGCTATAGCCGGCGTATTCAAAGTTCCGGAACGTATGCCCCTTTCATGCCCGCCGCCGTACATTATGGGAAGCACCTTAATGCCCTTTCTTATATAAAGAGCCCCTATCCCTTTAGGTCCATAGAACTTATGTCCGCTTAGAGAAAGCATATCTACTCCGATCTTTTCAGGACAGACCTGTATTTTGCCAAAAGCCTGGACGCAGTCAGAATGTATTGCCGCTTTAGGATTTTTTCTGTTTCTTATATGAGAAACCTTTTCAAGGTCCTGTATAGTACCTACCTCATTATTTACGTTCATTATACTTATAAGAGCCGTATCTTCACATATTTCATCTTCAAGCTGTTCGTAGTCTATTTCACCGGTGTCGTCGGTATCAAGTATCGTTACCCGATATCCCTCTGAAGCGAGGTTCCGGAAAACTTCTAAAACAGCCGGATGCTCTACGGCTGAAGTTATTATATGTCTGCCTAGCCTTGGATTGGCTTTTAAAAATCCCATAACGGCAATATTATTAGATTCAGTTCCGCCCGACGTAAAAATTATGTTTTCAGGCCTTACCTTCATAAAATCAGCCATAGCTTTTCTCGCGCGCGTAACGATTTTTTCCGCTTCAAAGCCAAATGTATGCAAAGCTGAAGCATTTGCGTATAGATTCATGTTAACATTATTAATAGCCTCGCATACCGACCTGAGAGGCGCGGTCGTGGCAGCATTGTCAAAATATATCATAGATCCCCCATAACATATGCCCTTGCGTCACTTATAAGTCCGTCTATAAATCCTGGTATCAATACTGTGAGAAGTACGATTATAAGCAGCAAAACAGCTATTATAAGCGCGTTATATCTGTTTTCCTTCATGCCTAAAAGTTTTTCTCTTTTTCCACCGAATAAGGCCGTCATTACTCTTGCCGGCACAAAATAGGAGGAAACTATAAAAATCACTGCTATAACTAGCGTAGATATCAAATTTCCCGACGTCACCGATGACTGTATCACAGTAAGCCTCGCAAAGAAAAGAGAAAAAGGAGGAAAACCCAAAACGGCCAGTAAGCCGATAAAATATCCCGTACCGTATATTGGAAAGTGGACAAACACGGAAGAAATCTCATCCTCTCCGGCCTTAACATATTTTTCCTTTATACTAAATCCGGAAAGCGTTATAAGAAACATCACCGGCGTAAAATTTACTGCGTATAATATAGAAGAATAAATGCTCTGCGAGGTATAGTTTCCGATAGACAATATTATAAGCGCCATACTAAACAGAGAAGAATATGCCGTAACCTTGAGCATTTCCTTTTCCCTGCATATCAAGAATACATAAACAGCGGTAATTATAATAGAAATTACTATAACAGGTATTTTAAATCCGTATTGTCTGTATGCCAGGAGAATACAGTATAAAACCATTGTGGCAAAGGATACGGAAAAAGTAACCGCTATATGAAACTTTAAAAATTCAAACAGCTTCTTGGCAAAAACCGCAATACACTCAATAAAAACAAAGACCGCGAACAGAGCTAAAAGCGATATTCTTAAAGAGCTGCTTAAAGCCGCCGTGACCAAAAGTATCTGCATAAGCATAGCCGATCCGTTGCATATTATCCCGGGCTGCTTAAAATTTCCTATGCTTATGTCGGGATATTCCTTTATGCCCATAGAATATATGGCGAGAAGCATATTGGTTACTGTAACTATAAAAGATACTATCAGGCTCAAAGGGTTAAGGTTGAGCAAAAATACCGTCAGCATAAATACAGCTGACAAAATAATATTTATAACGTTTATCAGAATATTATTCTTCATTTTTCCTTACCCTCCTTTTTCCTCTTTTCTGAAATATATTTACACTTAAAACAGACGCAATTATATAAACCAGTACGAACAATATAAGACCTATGACCACGTGGAGTATATATCCCCAAAGCATTCCGTCAAAAGGAAATGTAAAATCGGCAAAATATGTAAGGAAAAAAGCTATATATAAATATATCTTTCCGTTTGCGAGAGTCCTGTCATATATATCTCTTATCTTCACTCTCTGCCTGAATATAGCGAAGCTTACGGCCAATATGCCCACCGCCCCCATCAAAAGTTTGATAATAAGTACCGGGGGCGTAACAGCATTGACTATTATGGCTATCGTCATATAAAGCTCAACATACAGATCCTGGAAATCAATATCCTTGTCATACAGCATGAATATAGAAACTATTATATACATAACTCCCAAAACAGAATAGGATTTTACCCCGTCCACTATCATAACGTTTGAAATTGAAAAAAATGTTCCGGCAATTATAAGGAAAATAAAGGAAACTAACTTTAAAAAGCTGTGGTAAGCTCCGGTATTCTTTACCATATTTTTCAATTCGGACGGTGAAAACATTCTAAACGTAGTATTGACCTGAGTAAAGTTCAGGAAATATGTAAGTACAAGCATTATGACAATATTTCCGGCTATCATTAAAATACCTTTGGCAGAATATACCATAGCTATACCATAGCCTATGAGCGTAGGAATAAACCCTGTTACAAAAGTGAGCACCAACGAAAAAAGAATTATGCACAGATTTGTTACAGAAAGCTTTCTCCTTACCTTTTCTGCCGAAGGCTCATATCCTTCGTCGATAGCGTTTATATAAAATTTCATATGGGAATATATATACAGAAGATACATATACACAAAAGCGGATACAAAAAACAGCAGGATCACTGTCTTTAAAAAGTTGGTCAGATCCAAAATTCCCGATATATTTGATATTATGATAAATATTCCGGCAAAACCTCCCATGGGAGGCAGCAGAGACTTGGCTATAAATATAATCAGAGCGATACCTTTAAACCGTTTGCTTTTATCAATACTTATCATAGAGTTTATGATCACGCTTATAGCCGGATATAAAACTATAGAGCATATTATCATTACAGCCGTGGATATCCTTATCTGGTCAGCTATCAGGCTGTATCCCAGATTGCTTGCGTAAAGGCAGAAAATAATGGACACCATACAAAGAAAATTAAGTGATATATCCACATATCTCAGCCATTCTTTTCCGTCAATGGTCAAAGAGGCTTTGACAGAAAAAAAGCCGGTAAGAAATATGGCCGCCGAAAGAAAGATCAGTATAGGTATTATAGATACCGTCCCCGCGTACAAATTCACAATAAATCTGAACATTACAAGAAGCAATATTTTTGAAAAAAGCCCGTTTATAAGCAGATTTATATGCTTATGATTTGATACGGGCACAAAAAACAAAAGTATAAATATTCCGGCCATAAGCATCGTAAACGTGATATTTCTTTCCGGATAAGGCAGCAACGAAGCTTCAAATCCGTTTACGGTAAAAAGCCCGCAATTGGATACTATAAGAGCATAAGCCACTGTTATTATCATAACCGCTATATTTCCGGTAATCAAAAATGTTACAGCCTTTTTAGCCTCCGTCCTGTTTTCAAAATCGGAAACAAGCATTACAAATACTATCAGTACATTAAGCCCTATAAGCATCGTAAGAAAATAGCCCTGGTTCGCGCCTATCAGCAAAGACAGCACCGCCATAAACAAATTTGCCAGAAAACTGCTTTTATAATAGGAAACATTGATTTCACGCCTTACGGACAGCGAATATATATAAATAGACACTACCGCCGCCGATATTGCGGCAGCCGCAAGGAATATTATATTTAAAGAATCAAAAGCAATATTTATCTCAAGAGGTGAAAAAACATCCGCCAGTATGTTTATCTCTGTATATTCAAACTTGTATACTACCGCTTCCACTATTGACGCGGAGATCATTATGCCTGAAGCAATCAGGGAAAAAACGAGCGATATCCTGTCCGAATATCTGTTGGAGGAAAAAATAAGCGCGGCCAACGCGGCTATAAAATAAAACCCTATACCTGTGAAAAAAAGTATAAGAAAAATATTCATCAGACACTTCCCCCGTTTCCAAGATAATCAAACATTATGTCTGTTTAAGTATATAACAAACATAAAACAAAAACAATCTCGGAGAGAAGAAATCATACCAATTTTCCATCGCTGATAAATAAGTGCCTTCCGCAGTACCCCGCTACCTTATCGTCGTGAGTTACCACTATCACAGTAATTCCGCTTTCATTTAATTGTTTCAGCAAAAGCATGATCTGCTCGCTGGTCTTTGAATCCAAAGCTCCCGTAGGTTCGTCCGCAAGTATGATCTCGGGATCATTCACTATGGCTCTCGCGATCGCCACCCTCTGCCGCTGCCCTCCCGAAAGCTGATTGGCTTTCTTATGTACCTGATCTTTTATTCCTACTTTTTCCGCGGCTATGGCGGCAAGTTTTTTTATCTTTCTGAAAGGAACATCGCTGAACAAAAGAGGAAGCATGATATTAAAGAGCACGGATTTTGAATTTATGAGCGCAAAATCCTGAAAAACAAATCCGATCTTTTTATTTCTTATCTTTGATTTTTTACTGTCGTTCAATCTTCTTATGTCTACATCGTCAAGATAATAGGAGCCTTCTTCAAAATTATCAAGACATCCCATAATATTCAGCAGCGTAGTTTTTCCAGAACCCGAAGCGCCCTGTATCGACACAAACTCCCCTTTATTTATTTCAAGGGACACTCCGTCGAGAGCGTAAAATTTATCCGTTCCCATCTTATATATTTTCTTTACATCCTCAAGCTTTATCATCTTTCTACACCTTTCAAATAAACAATAGGAGACCGCCCTGCCGACGGAATCAGCAGAGCACATACCGTTATAAGTACAGTAATCAAAAAATACATTAAAATAAACGGGATTACATCGCCGGTTATCAGTATAGAGTCAAAATTTGCCAATCCCTTCCACTGCAAATAAGGCCATAATTTCACAAATACGATATTCAAAAGTACGGGCACTGCAGATATCATACATAATGAGATAAAAACTATCAGCGTATTTTTTCTTTTACTGCATCCGCACAGATAATATATGCTGTTTTCCCTGTTTTTCTTATTAATGAGCAGTATGGACGTGCTGAAAAAGGCTATGGACGATATACAGAGCAGAAAAAATATCCTCGGCGTATTCTCCTTTATTTTATTTTCTATTTGAGCCGCGGTATTGTCGTATACTTCACTTACAGGCGCCCATGTTCCGCTGTCCTCAAGCTCCGACAATATACTTTCTCTGACTTCGCTTTCAACCCCATCTTTAAAGACGATTATCATATTGTAATACGGAGCCACCAACGCTATTTCTTCAAGCATACGTATATTCTCTTCAGTTTCTTTCATTATAATAAAATAGCCGCTGTATTCTATTATGTGACTGAAATCCAAATAAGTACCACACCCTGAAATTTTAATTATAGGATAAGGAAAATCCAGATGCCCAACAACATCAAAAGTCCGCGTATGCTTTTCAGGAGAGTAAAAAGTAAGCTCTATTTTTTCTCCCTCGGATATTTGGTTAAACATTCTGCTTCCCAATATGCAGGCGCTTTCATTTTCTTTAAAATCCACCCCGTACTTTTTAAGTTCGGGAAACGCCTCCAAAAGCTCCTCGCTGTAAAGGATTATATTTGTACTTTTTTCGTTATAATCTAATGGATTCGCTGTTTTTGTATACAGTACCTTTTCGACATTTTCATTATTTTTTAACTTTTCCACCTGAGCGTCAAATTTTCTGTATACCTCCTTAACTTCATCCTCATAAAGGCAATCGGACTCCTCATCATACAGAGCGCGATCACAATAGTAATATCCTTCTTTAACTTCCGAACTGTCTATAAAATCCCGACCTATGGTTATGTATTTTACCGTTCCGTAAGCGATTACCCCCAGGAAAATTGAAAAGGTCATCATTATAATCAGAAAAGCTACATGAATCTTTATTCCTTTGAAAAATTTCATTATAAGGTATATGGTATTCATTTTTATCTCCGTTTTTTTTAAATTATCGCACTATCTCACAGACATCCTTCTCGTGTCTATCAGGGATTTCCTATAATACCTGATCACAAAGGGAATTACCACAATCAGGGAGGTCACAAGCATCACCAGACATATTATAGAATAGTCCGCTAGCGTATATACTATATTTTCCGCTATATTCAGTTTTTCAAATACAGACGTATATAAGAGCTTATGCAGTCCTATGCCTATACCGTTTGAAAATAACGAAAGCAATATGGTTTCCCAAAACAGCATCAGCGACATCTCCGTTTTGCTTCCTCCTACGATCAGGCATATAACCGTCTCATCAGATATGGAATCTATCATATATTTAAACAAGAACATAAAAGATGTTATAGAAACGGCGTAGCATACGGCTATTATTATTATGGCCGCTACGGCTTCATTTCTTTCATTGAGCCTCCACAGCCACGGCGACCTGATATGGCTGTCAGGGTAAACCTCCTGAAGCTGGATAAGCAGCTGGTCCTCAGAATAATCCGGCCTTTTCTCAGATATTATGACCATGTCAGATACCGGCAGCTGCAGCTTTTCATAGGCGCTGTAAGGGATATAGTAATCGTTAAAGGTTTGCTGCCCTATAACTTCAAACCCATGGCCGTTTATATTAACGGTATCGCCTATTTTAAATTTAGAATCCGAAGGTATTATAATAGACCACTCTTCTTCGGGCATAAAGTATACTCTGCCTCTTATCGCTACAAGGTAGGTTTCCTCTGTTGAAGAAAAAAGTCTTGTTTTGTAGCCGTCTCTGTATTCCTCCAGGCTAATATCAACTCCGAAAAATACCTTTTCAATAAGTTCCTGGTCAATAAGTTCCAGTCCCTCTTTTACAGAAGCAAGTTCCACGCCCTCCTTTTCGCCATAGTGCTCTCCGTTTTGCCTGAAATAAACTTCATATTCCCTGTAATAAAATTCCTCAGAACTTCTGTTTGCCATATACGTAGAGCCGTTGCCGTAAAAATAAGCGACCGCCAGGCTGCTGCTTATTCCTCCTATTATGAATAGAATAAATATTAATTTATTCTTTCTGTAATACTGAAAAAGCCTTGATAAAACTATGTATAATACCTTCATTGGACTCCTCTTTTATTTATTCACAGTAATAATCCCACTCCTGTTTGAAAAGTCCACAGATATGTGATACTCGTCAGCCAATATGGGCAAAGCGCAAATAAACAGCAAACATATAATTGCTATCGCAGAAACAAATACTTTTTTATTCTTACAGTCCCCTTGAAACTTAATTATTTTTATTTATTTTACCATTCACATTCCCCCCCCTTGTCAATAATTTTATAAAATTAATATAATAAACGAAACCGCCTTCTTTCCTGTTAAATATAGAAAGAAAACGGTTACTTCTTTAAATCAAAAACAATATTTACCGGAAAAGCCTATTATAAATAGTCATCAAAAAGACCGTCCTCCATAGACTCGCCGCTATACTCCTGATATTCGCTTAAATCGGAAGGCGGAGTAATAACCACATCCCCTCCCGGGTTATTTAAAGTCATATCAATGTTAATATCTGCACTCATATCTATCAAAGTATCAGAACCCGCGTCCATCTTAGCAGAAAAACCTTCACTTATAGTCAGATTTGTTATATATCCGTTTTCATCGACGGTAACGGTCATTTTTCCGTCGGATAGCTCCACATCCTTATATACGTCCATGTCCGTCAGTCCTCCGGTCATATCTCCCGCTCCGCTTCCGCTCAGACCGTCTAATAATTCGTTTAATTTTTCTCCCGGAAAAGTACATGTTATTATCGTTTTGCCGTTCTCTTTTCTTATTTCCTTTTCAAAATCTTCTTCCGTAATTTCAAGCTCGGAATTGAGCTTTTCTATATCGGTGATCTCAAACATCTCGGTATATTCGTCGGTGATCTCCTGTTTATATTTCATCCCGTCAGAATTTAAGTAAACAATATTATCTTTAATATATAAATCGTTGGCCAATTCCATACCCATGAAAGAAGCGGACATTGCCATAGACATTTCAGGATCACCGTCTATATCCTTTGCTTTGATTTTAAGCTCAACAGGTATCTTTGTGGTAGTCTCCGCAACCGACATAGAAAGTTCAAATTTAATATCAGCGTCTATCCCTTTTAACTCGCTTACTTTTTCAGCGGCGTTTATGTAAGTTTCATACGCCGACATCCTGTTGCAGCCTGAAAAGGATACAGCCGTCACAACTGCCAATACAATCACCAATAATCTGAATACTTTTTTCATAAATCAGATCCCCCTCATTTACATTAAATAATCTTTAATTAATATATCATAAGCTCAGCTTTTTTTCAACCAGATATGAAGTTCCGACGTACATCAAAACCCCGAATATCACATTCACAAAAAATCCCAGACCCAGCATATACCAACCTATTTCACTCATAAACTGGGAGTAGCTCGCTAATTCCATATTTACCATTCCAAATAATTTTCCGCTCAGGACGGCAGTGATCGCAGTACTTAAAAGGGTATTCAGAGCCATATAAACTAAAAACGCTATAAAACCTTTGGCCTTAACGTTACTTAAAAATGTATACGTCAATGTTACGGCAAAATATATAGTAAGTATCATAACAAACCACTCAAGTATATATTCAAATACAAATAACAGTACAGACCAATCCAGGACCGATATAAGATTTTCAATAAAGTAAAGTATATCGGATCCCCCTCTTTCCAAGACCAGATTAAGATTGAATATACCTAAGGAAACATATACTATAAACCCTATTATAAGTACTATCAGAGAAGTCAATATTTTACTGCCTACGATCTGATACCCGTTTTTCGGCAGCATAAAAAGCATATATCCGGATTTATTCTTCAATTCACTAACAAATATCTTTATCGCAAATATCAGTATAGCTACAAGGCCGAAGAACATCATTGCAAAAAAGAGCCCTACGCCCCACCCAAACAATGTTCCGTTTTCAAGAAAAAAACCTAAAAGGAATAAAACCTCTATAACGCCAAGAGCTACCGCCGAAACTATCAAAAGTGTCTTTGCCTTTATAAACTCATATTTTATTAATTTTAACATTTACTTATCCCCCCAATCCGCCGGATTAAATGTACTGTTCAGCGAGTACGCTTCCTTGTAAAGCTCCACTATGGACTTTCCGCTCTTTGCCCTTATCTCCTCGGCATCTCCGAAAAGGAGCAATTTCCCTTCCTTAAGCATAACCACAGTATCGGTTATAGCTTCGATTTCATCCAAAAGATGGCTCGACATGATTATCGCCCGTTCAGGAGAAACCGACTTTATAACAGAGTTTATAATCTGATCTCTTCCTATAAGGTCTATCCCATTAAGAGGCTCATCAAGCATTATCACCTCCGCGTCCCTGGACAAAGTGGCAGCCATTTTAAGTTTAGCCGCCATACCGGAAGATAAACTTTTTACCTTCATACTCATATCAAGCTCCATAAAAGATATAAGCTCTCTGTATTTATCGCCGCTGAAATCACTGAAAAAGTCGCCGTAATATTTTCCCACATCGGCTATTTTCATAAAATCATAATAAAATGGTTCCGTAGACATATAGGCTATCCTGCTTTTACTTTCTATTCCTATAGGCCTGTCGTTATACATGACAGTTCCGCAGGTAGGTTTTACAAGACCGGCCGCAATTTTCATCAGCGTACTTTTTCCGCTTCCGTTTGGTCCTACCAACGCGTAAACTTTTCCCTTTTCAAATTCACATGAAACTGAATCGAGAGCTTTCTTCATATTATACCCTTTTGTAACATTCTCAAATTTAAGCATTACCGTTAAAATCCCCCTTCTTTTTTATATATTCTATAATGTCCTGATGAGAATATCCAATTTCTTTCATTTCCGAGACAAATCTTCCAACAAGCCTGTCGACGATATCCTTTTTAAGAGATTCTATCTTTATGGCGTCCTCAGTAATAAATGTACCTATTCCTCTCCTGGTAAATATTATTCCTTCAGCTTCAAGATTTTTGAAAATACGCTGAGCGGTATTGGGGTTAATATGATATTCTACAGATAGATCCGCAGCAGACGGCAGTCTGTCTCCCGGATTTAAAAATCCCCTTACCAGTTTTTTCTTAATATCGTCAGAAACCTGTATATAGATAGGTATGTTATAGTCAAAGTCCACTTTTATACCTCCTCGTATAATAAGTTTATAGTTAATAGTTACTTAGTTTTTTGATAACTGAATAAATAAGGGACAGGATCAATCGGTTTGGTTATACCCATGATATAATTGATCTCTGTGTCAATCAGGCAATGGTTCTTTCACCTC
>CASDQQ010000053.1 GCA_949282945.1 uncultured Eubacteriales bacterium
GGAAACTATAAGATTGCTTATTGTTTATGCGGACTTCTGCGAGAATTCTCTTGCTCTACCGGTAATTAAAGGACGTAAAACAGTAAAAGAAAAGTTTGCTGGGGCTAAAGCCACATATACTATAGAAAGTCTTATGCACGATGGTAAAGCTTTGCAGAGCGGAACAAGCCATAATTTTGGCGACGGATTTGCGAAAGCTTTTGGAATACAGTTTACTGATAAAGATAATCAGCTTAAATATGTCCATCAGACTTCGTGGGGAATGACTACCAGACTTATCGGAGCCATTATAATGGTCCATGGAGATGACAGCGGTCTGGTCCTTCCTCCGGCGATAGCTCCTACACAGGTAGTGGTAATACCTATAGCGTCCCATAAGGAAGGAGTACTTGAAAAAACCTCTGAAGTGAGTGAAAGGCTTAAAAAGGTATGCAGGGTAAAACTTGACGATTCTGATAAAATGCCGGGATGGAAATTCAGCGAGTACGAAATGAAAGGTGTGCCTTTAAGAGTGGAAATGGGACCGAGGGATATAGAAAACAACCAGTGCGTACTGGCAAGAAGGGATACAGGGGAAAAAATAACCACCTCTCTGGACAGTATAGAGGATACTGTGGCGGAAGTTCTTGAGGATATCCAGCGCAATATGTTGGAAAAAGCAAGAAAGCATAGAGAAGACAGGACTTTTACTGCCAGAGATATGGAGGAATTTGAAAATATACTGGATACGTCTCCGGGATTTATAAAAGCCATGTGGTGCGGAGATGAGGCATGCGAAATAGAGATTAAAGAAAAAACCGCGGCCACGGCCAGATGTATGCCATTTGAGCAGGAGCATATATCCGATACCTGCGTTTGCTGCGGACGTCCGGCAAAGAAAATGGTAGTATGGGGAAGAGCTTATTAAAGAATATAAAAATTTTATAAATTTTACAGAAAAATACATAAAAACCTCCGTTTGAGTAAATACTCTACATAAAGTAAGATAGAAAACGGAGGTTTTTTTATGAAAAGAATTGAAAAGATATTAGTCGGAATCCTTATTATAGCGGTATTTTTGTGTGTCGGAGTAAGTGTTTCCGCGGAAACCTATAAGATCGAAAGCGTTGTTTTCACAGATGCTACTGTTAATACGTCTGTATTGAATATGCGCCAGGGGCCGTCTACATCAATGCCAATAGTTACAAAACTTGAAAAATCACAGGCGGTCAGAGTTTTAGGCAAAACCGGAGAGTGGTATTTCGTATTTGACTCTAAAAGCGGAAAAGTAGGCTGTGTACACGGACAGTATATTACTCCGGTTACATCGGAGACGGTAGACGATACCAAGCTGCCTAACGAAGGAGGCACTTCATACGAAGAAGAAGAAAATACGCCCACAGGTCTTAGTGCTGATGAACAGTCTTTACTTGACCTTGTAAACAGCGCAAGAGAAAGCGCCGGAGTAGGAAAAATAAGCTACAATAAAGAATTGGCCAGAGTTGCTTTGCATAAAGCGCAGGATATGGTTGAAAATAATTATTTTTCACATCAGTCTAAAATTTATGGAACTCCCTTTGAAATGATGCGTTCTTACGGTATAAAGTTTAAAGCAGCCGCGGAGAATATAGCGGGGAACAGAACGGTCGAGAATGCTTTTTATTCATGGATGAAGTCAGAAAGCCATAAGAAGAATATTTTAAATCCGGACTATGATGAAATGGGAATAGGAGTATGTATAAGCCCTGTTTACGGCAAAATAGTCGTTCAGATGTTTATTAAAAACTAAATCGGAGGCTCGATCTCTACTGATTTATTTTTCAGATAGTAAAGTTTGCCTGCGGGACGGGAAAAAGCAAATATCAGTTTATAAGAATATAAAGCCTGATATTTGCTTTTTACGTCCCGGTTCTTTTTTATATCCTTTGAGCCGTATTTACCGTCGCCAACCACAGGGTGGCCGATATGAGCGAGGTGAGCTCTTATTTGGTGTGTTTTGCCTGTAACAAGGTCTATGTCAAGAATGGAAGTGTCTGTAATAGGATCATAACTTAAAAGAGTATACTTAGTTATTATTCTTGAGAAGCCGGGCTTTGGGGTGTTGCTTATGAGCGCCAGACTGTCTTTGCTGTTTTTTAAGTGCCATGCTTTAAGGATACCGGAGCTTTCGGGCATTTTACCGTAGACTTTGCAGCGGTATATTTTTGAGATTTCGTTATTTTTTATTTTCTCGAGTATTATTTCTGTAGAAAGCTTATCTTTACCGGCTATAATAAGCCCGCCGGTGTTTCTGTCGAGCCTGTGGCAGAGCGAAATCCCGGGACCGTATTTTCCCTTAAGTATCTCTATGAGGGAAATTGAGTTTTTTTCTTTATCAGGGTGTACTTTAAGACCCTGTGGCTTGTTTAGGATAATTATATTAGGGTCCTCGTAAACAATTTCAGGGCAAGAAGTATCAGAGTTTAAAATTATATCGTCTTTTATATATACTTCTACCAAATCTCCCGTATATATAATTTTATCTTCTTTTACGCGCGTTCCGTTTATTTTAATATCTTTCTGGCGCAGCGCTTTATGTATTGCGCTTAACGGAAGGCCGGGAAAAACCGAAGTCAGTACCTGAATTATTTTTTTACCGTTTTGTTTCTGTTCAACAATAAATTTCTTCATTATAATAAAAACCTCCAACTTTCTGTAAATATTTTTACATTTTATACAGTGAAATGCAACAAAGTTTTCATTAACATATGATTTTTAGTGTGATTAAGAGAGTACTTCCATTTTTTGTAAAAATAATTTATAATATATACGCTGTATTATAAAAAAATAGGAGGAGACTTCGTTATGAAGAAAATTTTGTTGTTTTGTCTTTGTATAACCGCTATTTTTACAATGACTTCGTGTAATACGAAATCAAAATATGAAAATATATACATAGACATAAACGAGCCGGAGATAAGCTCAGAGGGGATTACATGGCCGGACGGTCAGGCGCTTCCTACATTTGCCGCGCCGGCGGAAACTGTAGACGCAATAGACGTAAGAAGTAAAAGCGCGGATGTAAAGACGCTGCTTGTGAGTTTACAGGGTATTGTCAACAGAAAACAACCGAGAATAGCGCTTTACAGCGACTCCTTAAAAAATGAAGAATGGCTTGAGGAGTCAGGGATCAATTATGAAATCGTGAAAGAGTACGACGATATTATCTTAAAGTATAAGGATGAGATAAAAGGTATCATCATCTGGGATAAGGGGAACAGAGATACCATTAATCTCGCTGATACTCTGGCCGGACAGACGGACGCCATAGTATGCAGCGCCAAGCAGGCTGAAACTTATACGGCGGAGCCATTTAATTTTCCGATAATAGAAGACTATACCGACCGGTTTGAAGATAAGATGGATGTATACAATTATTTATACGATAATCTTTGGAAGGACTGCACAAGGAAGATGATAGTTTCTCTGAATCCGGCGGCCAACGGCCATATAGCAAATACCAGAGACGTAGCTATAGCTACAAAAGCCGCGGTTTTGTGGCTAGACCCGACCGTGGGAGGAGAAAAGGCAATCCTGGAAAAATTTCTCAAAGACTGTGTTCCCGGAGAATCCTATTGTCTGGGTTGGTGGACCAGTGAAGGGGATGGAGTAAAAATAGGCTCTGAATACGGAATGCCTACAGTTCCGGCCGATTTTTATGAAAATTATTCGGTGCTTGCCGGTGCTTCAAGAGAGCTCGATATACCTACAATTCCCGCAAAGCCGGAGCTTGAGAATAAGTTTTATATAGCCATGGCTTTCAGTGACGGAGATAATCTTCAGTATTGCCAGCATCATATGAAAACTCATCAGAACATGTGGTCTAATACAAAGGACCGCGGAAAGTATCCCATAAGTTGGACATGTGCGCCCACACTGCTTGACGCCGGTCCCCAGCTTTTGAATTATTATTATAGAACAGCTACTGAAAATGACTGTCTTATAACCGGACCTTCGGGCGTTGGATATACCGATCCTCTGGTGTGGCAGACGGAGTACGCCAGTTATGATGAACTGATAAAATACGCTAAAAGGACTGATACATATTTAAGAAGAACGGCCTTTAACGTTATAACGATATGGAACTTTATAAGAGACGATCAGGCTTCTATATATGCCAAGTACATACCTTCTATGGTAGGCTTTACTGTACAGGAACGTTTAGATTTCCAAGAAGGCCAATATGTAGTAGACAATACGGTGCCGCTTATTACGACCCATCCGAGGTATGACGGAGATATAGACAGAGTAGAGCGGATAATATCTGAGGTGATAGACGCGTGGGACGGAAGTGAGCCTGGATTTATGATCCCCCAGATAGTGGCCTGGGAAAGAGGTGTAAGTGATCTTAACAGACTGGCGGATAACCTTAAGGAAAAATATGGGGACAAAGTAGAATTTGTAAGAGCTGATCACCTTATGATGCTTTATAATGAAGCTCACGGAGCCCCTTATAATGTGGCTTTAAGGGCTGAGAATGTTACGGCTTCAGGAGAGGACGAAGGATTCGGGGCTTCTCAGGCAGTAGATGGCTCTTTTGCAAAAGCCAAAGGCTGGCAGAGCTCCGCTAGCGGTGATAAATGGATCATGATAGATTTAAAAGAGGAATATAACATTGTAAGATACAATGTTATGCATGCGGCTACAGGGTATTATTCCAAGGACTTGAATACTGTGGAGTTCAAGATCCAGGCAAGCAGCGACGGTGAAAAATGGAAGGATATAGATACTGTAACAGATAATACCAGTAATATCGTAGATAAGTATGTTGATGAATTTACTGCAAGATACGTAAGAATTTATATTACTGATCCGGGAGCGGACGGAGTGGCCAGGATACAGGAATTTGAAGTTTACGGGAATAAAGCCTGAAATTAATAAAATTTACATTTATACTATCGGGGAAAGTGCAAAACGCACTTTCCTTTTTTTGTAAAATACCGTATAATTATTTTATCGTAAATATCCATTAGGGAGGAGACAGTATGAAGAGATTTATAGCCGTTTTTCTATGTTTTGTACTTTTATTATCTACAGCATCCTGTTAGACTGGCAATGAAAAGTATGAAAACAGATACAGGGAGATAAACGAAGTCGAAAGGAATGAGACCGGACTTACATGGCCGGAAGGACAGGCGCTGCCGTCTATGGCCTATGTAGCTGATAATCTTGATGCCATATATATAACCAGGATCACTGAGGATACAAGGTCTATGTTGGCGTCTTTTCAGGGAATAATAAACAGGGAAAAGCCAAGAGTATATTTATATGGAAGCAATGATGTAAATGAAAAATGGGCTGATGAAATGGGAGCTTCTTATACCATAACCAAAGATGAAGACGAAATTATATTAAAGTATAAGGATGAGATCAAAGGGCTTGTGGTGTGGGATAAAAAGCAGAGACATACTCTGAATCTGGCTACTACATACGCGGGCCTTAACGATGTAATGGTAGTTACCGAAAGGTTGGCGGAAAAATATACTGCCGAGCCGTATAACTTTCCTATAGTCGAGGACTACAGAGGAAGATTTGAAGATTCATATGAGGTTTATGAATATCTCTATGACAATTTGTGGAAGGATTGTTCAAAAAGACTGGTAATGGGCCTTAGTCCTTATGCAGGCGGACATACCTGCCATTCGAGAGACCTGGCGGTAGCAGCCAAATGTGCCGTTTTGTGGATAGACCTGGTTGATGTAGTAAACAATGACGACGGAACCAGTACGGAGGTTGAAAAGCCTGAAGATATTGCCTTGTTGGATAAGTTTTTCAGAGACTGTACGCCGGGAGAAGCTTACTATGCCGGTTGGTGGGTTTCTGAAGGAAAAGGCATAGAGGTTAGCTCAAAATACGGAATACCTACAGTTCCGGCGGACTTTTACGAGAACTATACTATATACGCGGGGGCTTCAAGAGAACTTGATATACCTACTGTCCCTGCGAAACCGGAACTTGAGGGAAAATATTATATAGCGTTTACCATAAGCGACGGAGACAATATGCAGTATTGTCAGCATTTTATGAAAACTCACAGCAATATGTGGGGAAACAGCAAAAGAGGAGAGGTCCCCATAAGTTGGACCTGTTCGCCAGTGCTTTATGACGCGGGACCTCAGATTTTAAATTATTATTACAGAACTGCTACGGAAAATGATTTTCTTATTGCGGGACCTTCAGGAGTAGGGTATACTAATCCTGTTCTTTGGGAGAGTGAGGACGGAAATAATGATAATTATCTAAAGTATATAAAATTATCCGATTCCTACTTCAGGAGGACAGCGTTTAACTTTACTACCGTATGGCATCAGGTCAACGACGCTCAGGCTGCTCTTATAAGGGATAACTGGGGTTCTCTTTTAGGATACTCTACGCAGTCCACTATGTCAGGGCAGAGGGACTATACTCCTATAGGTAACGGCATTGTTAAAATACAGACTTCTCCTCCGTATGACGGGAATGTAGAAAGAGTTTATGATTTAATAAGAAAACAGCTCGACGGCTACAGCGGAAGGACGCCAAGGTTTATGATGCCTCAGCTGATAGCTTGGGAAGCAGGAGTAGAAGATATCGTGGACATGGCTGAAAAGCTTAAAGATGAATTTGGCGATAAGATAGAGTTTGTTAGAGTAGATCATCTTTGTATGCTTTATTCTGAATATATGGGTTCCATATATAACGCGTCTTTGCAGGCAGAGAACGTTACCGCTTCCGGAGTTGATGAAGGCAGCGACGCGAGAAAGATAGTAGACGGATCTTTTGCTAAAAATAATGGTTGGCAGTGTTCCGACAGCGGAGATAAGTGGATTACTATAGATTTGAAGGAAGAATATAAACTGTCGAGATATATTTTACAAAACGCGGCTACAGGCTATTATTCAAAGGAGTTGAATACCAAGGATTTTAAAATTCAGGCAAGCACTGACGGTGAGAACTGGACCGATATCGACTCGGTAACGGGAAATACAAGCAATATTGTAGATAAGATTACGGACGAGTTTACCGCAAGATACGTAAGACTTTACATAACTGATCCGGGAGCGGACGGAGTTGCCAGGGTTCAGGAATTTGAGGTATGGGGAGTTAAAGTAAACGCCAAAGAGTGGAGAATGACCACATATTGATAAATTATAATTTTTAGATCAGAGGAGGAAATATTGAAATGGGTAAAAGTATAGACTGGCCTATAGGACAGGCGCTTCCGAGATTCGGGGCTCCGGTGAAAAAGCTTGATTCAGTAAGTACGATAAAGGAACCGGGCGACGTTAAAGTCATGATGGCAACATTGCAGGGTCTTGTTAACAGAGAGCAGCCACAGCTTTTAGTTTATGAAAAAGTCTGGGAAAAGGAAAACTGGGCTAGGGAACTTGGTCTTGAGGCTGAAATTCCTGCGGACTGCTTTGAAATTTTGAAAAAATATAAGGATTATGTAAAGGGCCTTATAATATATGATGAGGCTGTGCGCGATACTATAAATATAGGAACGACTATGGCGGGCTTTGAAGATTCTATCGTTATAAGCGAAAGACTTGCCGAAATACTTACAAAGGAACCGTATAACTTTAAAGTAGTAAGTGATCTGAGAGGAAAATTCAAGGATAAATTTGAAGCTTATGATTACGCTCTCGAAAATATATGGCCTAATTGTACCCACAGGTTGATAATAGGCGTAGATGCTTCTGAGAACGGACATCTGGCTTATATAAGAGATGTGGCTGTGGCAGGGTGCATAATGGTATTCTGGCTCGATCCAAGAGAAGAAAAAGAGGCTGAATACATAAAGAAATTTTTTAAGGATACTAAGCCTGTGGAAACATATTATGCGGGTTGGTGGCCTGAAGAAGGAGCCGGAATTAAAATAGGGTCTGAACATGGCATACCTACGGTGCCTGCCGACTATTTTGAAAACTATACCGTTTATTCAGGTATGGAGCAGAAATTTGATATTCCTACAGTTCCTAAAAAACCCAAGCTTGAAAATAAGTTTTATGTAGCCTTTATGGTAAGCGACGGAGATAATATTCAGTACTGTGAGCACGCGATGAAAACGGATGATGTCTTGTGGCCCAATGAGGAAAGGGGTCAGTACCCTATAAGCTGGACCGCTTCTCCGGCATTGATAGATGCGGCGCCTCAGATGCTCAATTATTATTACAAAACCGCGACAGACAATGATTTGATAATATCCGGACCGTCGGGAGTGGGATATACCGATCCCCAGCGTTGGCCCGGAAATGAAAATCTTGCAAAATATTGTAAGCTTACAAACGAATATTTTAGAAAATCCGGCTTCAATTTTATCGCCGCGTGGAATTTTATAAGAGACGATCAGGACTTCGTTTATGAAGAAAATTGTCCGGCTCTTGTGGGAATGTCTATTCAGGAGAGATTTGAAGGCCAGAAAATGTTTAAGATCATGAAAGATGAAATGCCTCTGCTGACTGCTAAACCACGTTATGACGGAGATGAGCCCAGAGTTCTGAGAATATTGACAGAAGATATTGAAAGCTGGGACGGTAAAGCGCCAATGTTCTATTGCCCTCAGGCTGTTTCATGGGAAATGGGAGTACCCGGAATTAACAGGGTATACAAAGCTTTAAAAGAGAAGTTTGGAGATAAAGTAGAATTTGTAAGAGCTGACCATTTGGCGATGCTTTTCAGAGAAGCTTATGGATGCCCTTATAATGCTGCTCTCAGAGCTAAAGTAACAGCTTCTGCTACCGACCAGGATGAAGACGGAATACATTATTGCCCGTGCAACGTGGTAAACGGATCGTTTTCACGCAAAAACGGATGGAAATCATCTGTCGAGGGAGATAAATGGATATGCGTAGATCTGGAGGATACATACAAAATATCCAGATATGTACTCATGAACGCGGAATGCGCATACTATGATAAATCTTTAAATACCAGAGATTTTAAAATACAGGTAAGCGCGGATGGCAAGGAGTGGAAAGATGCTGATCGTGTGACCGGAAATACCGATTCCTATATCGATAAAAAGATTGAGCCTATTGAAGGACGTTACGTAAGAGTTTATATTACCGACGGCGGAGCGGACGGTGCCGCGCGCATTCAGGAATTTGAAGTACACGGGGTAAAAGTATGAATCCTATTGTAACAATAACAATGAAAAATGGAAAGAAGATAAAGCTTGAATTATACCCTGATATCGCTCCGAATACGGTTATGAACTTTATGAGTCTTGCCGATAATGGATTTTATAACGGACTGATATTTCACAGGGTAATAAGCGGCTTTATGATTCAGGGAGGATGCCCAAACGGAACGGGAATGGGCGGACCGGGGTATTCTATAAAGGGAGAATTTAAAAGCAACGGTTTTGCTAACGGACTTAAACATGAAAGAGGAGTTATTTCTATGGCCAGGTCCATGATGCCTGACTCCGCGGGGTCTCAGTTTTTCATAATGCATAAAAATTCTCCTCATCTCGACGGCCAGTACGCGGCTTTTGGCAAGGTTATCGAGGGAATAGAAACGGTTGACGATATAGCGGCTGTACCAACGGACTATAATGACAGGCCTGTTGAACCGCAGATTATAGAAAGTGTCTGTGTAAGTTGGGACGGCGATATTACCGAACCTGAAAAGTGCTGAATGGAACGGCAGCTCGGCTATAGAAAATATTTTTAAATTTAATGAGCCGTCTGAAGAAAGTCATAGTTGACTAGCATATTTTTCTTCGGACGGCTTTTCATTTTTTATAAAGGCTTATCAATGTTTGTATTTTAGAAGGTTTTATAGTAGAATCAGATGAGTAAATCTAAATTAAAATTTATTTTACATATGATTGAGGAGGAATTTTATTATGATTTACCGCGATTTCGGAAAGACCGGAATAAAAATATCGTCCCTTGGATTTGGATGCATGAGGCTTCCGGGGGAAAATATTAACGGGAAATTCCAACCTGACCAGGAAAAGACGGATAAAATGTTGAAGAGAGCATATGATCTTGGAGTAAACTACTTTGATACAGCGCCGGGATATTGTGACGGAAACAGTGAAATAGCAGTGGGAAAGGCTTTAAAAGAATTTAGAGATAAGGTTTACGTTTCAACTAAATGTTCTATAAATGAGTCGGGAGATAACCTTCTCAGAGATTTGGAAAAATCTTTAAAAAAATTGGATATGGATTATGTGGACTTTTATCATTTTTGGGGTATAGGAAGAAATCAGCTTGAAAAACTATTTCCTCTTAAAGATGGTCCGGTACCTGCTGCGTTAAGGGCAAAGGAAGAAGGGCTGATAAAACACCTTAGCTTTTCTTTTCATGATTCTCCGGATATTATGATGAAAATAACGGATACAGGACTTTTTGAGTCTGTTCTTTGTCAGTTTAATCTGTTGGACAGAGCCAATGAGGAAGCAATAAAATATGCAGCTCAAAAAGGACTTGGCGTGGTCATTATGGGGCCTGTGGCGGGAGGAAGGATAGGGGCTCCTTCCGACACCATAGCGAAAATGCTTCCTGGAAAGGTACAGAGCAGCGCGGAAATTGCACTAAGATTTGTAATAGCTTCCGACGGAGTTTGCTGCGCGCTCTCCGGTATGAGCAATATGGATATGGTAGAGGAAAATTGCAGAGTTGCCTCTGTTGAGACAGCATTGACTGCTGAGGAAAAAGAAAAAATAAATAAGGCTTTGGATGAAAATAAAAAACTTGCGGAGCTTTATTGTACAGGGTGTAAATATTGTATGCCATGTCCTAACAATGTAAATATACCTCTTAACTTTGAAGCTATGAACTATCACAAGGTTTACGGACTCACTCAGCATGCAAAAAATGTATACAGAGATATTTCGCCTGAGCATAACAAGGGAGAAAAAGCTGATAAATGTATTGGATGCGGGATTTGTGAGGAAAAATGTCCTCAGAAGATAAAAATAAGAGAACAGCTTAAAGAGGTAGCCGCTGTCTTAGGTCGCTAAGGTGGATCGTCATGAACAAAAAGCGGGTTGTAATTGTTATAGCAGGATTTGCAGCAGCATTGTTGACAATGTTTATAATATTTGGGTTTTGCCTTTCAGACGGTAATATAAGCGGATTTAACGGAATGACAGGAGCGGTTAGGCTTGCTTTTTCAAAAGAAAGCGGAGTGAAGCTGACTCAGGAACCTCTGCAGTTTTTGATCAGAAGGGATAATAAAGAGGAGAAAGAACTTCACGATTTTCTTGAAGGATATACCGACAGCTATAAAAGTGATCCTGACACATGGAACGGAACTGCTGTTATAGACGGGGAAAATTATGCCTATAGCTGTAGAGCATTTACTAAAGTATATATGATCATTATGTTTACGAAAATATAAAGTTTTAAAGATACGCATTTAGTGCGTATCTTTATACGTGATAAGAGCTTTGGGAGAAAAAATATATGGATGTAACAGAACGAAGCAGAAAAGATATTTTTCGGATTATGGATAAAAGTACTGTAGACTCCGGGAAAAAAGATATAAGAAGCAGGGTATTTATTTTTCCGAAAAGAGTTGTCTGGAAAAACGGCCACATAAAAAACGAACAGGCGCTTTTAGAAGAGCGTGATCTGCAGATCTCTCTATGCGCCCATAATCCTTGTGTAATGAAGAGTTCAAAAGGAAAAAAGGCCTCTTTGCTTTTGGATTACGGAATAGAACTACATGGAGGAATCAGGATACTTGTATGGTCGGACAGTACCGGAAGAGGTGCCAAACTAAGGATACGTTTCGGTGAGTCGGCTACGGAAGCTATGAGCGAATTGGGCGGAGATCTTAACGCTACAAACGACCATGCCAGACGAGATATCGTTACCGAGACAGGAATGATGAGTATGAATCAAATAGGAGAATCCGGATTTCGTTTTGTTCGCATCGATCTGGAGGAAGAAGACGCTGCTATAGAAGTGAAAGCTATTCCTGCTGTTCTAATATATAAGGATGTTGAATATAGGGGGAGTTTTTCATGTAGCGATCAGATGCTGAATCGTATATGGGATGTGGGAGCTTATACTGTACATCTTAATATGCAGGAATATATATGGGACGGAATAAAGAGGGACCGGCTTGTATGGGTCGGGGATATGCATCCGGAAACTACGACGATTCAGGCGGTATTCGGATATGACGACGCTGTAGAGAAAAGTCTTGATTTTATAAGGAAAGAAACTCCTCTGCCCGGATGGATGAATAATATGGCTACCTATTCGATGTGGTACGCAATAATTGTTTATGATTGGTTTTTGCATACGGGAAGAAAAGATTTTGTAAAAAAGCAAAAAGATTATCTGGCGGGAATTTTGGACCAGCTTTCAGAAAATATAGATGAAAATGGAAAAGATACTGTAACCCAGGGAAGATTTTTGGATTGGCCGTCAAACGACAAGCCTATTGCTGTAGACGCGGGGGTTCAGGCAATACATTACATTGCTACCGAAAGCCTGAAAAAGATTTTTACGCTTTTAGACGACAGGGAAAGGGCCGCCCAATGCGAAAGAGATTTAGAAAAGCTAAAAAGATATGAAACAGATTATCAAAATTCAAAGCAGGCTGCGGCGCTTCTTGTAATGGCGGGATTAAAAGACCCAAAAGAAGTAAATGAAAATTTGCTGAAGGTGGGAGGAGCGGCAGGAATGTCTACTTTTATGGGATATTATATTCTTACCGCGAGAGCAATGGCAGGTGACTATGAAGGATGTCTTTCCTGTATTCGGGATTACTGGGGAGGAATGCTAAAGCTTGGTGCCACCACGTTTTGGGAGGATTTTGATATAGAATGGATAAAAAATGGCGCTCCGATAGATCGACTTCCTGAAGAAGGAGAAATCGACGTACATGGAAGCTATGGAGGCTACTGCTATATAGGATACCGCCACAGCTTATGCCATGGTTGGGCGTCTGGCGTTACGCCATGGCTTTCAGAAAATATTTTAGGGGTCAAGGTGCTTGAGCCGGGGTGCAAAAAGGTTAGGATAGATCCTCACCTTGGAGGTCTGGAATGGGCCGAAGGCAACTATCCTACGCCTTACGGAGAAATTTATGTATTCCATAAAAAGAAGGAGGACGGAAGCATTAAAAGCAAAATAAAGGCTCCTAAAGAAATTGAAATTTGCACATAAATTATTTTAAATACGATCGTGAAACTTTATCCTGTCACAAAATTTTGACAGGTCCAAAATTTGTGGTAAAATAAATAAAAAGAGCTTGCCGCCGGGTAAGCTGCGGAGCATTGGTTTCGTATCGTTAGGCCGTTGAAGATACGAAAATCAATGTTTTTATTTTTTTCCGTATAATATTGTACTGGATACGATAGTTAAGGGGAGGAGATCTTTATATTCAGAGAAAAATGTATAATATAACGTCAATGCCCGCCGGGGCTTTTGATTGTGCAGCAGGCCATGTAGCACGACATGGCCTTATTATTTTGAAGGAGTTTTTATGGAAAGATCAAGTTGTTTTCGGGATTTTGCAAAATATACCTCCCTTAATGTGATGGGAATGATTGGACTCTCCTGCTATATATTGGCAGATACTTTTTTTGTATCGAAAGGGCTTGGGTCCAATGGCTTGACGGCCCTTAATCTGGCTATTCCAATTTATAGCTTTATACATGGAAGCGGTTTAATGATCGGAATGGGCGGAGGTACCAAATATTCCATTCAGAAAAGCCAAAAAAAATATGAGGAAGCAAACCGCACATTTGTCAACTCCTTATGTCTCGCCGCTATTTTTGCGGTATTCTTTGTGCTGATAGGTATTTTCTTCTCCGGATCGATCATTTCACTTTTTGGAGCTGATGAAGCAGTATTCGATATGGCCCAAACCTATTTGAAGGTTATCTTGTTATTC
>CASDQQ010000054.1 GCA_949282945.1 uncultured Eubacteriales bacterium
ACAGGGTGCGGCATGACTGCTGAAACAGGTAAACATATTTTTGAAAAATTTTATCAAGGCGACGCGTCTCACGCGGCTCAGGGAAATGGCCTGGGCCTTGCTCTGGTAAAACGTGTGGTAGACATTATTGGAGGGGAAATCACGGTAGAAAGTAAAGTTGGAAAGGGAAGCACCTTTACGGTAAAGATTAGAAAATATGAGGACAAAACAGATCAAAGCAATAATAAATAAAATTTTGCGTCCTCCGTCATGGGTAACGGCACTGCTTATACTTATATCGGGAGTCTTACTGTACGCCGTTTTTAATATGAAGCTAGAGGGAACCGCTTTAGCGTACACGGCCTATCCGATTTCCGCGTATACGCTGATAGTATTTATTATTTATCTGCCGACTCTATTAAAAAAAATAAAGAATAAACTTAGTAAAACCTGGGTCGTCCAAAAAATATATGGGTCGCCTTTAGGACAACGTTTTTTTAAAGACATGGCCTTTCGTAATACGGCCTCCATTTATCAGGGTATTGCTGTCAGTGTGCTTTATGCTCTTTTTAGAGGGGTGGCTGCTGTAGTCTATGGTTCCGTTTGGTTCGGAGCCATATCGGTTTACTACATCATATTAAGTGTAATAAGGTTTGCCCTGGCGGGGAATTTGCGTGCGGCAAGAAAGCAGGAAACGGCGGCGCAGAGACTTATAAAGGAATACCAAGGATATCGCTTTTGTGGATATATGATGTTTATTCTTAATGTGGGAATGACCGGAATGGTCATTCAAATGATACGGGACAACAGGCATTATGAATATCCTGGTTTTATAATTTACGCTTCGGCGGCTTACACTTTTTATCTGGCGATTGCCGCCACGGTTAATGTTTTTAAGCTTAAAAGGCTTAACAGTCCTTTGTTTTCGGCTGCAAAATCTCTTACCTTTGTTGGTGCGCTGATGTCGGTAATGGCGTTGCAAACGGCTATGATTTCGCGTTTTGGAGAAGGAGAGGAAATTTTCAGACAAGTTTTAAATACTGCGACGGGGACGGTAATTTGTGCTTTGGCTTTGGGAATAGCCGTTTATATGGTCGTCAAAGCCAATAAAGAAATTAAGGAACTGAGATATAAAGAGGAGGAGTTTTATGGATGATAAGCAAAATACATTTTCTTATACTTATTCGGCCGAGCAGCAGGATGAAATAAAGAGCATACGTGAAAAATATCAGGTGTGTGAGGAAAGTACGCTAGAGACTTTGAGAAAACTGGACAGAAACGCAGCTAAGCCCGGGACTATAGCGGCCATTGCAGTGGGAACGGCGGGAACTCTGATTTTTGGAGTAGGTATGTGCTGTGTACTGGAGTGGACGGAGTATTTTATACCCGGAATCATCATAGGAATTATAGGCATGATAGGAATATGTATAGCATATCCGCTGTTTGGATTTATTACAAAAAAGAGACGGAAAAAATTAGCTCCTGCGATCATGCGTCTTACGGACGAACTTATGAAGGAAAAATAAGTACCGGAGCTGGCTTGCTTTAGAAAATAATAAGTGCTAAAATATATAAAACTTGATATATTGCTGATGAATGCGGGGGAGCTTGTGAGGCTTGCTGAGAGGAAGTAATCAACTTCGACCCTTACACCTGATTTGGATAATGCCAACGTAGGAAGACGCTTACATAATTCAAGAATTTACGGCGGCCACCTGCAGAAAAAGGCGGCGCCGTTTTTTATTTGCAATTTTAAAAAGGAGAAAAAATATGAAAAACTGTTTATCTATAGCCGGCTCCGATTGCAGCGGAGGGGCGGGGATACAGGCTGATATAAAAACCTTTTCAGCAAACGGATGCTTTGGAATGAGCGTAGTAACGTCCGTGGTGGCGGAAAATACCAGTAGAGTTATATCTGTCCAGGATATAGATCTTAAAATAATAGAAGACCAGATAGACGCCGTATTTGAGGATATTCAGGTGGACGCCGTAAAAATAGGAATGCTTTCTTCTGAAAGTGTAATGCGCACTGTGGCATCGAGCTTAGATAAGTATCGACCGGAAAAAATTGTCATAGACCCGGTAATGATAGCCAAAGGCGGATGTGCTCTTATGAAGCCCGAGGCGCTTGAAACCTTAAAAAGCAAAATAATTCCTATGGCATATATACTCACTCCTAATATTCCAGAGGCGGAAACCATAACCGGGATGAAGATAGAGAGCGTGGCAGATATGAAAAAAGCCGCAAAGGAAATTCACTTGATGGGAGCTTCCAACATTCTTATAAAGGGTGGGCATATGAGCCTTGAAGTAAACAGAGACGCTGTTGATGTTCTTTTTGACGGGAAGGATTTTTACGAATATATAAATAAAAGAATAAACACGAAAAATACTCACGGTACGGGATGTACGCTTTCTTCCGCCATAGCGGCGAATCTGGCCAACGGCCTTTTGGCTAGAGAGGCTGTAGGAAGAGCCAAAGAATATGTTACGGAAGCTATAAAAAATGCGCTGGACATAGGAAAAGGGCATGGCCCTACCAATCATTTCTACGAACTGTATAAAATAAAAGGAATAACATGAAAGGATGAGAAAAATGAGAAATTACAGAACTCAGATGGAAGCGGCTAAAAAAGGAATAATAACTCCTGAAATAGAGCTTGTAGCCCGGAAAGAATCTATGGACGTGCAAAAGCTTATGGATCTGGTGGCATCCGGAGCGGTGGCTATACCTGCGAATGTAAACCATAAATCCTTGTCGGCTGAAGGAATAGGAGAGGGCCTGAGGACTAAAATAAATGTTAATTTAGGTATTTCAGGGGATTGTAAAAATTACGAAAATGAAATGAAAAAAGTGGATCTGGCAATAGCTTTCGGAGCGGAGGCTATAATGGATCTGAGTAATTACGGAAAAACCAATACCTTCAGGGAAGAGCTTATAGCAAGATCCCCGGCCATGATAGGCACTGTGCCTATGTACGACGCTATAGGCTATTTGGAAAAAGATTTACAGGATATAACAGCCCGGGACTTTTTAGAAGTTATAACAGCTCATGCCAGGGAAGGCGTGGATTTTATGACGATACATGCCGGAATAAACAGAAGGAGCATAGAGGCGTTCAGAAGAGAAGGCAGGCGTATGAATATAGTGTCAAGGGGAGGCTCTCTCATTTTTGCGTGGATGTCTATGACCGGAAATGAAAATCCTTTTTTTGAATACTATGACGACATTCTTGAAATTCTCAGAGAATACGACGTTACCATAAGTCTTGGAGACGCGCTTCGTCCCGGATGCATAGACGACAGTTCTGACGCCGGACAGATAAGCGAACTCATAGAACTTGGAAATCTTACGAAAAGGGCATGGAAAAAGGACGTGCAGGTTATGGTAGAAGGACCGGGACATATGGCTATGAACGAAATCGCCGCCAATATGGCAATGGAAAAAAGGCTTTGCCACAATGCCCCGTTTTATGTCCTGGGTCCTCTTGTTACCGATATAGCTCCAGGCTACGATCACATAACCTCCGCTATAGGAGGCGCTATAGCCGCGGCAAGCGGCGCGGATTTTCTATGCTATGTTACTCCGGCCGAACACTTAAGACTTCCCGATATAGATGATGTAAAGGAAGGGATAGTGGCAAGTAAAATAGCCGCTCATGCGGCGGACATCGCTAAGGGCATACCGGGAGCAAGAAAAATAGATAATGAGATGTCTGATGCGAGACATAATACCGACTGGGAAAAAATGTTTGAATTAGCGATAGACGGAGAAAAGGCAAGAGCTTATTTTGAAAGTACGCCGCCTGCAGACAGACATACATGTTCGATGTGCGGAAAAATGTGCGCGGTAAAAACTACAAATATGATACTTGACGGAAAAAAAGTAGAATTTACAAAGGGAGGAAACTAAAAATGAATGGAATAAAGGAAAGCGCCGCAAAACTGCTGACAGATTTAAGAAAGAATGTACCTCTTGTACATAATATTACAAACTATGTTACGGTAAATGACGTGGCCAATGCCATATTGGCTATAGGAGGCTCTCCTATAATGGCTGACGACATAGGAGAGACAGAGGATATAACTGCCATATCGTCAGCTCTTGTAATAAATATGGGTACTCTTAATGAAAGGACCATAGCTTCCATGATAGCATCGGGCAAAAAAGCTAATGTCCTTGGAATACCGGTAGTATTCGATCCGGTGGGAGCAGGGGCTTCAAGGCTTAGAAATGAAACCGCCATGAAAATAACAGAGCAGGTCAAAATAAGTATTTTGCGCGGAAATATGTCTGAAATATCCTTTATAGGGGGCCTTGAGGCTTCAACAAAAGGAGTGGACGCTTCAGAAAGCGATTCCCGCAACGACGGAGAGGCGTTGGCCGTTAAAGTTGCCCAAAGACTGGGCTGTACGGTTGCTGTAACCGGAGCTGTGGATATAATATCTGACGGTAAAAGAACAGTAAAGTTATACAACGGGCATCCCATGCTTTCAAAAGTTACCGGGACAGGGTGTATGTCCAGCGGAATCACAGGAGCGTTTGCCGGAGCGGGAAAAGATTACTTGGTTGCCGCGGCGGGAGCCATAGCTTCGATGAGCATAGCCGGAGAGGACGCTTTTGAAAAATACGGAAACATTGGGACCGGAAGCTTTCATATGGGAATTATAGACGCGTTGAGCAGACTTGACGGAGAAGCAATTATGAAAAGGATGAAGATTGATGAAAAATAAAATAGATTATACGCTTTATCTCTGTACGGACAGGAACCTCATGACATCAAATACCGTGGAAGAATCGGTCGAAGCGGCCATAAAGGGCGGATGTACCGTTGTACAGCTCAGAGAAAAAGACTGCTCTTCACTGGAATTTTTTGAAACTGCCATAAAAGTAAAAAAGGTAACAGAACGTTACGGCGTTCCGCTCATTATAAACGACAGAACGGATATTGCCCTTGCCGCCGACGCGGACGGAGTCCATGTGGGACAGAGCGATATGCCCGCGTCCGTAGTAAGAAAGCTTATAGGCCCGGAAAAGATTTTGGGAGTTTCCGCTTCATCTCTTGAGGAAGCGGAAAAAGCGGAGGCGGACGGCGCGGATTATCTGGGAGTTGGAGCCATGTATTCCACGGACACAAAAAAAGACGCAAAAACGGTATCTATAGAGGAGCTTAAGAGGATAAGAAATAAAGTGGGTATTCCAATAGTAGTGATAGGCGGGATAAATAAAAATACTCTGCGTAATTTTACAGGATATGGTATAGACGGTCTGGCTGTGGTATCCGCTGTAGTTGCCCAGGAGGATGTTACCGCCGCGGCAAAAGAATTATCGGATATGTTCAGGAGAGAAAACGGTGAAATTTAAAGGAGCTATTTTTGATTTGGACGGTACTTTATTTGATTCTATGTCAGTGTGGACTGATATAGACTGTGCCTTCTTGAAAAAAAGAGGAATTGAAATGCCGGAGGATTATATACGTATGATTACGCCTATGGGGTTTAATCAGGCGGCTGCGTATACCATTGACAGGTTTGGGCTTACAGAAAGCCCCGAAGAAATTATGGCCGAGTGGGACGAAATGTCAGAGTATATTTACCGTACACAGGTGCGTACCAAGCCGTATGTTAAAGAATATCTGGAAACATTGGAGCAAAGAGGGGTAAAGCTTGCAGTTGCTACGGCGGCATATGAAAATCTGTATATGCCGGCGCTTATAAACAACGGAATACTTGAATTTTTCGATGTCATCACAAGCGTGAAAGAGGTAAAAAGGGGAAAGGGTTTTCCTGATGTATATATCAGGGCCGCGGAAAAAATGGGACTTGAACCAGAAGAATGTGTGGTTTTCGAGGATATTTACGCGGGGATAAAGGGAGCAAAAGACGGGGGCTTTTATGCCGTGGCGGTCGAAGAACCCTGCTCCGCCCATGAACTGAGTATTATAAAGGAAAAATGCGATATGTATATAGACGGATTTGACAAAGCGCCGATAGAAATTTTCACGCTGAAAAACGCCGAAAAAGATTGACAATATCACGGTCGGATAATATACTAACAAAAAAAGCAGCACTTAAGGTGTTCCATATTTTAGAAAATATGAGAACGCCTTATTTCTTGTTAGAATATATGGTTCAAAGTAGGAGGAATTACTATGAGCAGGTACACGAAGGAACAGATTATCAATAGAGTCAGAGAAGAAGATGTAAAATTTATCAGGCTTCAGTTTACCGATATATTGGGAACGCTGAAAAATGTTGCCATTACGGCAAGCCAGATAGAAAAAGCTCTCGATAATAAGTGCATGTTCGACGGGTCGTCTATTGAAGGTTTTGTAAGGGTAGAAGAGTCTGATATGTATCTTTACCCTGATTACGATACTTTTGAGTTATTCCCTTGGAGGCCTCAGCACGGCAAAGTTGCCAGACTGATCTGCGATATATATAAGCACGACGGAACACCGTTCGAGGGAGATCCCAGATACGTTTTGAAAAGAGTTTTGGCGGACGCGGCCGACAGAGGGTATGAATGCAAAGTAGGGCCCGAATGTGAGTTTTTCCTGTTCCATACAGATGAGAACGGAAGAGCCACTACAAAGACTCAGGATGAGGCCGGCTACTTTGATCTGGGCCCTGTGGACATGGGTGAAAACGCAAGAAGAGATATGTGCCTTACTCTTGAGGATATGGGCTTTGAAATCGAAGCTTCGCACCATGAATGCGCTAAAGGGCAGCATGAGATCGATTTTAAATATGGCGGAGCTCTTAGAACCGCGGATAATGTGGAGACCTTCAAAATGGTCGTAAAGACCATAGCTCAGAGGCACGGACTTCACGCTACATTTATGCCTAAGCCTATATTCGGCATAAACGGTTCGGGAATGCATTGTAATCTTTCTCTTTCCAAGGACGGGAAAAACGCGTTTTTCGACCCGGCCGATCCATTTGAATTAAGTAAAGACGCCTATTATTTTATAGGGGGGATACTTGCTCATATTAAAGGAATATGCGCTGTAACCAATCCGTTGGTAAATTCATATAAAAGATTGCTCCCCGGTTACGAAGCGCCCTGCTACATAGCCTGGTCAGGAAGCAACAGGTCCACTCTTTGCAGAATACCTGCGTCAAGGGGCGAAGGAACGAGAGTCGAGCTGCGCAGTCCGGATCCGTCATGCAATCCTTATCTTGCTTTTGCCCTTATTCTTGCAGCGGGACTCGACGGAATAAAGAATAAGATCCAGCCTCCGAAGAGCATTGATAAGAGCATTTTTGCCATGACGGATGAAGAGAGGGTTTCGGAAGGAATAGACAGTCTGCCGAAAAGCCTTGAAGAGGCTATTAAGTATATGAAAGAGGACGGCTTTATAAAAGAAGTTCTCGGAGATCATATCTTCAGTAAGTACGTAGAAGCGAAGAACCATGAATGGGACAGCTACCGTACAAGAGTATCACAGTGGGAAATTAACGAGTATCTTGAAAAATATTGATGACTATTGAAGCGAGGAGGTATACTACATGAAAAAAATTATTGTCGCCTTCGCTAATATAGAAAATGCAAATAGAGTTTGTGATATTCTTATATCAGGGAATTATAGGGTTGAGGGAGTATGCCAGACGGGCGCTCAGGTCCTTCATTTGCTCAGCACCACGGAGGCTGATGATGTACTGCTTATAACAGGATACAAGCTTTCAGACATGGTAGCCATTCAGTTATTGGAAATGATGCCGCCGGGAATTGATTCTTTAATGCTTTTGACTTCAAATCAGCAGGTGCTTTGCTCAGAGTATAACGCTTTCAGTCTGACTCTTCCCGTAAGAAAGAGCGATTTGCTTAATACTGTCAGAATGATTTTTGAAACCGGTCAGAAAGCCGCGGGATTTAAAAGAGAGCCTTCCGCAAAAAGGGAACGCACAGAGGAAGATAAAGCGATAATTCTGGAGGCAAAGGCAGTTTTGATGGAGCGGCATAAAATGACAGAGGAACAAGCTCATAGATTTATTCAAAAGCGCAGTATGGACAGCGGCATGAGTATGGTAGAAACGTCAAAGATTATAATAAGCGATTGATTTAATTATAAAGGGACGAAGTTTAACGATAACGGGAGCCTGCGTAAAAAGATTTTAAACGCCTGTTTCAAAAGTAAAATTTTGAAACAGGCCTATTTTGTAGCTTTTATTAAAATTTTTAAGAGTACATACTGTTTGAGAAGCCGTACTCAATAATCACTTATAAGATCAAATTCACCACTAGCCCGGTAATAAACGAAAATACCATCACAAATGCAATATAAA
>CASDQQ010000055.1 GCA_949282945.1 uncultured Eubacteriales bacterium
GGCGTATGATGAGGGGCTTGTTGAAAAACTGCTTCAGGAAGAGCTGGCAAAAAGTGAAAAGAAGATAGTGGTTTTAGACGACGATCCTACCGGTGTGCAGACTGTACACGATGTATCCGTATATACCGACTGGAGCGAGGATAGCGTTCTTCAGGGATTTCAGGAAGAAAACAGACTTTTTTATATACTTACAAATTCAAGAGGATTCACTGCAGAGCAGACGGAAAAAGCTCATAGGGAAATAGCCGCTGCGGTCATTAAAGCTTCCGAAAAAACAGGAAAAGAATTTGCGGTAATGAGCAGAAGCGATTCTACTTTAAGGGGACATTACCCGCTTGAAACCCGTGTGCTCAAAGAAGAACTGGAGAAGAACGGAAATACCCGCATTGACGGAGAAATAATTTGCCCGTTTTTCAAAGAAGGCGGAAGATTTACGATAAATAATGTTCATTATGTAAAATACGGCTCAGAGCTTGTTCCGGCTGCGCAGACTGAATTCGCTAAAGATAAGACCTTCGGATATACTCATTCAGATATCAGGGAGTATGTGGAGGAAAAAACAGGCGGAGAATATAAGGCGGAAGACGTGATATGCATTTCACTTGAAGATATAAGAGAGATGAATATCGATAAGATAGTCGATCAGCTTTGCGCTGTTGAAAACTTTGGAAAAATCGTGGTAAACGCCATTGATTATCCTGATGTTAAAGTTGCGGCGGCAGCGATATATAAAGCTATGGCTAGAGGAAAGAATTTTATGTTCAGGACCGCGGCGGCGCTTGTAAAAGAGATGGGCGGAATTTCTGCGCAGCCGCTTTTGACAAGAGAGCAGATGATCGTCAGCGAAACCAAGAACGGCGGAGTTATAATAGTAGGTTCTCATACTGAAAAAACTACGAAGCAGCTTGAAGAACTGAAAAAAACCGACGGGATAGTTAGCATAGAATTTGATTCGGATCTGGTCGTAGATGATAGGAAATTCAAGGCTGAGACAGAGCGGGTCACAAGA
The DNA here is from genome assembly GCA_949282945.1 of uncultured Eubacteriales bacterium. Lineage (GTDB taxonomy): Bacteria > Bacillota > Clostridia > UBA1212 > CASDQQ01 > CASDQQ01. Next base: position 1,010 of record CASDQQ010000055.1, read on the forward strand.
AAGATCGAAGATATAATTTCATCGGGCAAGACGGCTGTCGCTTATACCAGAAGAAAACTTCTTACCATGGAAAACGACACGAAAGAAGAAGCTTTGCTGCGTTCGGTTAAAATTTCAAACGCGGTACAGTCGCTTGTGGGAAATCTTAATGTCGTGCCGGGATTTATTATTGCTAAAGGCGGAATTACATCGAGCGATATAGGAACAAAGGCGCTTCGGGTAAAACGTGCGAACGTAATGGGACAGATCAGGCCGGGAATCCCTGTTTGGCAGACCGGTGAGGAAAGTAAATTTCCGTATACGCCGTACGTCATCTTTCCGGGAAATGTCGGGGATGTCGAAACCTTAAGAGAAGCGGCGGAAATACTAATGAAATGATATGAAATAAAGGCTCGGAGAGTATTCTCCGGGCCTTTTAAATAAGTTTATGAAATATTCACAATAATTCTTTTGACAAATAAATATAATTCATATATAATACAATGAACGTGGAAGCCAGACGTATATGAATAATATGCGAACACGGTCAAGACGGTTGCCGACCTTATCTCGCAAAAGCGGAAAGGAGGCGTGTATACAGCTCTTGCGGGAAATATTCCCGAAAGGAGGTGATATACATTACACTTCAAGATTTATTTTGGATTATTTCAATTGTTTGGATAATTATCCAAATTTGGAATATATTCAACAATAAAAGGAAGTAAGCCGTCTGCCACCAACAGACAGCTTACTTAAAATTAAGTAGCTAATGTTGCGGCAACCGTCCTGGTTTCCACGTTTTCATTATAACAATGAACATGATTTAAGTCAATCATATGTAATGAGGATTTGACACAAAATGCAAGTCGATTTTTTGGTAAAAATATAGATTTATCTACAGGAAATTTGTCTTTCCTTTTCTGTTAACAACCACAATTGCTCCGCCTGACAGCTTCCGCAATTGCTGGCAAAACTTCACAGATATTTCATAAAACAAATTAGCACTCACTATTGACGAGTGCTAACAATAGTGCTATACTTCAATCAGTTGATGAAAAGACACAGATTCCGCGCAGGTATATTTGTGGCGGAAGCTGTTTTATGATTGGAGGAACAGATTATGAACATAAGCAAATTTACACAAAAATCAGTTCAGGCTGTTCAGGAGCTTGAAAAATGCGCTTATGACTTCGGAAATCAGCAGATCGAAGAAGAGCATCTTCTTTATAATCTTTTGAATCAGGAAGACAGCCTGATACTCAAGCTTATTGAGAAAATGGAAATAGAGCCGAATTATTTTAAAAACAGCGTTGAACAGCTGATAAATAAAAACCCGAAGGTACAGGGCGGACAGCCTTATATCGGACAGTATCTGAACAAGGCGCTTGTCCAGGCTGAGGACGAAGCAAAGGCAATGGGTGACGAGTATGTTTCGGTCGAGCATTTGTTTTTGTCGATACTGAAAAATCAGTCTCCGGCAATAAAAGGACTGTTCAAAGAGTTTGGAATAACCCGTGAGAGATTCCTGCAGGCTTTAAGCACCGTAAGGGGAAATCAGAGGGTAACTACAGATAATCCGGAAGATACATACGATACTTTAAATAAATACGGAGCGGATCTTGTTGAAAGAGCCAGAGATCACAAA
>CASDQQ010000056.1 GCA_949282945.1 uncultured Eubacteriales bacterium
AGTACGATAACAAGCGGCGCAGTTGGCGCGATTAGTCATCGTATTAGCACAGGAAGTTGGGATGGCGCATGGAAAGCGGCTCTTGATGGAGCTGCAGATGGACTTATGACAGGAGGACTCTGTGCCTTCGATGGTTTTGTAGTTGGAGGCGCCGTAAGAACGATAAAAATGCCAGATCAGGAATAACAATTGGAAAAGTTGGTTGTTTTGAAAAGGTCGCAGAAATTGCAAAGACTCGGTGTTATTTCGGGTTAAAAGAGTTCGATTTTATAGAGAAAACTTTTGGGACAAAAGCAGCAGAAACTGTCGGTTGGTGGCAAAATAAATGTGTTGTAAAAGGTGTTATGGCTTTGAAAGGAGCAATTTACGATTGCGGTGGTGCGTTAACTGGAGCATACGCAAAGGAAGTTGCTCTTACAAAAGGCTATCAATACCTGTATAATGTTTGGTTGATGTAGCGAAAGGGGGATATATGAATAAATATTCTGTGATAAAAAAAGAATTTGCATTTCTTGAATCTGAATATGGATTTAAGAAATATAGGCGGCAGAAATACGGTTCATATCATTTTTTGGGATGGACAAATGGCATAGTAGATATTACGGTGTTGTATGATGATACAACGGATGTAAGAGTTCAAAGCCCGGTGTGGATAACAATATTTTACGCAGAGTCGTTAGTATCAGCCTATGATGCTGATGAAATTAGAGATGAGTTTGCAATTCAGAGTGGATCACCCAAAGAAAGGATTAGTTGCGCTGCCAAGTGGCTAAGGGAAGCAATTGAAAACAAAACTGTTCTGATAGAATAGTCATCTGTTCGCTATAGCGGACAGCACAAAGCACCTGTATTTTTACATTTTTGTAAAAAGATATCCGAATGAAGTCTTTTAGTTTTTTCAACTGTTCTTCTTATAAAAGAAATAAACATAACAAATGGCAAACAGACGGTTGGAACATCCGCGCATATCCAAAACCCTCTACCCTAATATACGCGCTGTAACTTCTGCTTTAAACTCTTCTATCAGATTTGTGATAAAAGCTTCCGGCTCAATACCATTATCCAGGATGAGGCTTGTCATATCCAGAGCAATGGAAGCGCATTCATACTCGTCGCAGGAGTGGCTTTGTGAAAAAGTTGCGTTTGCATGCTGCCGGCCGTAAAAAGCCAGATCATATTGTTTGCCTCCCGCTATCTGACTGTCAAACACTCCCAGAAGTTCTTTAGAAAGCTTAGAGTAGCGGCTGGTGTCAAGCATTATTTTTCTTCCGTCCGGCAGCCAGTCAAGCGTACGCCATACCTCGCAGCCTATAAGCCGTTTAGGACGAATCCCTTCAGGAAGGCTTTTTATTGCCCGGATGACCCGGAGCATCACCGCAACATGAGTGTCGTGCCTGTCCGCGGGATTATGTGTAAAAATATACTCTGGACGGCATTTTTCTATCAGAGCCGCCAATTCATCATGAGGGGGAATATATTCCGGATTTTTTATTTGCGCGGAGGTATACCCTAACATTACGAGTGCGTTGTATTTTCCTGCCTGGGCCGCTTTTTCCTGCTCTTTGGCGCGGATATTGACCATTTGCTTATCTGTTGTATCGGCATACGCGCCGGTTCGCGGACTGGAAGAACCGTCGCTGACCACAACGCCGGTAAAATATTTTTCGTCATCTTCCATACATTTTCCTATGATAGCCATAGAGGTAAGTTCTATATCGTCTGGGTGAGCGGCTATTGTCATATGGGTAGTTCTTTTCAGAGCAGTATCTTGAGAAGTTCCGTCGGGAATATATATATTCATTGTGTTTCTCCTTTATATTCGTAATATTAAGTGTTGATATGCGCGCTGATATAAATTATAATGCTTTTATAAAATCATACAATATACAAAGAAAAAATCAAATATTATTTTAGGAGGTTTTTATGTATAAATTTCCCATAGGTGTCATACTGGAATCCTTTCGCATACCGACAGACGAAGCGATAAAGACAGCCGCGGAGCTTGGAGCCGACGGTATCCAAATGTATTCTACAAACGGTGTTCACGCGCCGGAAAATCTTTCCGCCAAGGAAAGAAAAATTCTTTTAAATAAAGTAAAGGATCAGGGCATGGTGTTTTCGGCGCTGTGCGGAGATTTGGGAATGGGCTTTGGAAATCCCGAACGTAACCCTGAACTGATCGAAAAGTCAAAACGTATATTGGATCTGGCTAAAGACTTAGAAACAAATATCGTAACCACGCACATAGGCGTAATTCCAGAAAATAAGGAACATCCCCGCTATAAGATAATGCAGGAAGCATGCTTTGAGCTTTCTGAATACGCTTCGAATATCGGCGCGTATTTCGCGGTGGAGACGGGGCCGGAAAGGGCCTCGGTTTTAAAAGAGTTTTTAGATTCTCTGTCGTCTGGCGGAGTAAGGGTAAATCTCGATCCGGCAAACCTTGTAATGGTGACGGGGGACGATCCGGTGAACGCCGTACATATTTTGAAGGATTATATCGTCCACACCCACGCCAAGGACGGCGTAAAGCTGAATGACGGCAACCCGGAGTATATTTACAGAGCGGTCCATCCCGTACCCGAGGAATATAACGGGAAGTGCTTTTTCAAAGAAATGCCGTTGGGACAGGGAAACGTACCTTTCTTAGAATATATGAGCGCGCTTGAAGACGCAGGATACACCGGATTTTTGACTATTGAAAGAGAGACTGGGGACGACCCTTTAAAGGATATAAAAACTGCGTTTGAATTTTTAAAGAAACTGGAGGAAAAATAAAATGAGTCATGAACCTGTACAGCAGGAGTATAAAGAACAGATAAGTTTTTCCGGAAAAAAGCTGCGTATCGGTGTAGTGGGAGCAGGAAATATATCCGGAACTCATTTGAGAGCATATCAAAACATACCGGAAGCGGAAATTATTGCGGTCTGCGATATTGATGAAGAGCGTATGAAGCTTACGGCAGACGCTTTTTCCATAGAAAAACGCTATAACAGCATAGAGGAAATGATAGATAAGGAACAACTGGACGCGGTAGATATATGTGTGTGGAACTGCGCTCATGCAAAATGCGCGGTATACGCGCTAGAACATGGGCTTCATGTATTTTGTGAAAAACCTATGGCATACAACGCGGCTCAGGCAATGGAGATGAAAGCCGCCGCCGACAAGGCGGGCAAGCTTTTGATGATAGGTTTTGTACTGAGATTTTCCCATGAAACTGAGTTGGCTCTTGATTTTGCAAAGGACATGGGAGAAATTTATTATTCTAAGGCTGTATATCTGCGCCGGCACGGGGCTCCTGGCGGTTGGTTCTGTGATAAAGCCCGTTCAGGAGGAGGGCCTGTAATTGACCTGGGAGTACATGTCATTGACCAGACAAGGCTTATTATGGGAAGTCCTAAGCCGGTGTCAGTCTATGCAATGACCTCTGACAAAATGGGATTTAGGCCGGAACTTAAAAATAGGGTGGGGTGGTCTCCCAGAAAGAGCAGGTTTGACAATGACATATGTGATGTTGAGGACTTCGGAACCGCGCTTATAAGATATGATAACGGCGCCGTTACGCTCCTTGAAACCAGTTATTCATTAAATGGCCCCGATGAAAGCCGCAAAGAAATATACGGCACAAAAGGAGGACTGGTTTTGGGTGAAAAACCGAAGTTTTATACTGTTATTAACGACCGTCTCGCTGACGTTACGCCTGTTTCTGATAGCAATCAGTCCTCAGATATGTTTACGAACGAACTCAGGCATTTTGTGGACTGCGCTTTAAACGGAACTCCGTGTATTGCTTCGGCGCAAGACGGGATATGGGTCATGAAAATCCTTGACGCTATATATGAATCAGCGGCCACGGGGCATGAGGTGATCATATGAAAATCTGCGTATCCTCTTACAGTTTTTCACAGCTGTTAAACAGAGGGCTGCATACGCAGCTTTCTGTAATTCAGCTTGCGGCGGAACTGGGGTTTGAAGGTATAGAGTTTACCGACCTGACGCCGCCCGAAGGCGTTTCCGAGAAAGAGTACGCATTTCTTATAAGAGAAGAAGCCGAAAAGCGCAAAATGAAAATAATCGCTTATACGGTAGGAGCGGATTTGTTGAGCGACGATTCTGACGCTGAAATTGAGAGGCTTTGTCAAAAGACGGATATAGCCGGTATACTGGGAGCGCCGCTACTGCGGCACGACGCGTATTTTGCCTTCCCGAAAAACGCTCCGGAAAATGCTGATTTTGAATACTATCTGCCAAAGATTATATCAATGTTTAAAAAAGTGACTGACTATGCATCTGCAAAAAATATAAAGACCTGTACGGAAAACCATGGGCTTATATGTCAGGATCCTGAAAGGATTGAGGCTGTTGTCAAAGGGGTAGATAACAGTAATTTTGGTTGGTTGGTAGATATAGGAAATTTTCTCTGCGCCGACTGCGATCCGTTGGCTTCTGTAAAAATCGCCGCTCCGTATGCTTTCCATGTACATGTGAAAGACTTTTGCGTAATGGAGGAAGGAGAGGGCTGTTTTATTTCCAGAGGAGGAAAATTTTTAAAGGGAGTAACTATAGGACAGGGCGTCGTTCCTATAAAGGAATGCCTGGAATTGATTTTTTCCACAGGATATGACGGCTTTGTTTCCGTTGAGTATGAAGGCGGCGAGCCGGCGATACAGGCGCTTGAAAAAAGTATAGGGTTTTTAAGAGCAATAGAGCGGACATAGGGACAGCCGCGAAAAACAGTAAAAATAATTTTATAAGAAACATTTTTTCAGGTAGGAAAATATGTTATAATTACCCCTATAAAATTTTAGAAGGAGATGAAGGTTATGGAAAAAGAGACATTTTACATCAGCACGCCTATTTACTACCCAAGCGACAAGCTTCATATAGGCCATTCTTATACCACCGTTGCTGCGGACGCCATAGCAAGGTATAAAAGAATAAAGGGGTACGATTTCATGTTCCTGACCGGCACGGACGAACACGGACAGAAGATAGGCAGAAAGGCCGAAGAATTAGGGGTTACGCCCAAACAATATGTAGATAACATAGTAGCGGGCATAAAAGACCTGTGGAAAATGTTCAATATAAGCAACGATAAATTTATAAGAACAACCGATGATTACCATGTAGCAGCGGTCCAGAAAATATTTAAACAGCTCTACGACAAAGGAGATATTTATAAAAGTGAGTATGAAGGCTGGTACTGTACCCCCTGCGAATCTTTTTGGACCGAGACCCAATTAAACGACGGAAAATGTCCGGACTGCGGAAGGCCGGTTGAGCGCACAAAAGAGGAAAGCTATTTTTTCAGACTTTCAAAATATCAGGACAAGCTTTTGGAATTTATAGAGAGCAATCCGGAATTTATACAGCCGGTGAGCCGCAAGAACGAAATGATAAACAATTTTATAAAGCCTGGACTCACAGATCTGTGCGTATCCAGAACCACTTTTGACTGGGGAGTTCCGGTTACCTTTGATGAAAAGCATGTAGTATACGTGTGGATAGACGCCCTTTCAAACTATATAACCGCGTTGGGTTACGGAAGTGATGACGACAGTCTGTATCAAAAATTCTGGCCGGCGCAGGTACATCTTGTGGGAAAGGAAATAGTCAGGTTCCATACGATAATATGGCCGGCAATACTCATGGCTTTGGGACTTCCGCTGCCCAAACAGGTTTACGGACATGGGTGGCTTTTACTGGAAGGCGGTAAAATGTCAAAATCCAAAGGAAATGTTGTGGACCCGGTAGTGCTCATAAATAAATACGGCGTTGACGCCATAAGATATTTTCTCTTAAGAGAAGTGCCCTTCGGGTCTGACGGAGTTTTTTCAAATGAAGCCCTTATATCTCGTATAAATACTGATTTGGCCAACGACCTTGGGAATCTTTTAAGCAGGACCGTGACTATGATAGAAAAATATTTCGGGGGAGTTATCCCCGCGGAAAGAGAAGAAGGAGAATTTGACGAGGATCTGAAAAACACCGTCTTAGGTTCTGTGGCAAAGGCGGAAGAGCTTATAGAAAAATTTCAGTTCAGCAACGCTCTGGCTGAAATATGGAAGGGTGTGTCCAGAGCAAATAAATATATTGATGAAACGGCGCCATGGATACTGGCTAAAGACGACAGCCGCAGAGCAAGGCTCGCGGCGGTAATGTACAATCTGGCAGAGACGCTGAGGATAGTATCTGTGATGATACAGCCGTTTATGCCGGACACCTCGCCAAAGATACAGGCGCAACTGGGACTTGAAAGCAAAGAATTTTTAGAATGGGACAGCGCAAAGAGCTGGAATATAACTCCTAATGGCACTAAGGTAAAGAAAGGGGATATTATATTCCCGAGAATAGATATGGAAAAAGAACTTGCCGATATTGCCAAGATAGCCGAAGAAAACAGAAAGAAGTCCGAAGCCGAAAGCAAGAAGGTACAGACGGTACCCTTTAAAGAAGAAGTTACTATAGACGATTTTTCAAAACTTGATCTGAGAGTAGCTAAAGTACTTGAATGTGAAAAGGTAAAAGGTTCTGATAAGCTTCTGAAATTTATTTTGGACTTAGGCTGCGAAAAACGCCAGGTAGTATCAGGCATAGCGAAATATTACGAACCGGAAAAACTTTTGGGGAAGCAGGTTATAATGATCGCCAATCTCAAACCGGTCAAAATCAGGGGAATTGAATCTCAGGGCATGATACTTTCTGCTGTTAATGACAAGACAGAAGAATTAAAAGTAACTACGGTAGACGGAGAAATAGAAAATGGAACTGAAGTTGTTTGATGTCCATGCTCACTATCAGGACGAACGCTTTGACGGAGACAGAGACGAACTTTTTGAAAAAATGAGGGCGGACGGCGTCCGCGGTATAGTTGATTCGGGGGACTCGGCAGAGTCCTCCGTTAAATGTATAAAGACGGCTGAAAAATATGATTTTGTATATGCCGCAGCGGGGATACATCCCCTAAACGTTAAATACGCTAAAGACGGGGATATAGACAAAATAAGAGAGCTTCTTAAACACCCAAAGGTTGTGGCAGTGGGAGAAATAGGCCTTGATTACCACTATGAGGATACGGCTCCAAAAGAGCAGCAGTTTTATTGGCTCAGAGAACAGATAAAATTAGCCGCCGAGACTGGAAAGCCTATTGTCTTTCATGACAGAGACGCTCATGAGGATAGTTTCAATGTGCTGAAAGAGGCTTCCAAAATGGGAGTTGGCGGAATTTTACATTGCTTTTCAGGAAGCGTAGAGATGATGAGAGAAATTATAAAGATTGGTTTTTCAATATCTTTGGGGGGCGCGGTCACATTTAAAAACGCGCGCAAAACAGCGGAGGTGGCAAGAGAGGTCCCGCTGGACAGGCTTTTGCTGGAAACCGACTGTCCCTATCTTTCTCCGGAACCCTTTAGGGGAAAGAGGAATTACTCGTCGCTTATCAAATATACAGCTCAGAAAATTGCGGATATAAAAGGCATTTCAGTAGAAGAACTGTGCGATGTTGTATATAAAAACAGCATTAAAATATTCGGGATCTCCTGATATACAAAATAAAAAGATTATTTTATTCACTTACTTGCAGCCCAGGTCATAAATTAATATAAGGAATAATATAATCCTTTTTATACCAATAAAAATTCCTTTGTGGAAATTGGTATAAAAAGGATAAAATTTGACAAACTTAGATTATTAATGTTATTATAGCGGTCAAATTAAGAAAGAGGGTGATTTTGTGCCGATGAATAAGCATCCCAGACGATCTCTTCTTTGTATATTTGTAGCCCTGGCAGTTATTGCGGCTTTTATATTGGTGTCAGTGGCGGCGAATATTTTTACAAAAGAATACACTGTGATCATAAATGACGATGGAAATGTCAGGAGTGTAAAAACAAGAGAAACAAATGTCGGGGAAATACTATTGCAGGCAGAGATTGAGGTTGGAGAACAGGATTATATTAATGTTGGTTTAGACTATGATATTGAGGATGAATTGTTTAATATAAACATTAAAAGAGCAGTTCCTGTTAAGGTGGTCTTAGCGGATAAAACTTTAGATATCCTTACTGTGGAAGACAGTTTGAGATACGCACTGGAGGAAAACGATATAGAGCTTTCAGAATTGGATAAGCTCATTGACAATACCACCGGCAAGGAAATTTCCAGATACGAAGAAATAGAAGAAAATATGGAAGTACGCCTTGTTGATATGGAAGAGAAGATCGTAGAGGAAAACACGGTGCTTCCATATGAGATAATTACAAAGGAAAACGAGGATCTGGAAGACGGAAAGACCCGTATAGTACAAGACGGACAAACAGGGAATATGGTAACCACCTATAAAGTGCTTTATGAGGACGGTCAGGAAATTCAAAAACAAAAGATCGGAGAAGTAGTGGAAAGCAAGCCGGTAAACGAGATAAAAGAAGTAGGTACGCTATATTCCTTCACAACATCGAGAGGAAGCAAGGTAAATTACAACGATTCCTATATTTTGCAGGCCACGGCTTATACCGCATCTTCATGCGGAAAAAGTAAGGACCATCCGCTTTATGGAATTACAGCTACAGGAATGAGGGCTAAGGTCGGAGTTGTTGCTGTTGACAAAGATGTTATTCCTCTTGGGACCAAACTTTACGTAGAAAGCCTTGACAGCACTAAAGATTATGGATACTGTATAGCTGTAGATACCGGAGTTTTTGGAAAGAAGATAGATCTGTATTTCAATACGGTAGACGAATGTTTTCAATTCGGAAGACGAAATGTAAGAGTATATGTGCTTAAGGATCAAAGTATAGATGTATTTGCTATGAGATAAAAATAATTAAAAAGGGCCGGAGATATGGAAAACACCAAAGATATAATTAAAAAGTACAACATCGTAGCTTCAAAGGCTTTGGGACAGAATTTTCTTGTTGATAAGGATGTAGTGGAGGATATCCTTAACGCTGCCGGCATATGCGAGGACGACCTGGTTATAGAAATAGGACCTGGTCTTGGGAGCATGACGGAAGATATAGCCAAAAGAGCCGGAAGGACAGTGGCGATAGAATTGGACAAAAGGCTCATACCTGTTTTAAACACATATCTTTTCGGTATGAATGTAACTATTATAAACAAAGATATATTGAAGGTGGATATTTCCAAAGAGATAATAGAACCTTACGGATTTAAGGAAGATGGGACCCCGTACAAAATAAAAGTGGTTTCCAATCTTCCTTATTATATTACTACTCCTATAATAATGAAGCTGCTTGAAGACGGAATACCCGCCGAGCTTATGATATTTATGGTACAGCTTGAGGTGGCGGAGAGAATGTGCGCCGTTCCGGGAACAAAGGCATATGGGGCTCTGTCCGTTGCCATAAGATATTACTCAGAACCGGAAAACCTTTTTACAGTTTTTCCTCATTCCTTTATACCGCGGCCCGGAGTGGATTCCGCGGTGGTAAGGCTTGAGCTGAGAAACAAACCTTACTGCGGGGATGTGGACAGAGAAATATTTTTTAAATTGGTAAAAGCGGCATTCGGGCAAAGACGCAAAACATTGGTGAACGCTCTGGCAAATTCGGGCATGTTTCCGCTAAATAAGGAGCAGTTTAAAGATATACTTATATCAATGGGTTTTGACGAGAATGTAAGAGGGGAAAAATTAACAATAGATTCATTTTCTAATCTTGCAAAAAAAATACAATTACACTATAATGGGCTGTAATGGCGAAATTAAGGAGGTAGTGAAAATGTACAACAATATTCATGTAAAAAATTGGGTTGAAGAAGTTGCTAAACTTACTCAGCCTGCCGAGATTGTTTGGTGCGACGGTTCCGAAGAGGAACGCGAGAGACTTACTAAAGAGGCTATTTCTACCGGTGAAATGATCGAGCTCAACCAGGAGGAATTACCCGGATGCTTATATCACAGAACTGCTGAAAATGATGTTGCGAGAGTTGAACATCTGACTTTTATTTGTACTACAGAAAAAGATGATGCGGGACCTACGAACAACTGGATGGAAAAGACTTTGGCATATGCTAAATTGGGAACTTTATTTAACGGTGCTATGAAGGGACGTACAATGTATGTTATCCCTTATATAATGGGACCTGCTTTTTCAAGTTTTTCTAAAGTTGGTATAGAAGTTACTGACAGTATCTACGTTGTTCTTAATATGAGAATAATGACAAGAATGGGAAAGATTGCTATGGATATGCTCGGCGATTCCCCGAATTTTGTCAGAGGACTTCATTCTAAAGGTACTGTTGATCCTGAAAAGAGAATGATATGCCACTTCCCTGAGGACAATGCTATATGGTCGATCAACTCGGCTTACGGCGGAAATGTTCTTCTTGGAAAGAAGTGCTTTGCTCTCAGAATCGCAAGCTACCTCGGAAGAAAAGAAGGATGGATGGCAGAGCATATGCTCATTCTTGGTATTGAGAATCCTAAAGGAGAAATCAAATATGTTACAGCAGCTTTTCCAAGCGCTTGCGGTAAGACAAATCTGGCAATGATGGTTCCTCCGGAGTCTTTTGCTAAAGAGGGCTATAAAGTTTGGACCGTGGGAGATGATATAGCGTGGCTGCGCATAGGGGAAGACGGAAGACTTTGGGCTGTTAACCCTGAAGCAGGTTTCTTCGGCGTTGCTCCTGGAACAAGCATGAAATCCAATCCTAACGCATTGCTTACTACTAAGAAGAATACTATATTTACAAATGTGGCTCTTACCGAGAACAAGACTGTATGGTGGGAGAATATGGGAGTTGAAGCTCCGGATAAGCTTATTGACTGGAAAGGAAATGAGTGGACTCCTGGCTGCGGAACAAAGGCCGCTCATCCTAATTCAAGATTTACTGCTCCTGCTTGTCAGTGTCCTTCAATTTCAAGCGAGTGGGAAAATCCCGCGGGAGTTCCTATCTCCGCTATGATTTTCGGTGGAAGAAGAGCAAAGGTTGCCCCGTTGGTTTACCAGTCTTTCAGTTGGAACCACGGTGTGTTCGTTGGAGCAACCATGGCATCTGAGACGACCGCAGCGGCTACAGGCGCGGTAGGAGTTGTAAGACGTGATCCGATGGCTATGCTTCCGTTTATCGGATATAATGTGGGAGATTATTTTGCTCACTGGATAGAGATGGGTAAGAAAATACCTAATCCGCCGGCAATATTTAACGTTAACTGGTTCAGGACAGACGATAATGGAAAGTTTATATGGCCGGGCTTTGGCGACAACCTCCGCGTAATACTCTGGATCTTAAAGAGAGTGGCCGGAGAGGTTGACGCGGTTGAAACTCCTATAGGATATCTGCCGAAACCTGAGGACATTGATCTGACAGGTCTTGACGATATCAATATTGATACTATAAAAGAGCTTCTTTCTATTGATAAAGAAACATGGGCTCAGGAAGTAAAAGAGCAGAAAGAATTTCTTTCCAAGTTTGACAGGCTTCCTGCTGAGATCAAGGATGAGTATGAGGCTCTTGTAAAGAGATTAGGTTTATAATAACAAATGGCAAATGATCGATCCGTCCGGAATTTCCCGGACGGATCGATTTTTCATAAGTCCGGGGAATTTAGATAAAGTACAGAAAATTTAAGCAATAAATAAGGTTTGTATAAATTGACAAAATATATTTATTTATATAAAATATACTTGTAACTATTTCCCAGATGGAGTGATTCAGTTGGATTTTAGCAGCAACAATAAAGGAATTATTTTTGATACTTTAAAATATCTGGAAATCTGTATAAACCATGAAGACGTTGAAGTACAAGCCAAAGGGTATAATTTAGCGCCGGACAAAGTGTTTGAATATTTCAATTACATTAAAGGTGTTCCCATTGTAGATAAATATTACGCTTTGCTGAAAAGAATGGGTAAAGCACTGTCTCCGCTGCTTCTTTTTTTGACCAATAACCTTCACTCTATAAATACCATTGAAGATTTTGTCATACTTTTGGACGACAAACAAAAGCTTATGGATCACCTGTCCGATTATTATTTTGCCGACGACAGAAAAATAGACGAAAATCTTATAATGAACTGTGAAATTTTAGAACCTAAGATACGTATTTCACTGGCGCTGATCTTCGGCGATTATGAAAATAAAATAAAGGAACTAAAAGATATTATACTGGACCTGCATAAGAGCATTTCCCAACTGCACAAGGACTTTGAATATAAAATCAGTAATTTTAAACTTGCGGAATATAGTAAAAAGAAAATATTTGAATTGTCGGGCAAGGCAGTTGAAAAGACGGATAATGTATATATAAGTCTGATGCATCTGTATGGATATAATTATATAGTTAGACAGGGTGACTTTGTATGGATATTTGGGCTTAAGGCTAATAAATTCTTGAAAAATTATGATAAATATAATATGCTTTTAACTATAAATTTTAGAGATATATTAAGCATTTTCAATTTAGATTTAGCATTTAATATTGTAGATATTATTTATAAAAATAAAGAAATCAATGGGGCGGGCATAATCAAAAATCTGACCTTTAATTGTACGGACGCGTCTGTTTATACTATGCTGTCAAAATTAAAAGCAAATAAAGTTATTTTAATTTCTAAAGTAGAAAAAAATAGAATATATTTTAAACTAAATCCTGAATTTTTTAAGTCGGCGGCTCTTTTATCATATAATAAATTTAATTATTATACTAACGAAGCATTGCCATGTTAAAAGGAGTATTATGAAAACTTGGAGTAAACCTAATTTATATCTGATAAGATATGAAAATTTATCAGAACATATTAAAGTAAAAGCATGCAGTTTTTTTACAGGTGTGGAACAAAGTATCTGCGGATATTTTTCTATAGCTTAGGACTGCTTTCTGAACTCGGTAGGCGAGATTCCCATGTGGTCTTTAAAAAATCTGCTGAACACATATACGGAAGAAAAACCTAA
>CASDQQ010000057.1 GCA_949282945.1 uncultured Eubacteriales bacterium
AGTTCTTGTTTAGATCTTTCTATATCGCTTTTATCTTCTTCTATCTGCTGTTTTGCATCCTCAAGCTGCTTTTTCCCTTCTTCCAACTGACTTTTTGCGGAATCGATCTGCACTTTCAAAAAGCCAAGAGTATTTTCCGCATTTATTAAAGCTTCATTATAAATATTTATCTGTGACTGTATGGCGTCTTTTTCCTCCTGAGATATATCAGGATTTTCAAGCATCTCCTCAAGTTCCGCTATCTGGTAAGCCGCGCTTTTAGCTTCTTCTTCTATTTTTGTATACTGGCTTTCCATTTCTGAAATGCTTTCATTAGCGCTTTGAGAAGCTTCGTTATACTCCGCGAGCTTCTGCTCATATTCTTTCTCGGCGCTCTCTATCTCAGCTTCAGCGGACTTTATCTGTTCCTGGGCCTCTTCTACTGTCTTTTCATATTCACTTTTTTCATTCTCGAGTGAACGCTCTCCTTCTAAAATTTCACGCTCCGCGTCGTTCAGTTTACTTTCAGCGTCCTCTATCTCCTTTTCAAACTTCTCTTTCTGAGCGTCAAACTCAGCCCTGCTCTCTTCCAACTCCTCAAAAGCCGCGTTACGTATATCCTCAAATCGTATTTCAGATCTGCTTACCCCAAGCTCCTCAAGACGGTCCGTAATTTTATCAGTTATATCAAAATATTCATCATAATATGAGTTTTTATCCCTGGCTCCCTCAACGGTAACAAAAATGTCAGTGTACACATCCATATTGAAGTCCTCTTCAGGCACAAGCAGGAAATTATCCACACTTCCATCTCCTACAGACGATGTCCCTTTATCAAAGGATATATAATAAGGTATCCTGGCGGTACCCACAACCGTATATTCAACGGTGTTCATACTGTCTCCAAGGTCTTCCTCCGTTCCGCTTTCAAGAACTATTTTATCCCCTATCTCCAGACTGCTCCCTGTTATTTTGCCATCCTCTATCAGACATTCTCCGCTTTTTTCAGGAAACCTTCCCGAAATAAGCTCTACGCGGTTTATATAGTCTTCATTGTCCTCGTCAGTCTTTCCCACAGGTATCCCGTGAAGCTTCAAAACTATCTGAGAAGTTCCTTTTTGTGTAATAACATCCATTATATGAGTGGGATATACGCCGTTCACACCTTCCACTTCGCGTACGGCCTGCGCGTCTTCATCGGTAAGGCCGAAAGTAGACACTATCCTTATATCCATAAGATTATAATCGTCAAAATATTTATCCGCAGTATATTTCATATCAGGGACACTGGCCTGTATTCCGGCAAAAAAAGCCGTGCCTATGGCCACTATGGCAAATATGGACATAAAACGCCCAAGAGACTTTCTTATTTCTCTGAAAATATCCTTTATAAAAGCGCTCATTACCACTCAATCCTTTCTACCGGAACAGGATTTTCATTTACGGTAATACTGTCTATCTTGCCGTTTTTGACCTTTATGACCTTATCTCCCATGGGAGCCAGAGCTAAATTATGCGTTATTACCACAACAGTCATACCATTTTCCCTGCAAGTATCCTGAAGCAGTTTCAATATGGCTTTTCCGGTATTGTAATCAAGAGCTCCCGTAGGCTCGTCGCAAAGCAAAAGCTTTGGATTTTTTGCTAAAGCTCTGGCAATAGCCACTCTCTGCTGTTCCCCTCCAGAGAGCTGAGCGGGAAAATTATTGATTCTTTCTTTAAGTCCCACGGCCTCTATAGTGTCTTCTATGTTCAACGGATTTTTACATATCTGGACCGCAAGCTCCACATTTTCCCTTACAGTAAGATTCTGGACAAGATTATAAAACTGAAACACAAAGCCTATATCGTATCTTCGGTAGGAAGTAAGCTCTTTATTTGTATAGCTGCTTATTTCGGCATTATCCACATATATTTTACCGGACGTGGCGCTGTCCATTCCTCCGAGTATATTTAATATAGTACTTTTGCCGGCTCCGCTAGGTCCGGCTATAACCACAAATTCTCCCTTTTCTATCTGAAAATCCACTCCGGAAAGGGCGGGAATTTCAACTTCTCCCATCTTATAGATTTTCTTTACGTCAATAAATTCTATATAACTTCTCATGCCCATCCCCCGCTTATACTAATCCTAATATATATTCTATATATTTTAATAATACCATACTCGATAAGATAAAAATTTTTAAAAATATTAAATTTTATTAAATTATTTCTTTTTTATCTAATATAAATTTTTTTGTTGCATAAAATTCTTATAAGTAATAACATATAATAAAAAACAAAAGAGGAACAAT
>CASDQQ010000058.1 GCA_949282945.1 uncultured Eubacteriales bacterium
CTCTTTCCACAAAAATATTTTCAGGTCCGTTTATCATAATTTCCGTTATGCCGTCATCTTCAAGGAACGGCTGTATAAAATCCAGTTTTCTTGCCGCATTGAAAACAAAATCTGTAACCTGCCTTCTATCTTCAGATGACATATAGGTATTGTCCATTTCCTTTACTACGCATTCTTCAATTACATCACAAAAAGCCTCGTCAGTATAATTCCTTTCAGAGCTTATAGATTCTGTAAGCCTTGCCTGCACCTGTTGGGCTATAGTAATCAAATTTTTGTTATACATTGTTTCATCTCCCATATTTCAAGAAGGAAATATCCTGTTTTTAATATTTTTTATAAAGACCTTTTGCTCCCATTTTGACTGGGCGGCGCAGAAAATTCTCTCACTTAATTCTTCTTCATCATATTTTAAAAATTTTCTGATAATTTCAGCGGTTTTTTTGGATTCCGCCATATTTCCGTTTAAAATCAAATAAACTATTTTTTCTTTTATAAAACTTTGCTCACCATATATCATTTTGATATTTCTTATAAATACTTGAAGCTTTTCTTTATAATTTGGAAATGAGCAGTCAAAAACCGCTATAGTCTGCCCTGTGTTTTCCATAAAGCAAAGGGTTTTTGCCGGAGATAAATTTCCTATGTTTAAAAATGCCGCGTCAAAATGGGAAGATATATTTGTTATAAAATTAAAATATTTATATTCCTCCGGCTCTTCTTCATGTTCTAAAATACAGCTGAACGGATTTAATATGACGGGATTTCCTTCACTTTTAAAATTAAAGTTTTTACCCTTTTCGTATAAATAGCGAAGCTCGGTAAGGGAAATTTTACCTTCCCGTTCACAAAGGCATCCCGCAGGTATATAAACCGCCGTTTTGTTAAATTTCCCTGCAAAAATCATAGCCATATGTATACCGGTATCTTTAGCCAGATCGGGATTTTGGACGGATATCAGCGAAACAGTATTTATTTCTTTCATCGTAAGCATCTCCTTTTAATTCTTGTTACCCGGTATTATATATTTTTACATGATATCTTCAATTATTTCCGCGATTTCCCAACAAAATAAAAAAGATCCCTGATATCAAGGATCTTTTCTTAAAATATTTACTCTGTGTTTTTATTTTCAGAACTTTTGGTTTTAAAAAGGATTAAACACATTATATTCTGTAACGCCATACTCCAATGGCTCGCTTATCCTTTTTAAGTAGGAAATAACTTTGTCAGCCTCCTCTCCAAAAAGTGGCAGCGGCTGAAAATTATTATATCCGCTTTCCACTCCGTCGGAATTTTCATAAAACGGCACTATTTCCAAATCTATTTTTTCTGTATCTTTATTTATACGTATCCGAAAGAGTGCGGTGAGCCTTGACTCCAAATCAGGGTCCCCTCCAAAGCAAAAATCTCCTATAGAATACAGTATATATTTACCTTTATAAAGCTCTATGCCCTGCATGATGTGAGGATGTGAACCCACGATTAAATCCGCTCCTTCATCAATAAAAGCCCTTGCGTAATCCTTCTGATAGTCTACCGGCTGTTCCCTGTATTCTACGCCCCAATGCATATTAACGATCACTATATTATCTTCTTTTTTATATTTTCTTATATCTTCCAGAACTTTTTGTTTTCTGCTTTCAGCGGCTTCTCTCCTCAGTACCGAATATCCAAGGAAAACTATTTCCTTACCCTTTATCTCTTTTATAAGAGGTATCGCCTCATCGAAATATTCTATCCCATTCTCATCAAGACTTTTAAGGGTGTCCTCATATCCCTCCTGGAAGCAATCCATAGTATGGTTGTTTGCCAAATTGACTGTCTCTATTCCGGCATGCCTGTAAATAGGAGTAAACCTGGGGTCGGATTTGATCTGCCACAGCTTATTTTGCATTTTCTCCCTCAGAGAAATAGCCGTTTCATTATTTGCCACAGTCAAATCGTCTGTATTAAAAAACGCCGTACAATTTTTGAAATTGTATTCAAAACTATCTTTGGCAGTATTTTTCATAACGTAGTCAAATTTGTTTTCTTCTTTTGCCTGAGGATATGTGCCGAAAGAGCAGTCTCCCGCAAAGGTTATAACTATTTCATCCTCCTTAAGCCTGTTCCGTTCCCTTATGGCGACCGCCGCCAGAAAATAGTCTTTATCTTCAAAAGAGAGCTTAAGTTCGGCGTTTTCCAATTTTTCATATTCTGAAATTATATCAGAAAAAAGCTTTTCGTCATTTCCATTAGATTTAAAGCTTATTAAATACTCAAGTATTTTTTCGATCCCGTCTGCATACGGTTGGATTTCACTAATATATGTATATCCGCTTATATTTAAAAGTATATTTTCCAGGGCCTCTATGTCATCGGAGGACGCAGCCTTAACAATACTTTTTATAAGCTGTTCAGTTTCATATATGACGGTCTTGAGTTCATCTTCGCCTTTGGGAATCTCCGGACTTGGAGAGGGTTCTTCCGTTGTTAAGCCAGTGGAGGTAAGAGGCTTAGGGCTTTTTGTCACTTCCAAAGTTTTTTTCCCCGTACATGAAGTAAAGATCAACGTCACCGCGGTCAATATTATCAATATACTGTATATTTTTTTCATTTTTCTTCCGCCTTATCTGGAGCCTTATATCTTTCAACTTCTACCCCGGCTTCGCAAAGAAGCTTCTTTGAAAGCTCATCTGGATAGTCCCCTTTATATACTATTTTAGTTATGCCCGCGTTTATGGCAAGTTTTGCGCATATCACACAGGGAGAATCAGTAACATAAAGAGTGCTTCCCTTAAGGCTTATTCCGTGATACGCAGCCTGAACTATGGCGTTCTGTTCAGCGTGGACCGCTCTGCAAAGCTCGTGTCTGGTTCCCGACGGTACTCCCATCTGCATACGCAAGCATCCTGTTTCTTCACAGTGAGGAACTCCCATGGGGGCTCCGTTGTAACCTGTAGAAAGTATTCTTTTATCTTTAACTATTATAGCTCCTACCTGTCTTCTAAGGCATGTGGATCTTTCTTTGACAAGATCTACAATTCCCATAAAATATTCATCCCACGTCTGTCTCATAATCCAAGCTCCTCCTCCGCTATCCTGATTATTCCTTTGTATATTTCTTCAGCGCAAAGCTCATACTCTTTTTTACTTCCCATATAAGGATCTATTATATCTTCATAAGAAAATGTCTTTATTTTCTTTGATTGTTCATCATCGTCAATAGTCATTTGAATGATATTTTTGTGACTCTCCGTCATCGCGTAGACGAAATCGCTGCTTTCTATATCATAGAAAGTAAGTTTTGCAGATCTATGCCCGCTTATGTCTATTCCGTAAAGATTTTTTAGGGAAGAAACCGCATATTCCGAAGCCGGGTTTCCTTCCGACGCGTAAATTCCTCTGGAAATGACCTCCGCCTCAGCGCCTTTTTCCCGCAAAACATTTTTCATTATACCTTCGGCCATGGGGCTCCTGCATGTATTTCCCGTACAAACAAACAGAATTTTCATAAAACCTCCACTTATACGTATATTATATTATTTCCCGCCGCTTTTAAAAGCCTGTTCATAACGGCTTCTCCTATGCCTTCCTGTGAAACGGCTTCAGCAAAAATTATGTCCGCGTTATATCTGTCGCATTCTCTCAGAGCAGAAAAAATACCCGCCGCGAATGTTTCCGGACATTCTTTATCTCCGAATACCGTAACATATTTTTCGTCATAATAACGGGCCGTCTGCCTGCTCGCCACTATCCTTGGAATCTTACCTTCATTTAAGGCTTCTGAAAAATATTTATTTATCTTTTCCGCGATCTTTTCATCTTCTCCGGAAAAAACAATTACTTTCCCCCTGGGCGCGTAGTGGCGATATTTCATGCCCGGTGCTTTCGGTACAAAATCTTGTCCTTCGTCATTTTTTATAACTCCGGCCATAAGAATGTCTTTCCCAAGAAGCTCTTTTATGCTCTCTCTTGTCACGCCTCCCGGTCTCAATATTACAGGCGGATCGCAGGTCATGTCCAACACAGTGGATTCAACTCCTACAGCGCAGTTTCCTGAACAAATTATGGCGTCAACTTTTCCATACATATCCTCTATAACATGTCTGGGCTCCGTCGGACTGGGCCTTCCCGAAGTATTTGCGCTCGGAGCCGCCACTCCTTTGCCGGTAAGCCTTATAAGTTCTCTTGCCACGATATTTTCCGGCATCCTTATTCCTACGGTATCTAAGCCCGCAGTCACTTCGTCGCAAAGGCTGTTATTTTTCCTGAATATGATGGTAAGCGGTCCTGGCCAAAAGTTTTGCGCTAATTTTTTAATATCCTGATTTTCCAGTGTTTTTTCATCGCTTATAAGCTCCTTTATCATATCAAGATCAGAAATATGCACTATAAGAGGATTATCCGAAGGTCTGCCCTTGGCTTTAAAAATATTTTTTACCGCCTCCGAGCAGGCCGCGGCCGCTCCTAATCCATAAACGGTTTCTGTGGGAAAAACCACAAGACCTCCTCTTTTTAGAATTTCCGCCGCTTTCTCAAGTAAACTATAATCAATATTTTCCCCGTCTATATCAAAAATCTCGGTCTTCAATCAAAAATCATCTCCCGATGAACCGGCGTTACCCAGTTTTTCTGCCTGCTCCGTGGTTATAAGCGCGTCGACTATATCGTCCATATCTCCGTTAAGCACCGCGTCAAGCTTATATAATGTTAGTCCTATTCTATGATCCGTAACTCTTCCCTGCGGAAAATTGTACGTTCTTATTTTCTCTCCTCTGTCCCCGGTCCCTACCTGGCTTTTTCTGTCCTGGGCTATGGCGTCCGTCTGCTCCCTCTGCGCTATGTCGTAAAGCTTAGCTTTCAGCATTGTCATTGCTTTTTCCTTGTTCTGAAGCTGGGAACGCTCTTCCTGACATGCCACAACTATTCCCGACGGCTTATGTATTATTCTTACTGCCGAAGACGTCTTGTTTATATGCTGTCCTCCGGCTCCGCTTGCCCTGTACACCTGCATTTCCAGATCAGCGGGATTTATGTTTATTTCAACATCGTCAACCTCTGGAAGCACCGCCACAGTAACAGTTGAAGTATGTATCCTTCCCTGAGCCTCCGTTTCCGGCACTCTTTGTACCCGGTGCACTCCGCTTTCAAATTTAAATCTGCTGTAGGCACCATGTCCCTCCACAGAAAAAACTACTTCTTTATATCCGCCTATTTCTGTGTCGCTGGCATCCATAAGGGTCGTCCTATATCCACGGCGCTCCGCGTATTTGGTATACATCCTATAAAGATCTCCTGCAAACAGCGCGGCTTCATCGCCTCCGGCTCCCCCTCTTATTTCTATTATTACGTTTCTATCGTCATTGGGGTCTTTAGGCAAAAGAAGTATTTTAAGCTCTTTTTTTATTTCTTCTATTTTTTCTGAAGATTCTTCAAATTCCGCCTGACACAGTTCCCGAAATTCCGGTTCTAGCTGTCCCTCTAAAAGTTCTCTGCTTTCTCTGAGGCTTTCGCTGACCTGCTTATACTCTTTATATTTGTTTACAAGTTCCTCCAAGTCGGCATGCTCTTTCATCAGCTTTCTGTATTTCCCCTGATCGGAAATTATATCTGGGTTGGAAAGCATATTTGTTATTTCCTCATATCTGTTTTCCGCAAGCTGAATTTTATCAAACATCTATCATAATTCCCTTCTTCCGTAAATGGCTCTTGCCAGGGTAACCTCGTCGGCATATTCCAGATCCCCCCCCACAGGTATCCCGTGAGCTATCCTGGTAACCTTTATCCCGGCGGGTTTTAAAAGTTTTGAAATATACATTGCAGTGGCCTCGCCTTCTATGGTCGGATTTGTGGCTACGATTATTTCCTTTACATCTTCTTTTCCTACTCTTGTCACAAGCTCTTTCAGTCTTATATCCTCCGGACCTATACCTTCCATCGGGGAAATAAGTCCATGTAAAACGTGATACAGGCCCTTGTATTCTTTAGTCCTTTCAAGCGCGGCTACATCCCTGGGCTCCCCCACAACGCATATGACACTTCTGTCCCTTTTGGGACTTGAGCATATAGGACAGAGCTCCGAATCTGTTATATTATAGCAATCCGAACAATATGTAACTTTATCCTTAGCGTTTCTTATAGCGTCAGACAACGCGTACACTCTCTCCCTGCTCATGGAAAGTACATGAAACGCAAGGCGCTGAGCCGTTTTGCTCCCTATTCCCGGAAGTCTTTCAAATTCCTCTATTAACTTTGAAACAGGTACCGGATATATTCCCATTTAGCTCCTCTTTATCCCTCTTTATTTTAAAACATTCCGCCAAGGCCGCCTGAGATCTTTCCCATTTTCTCGTCATAAGCCTCCTGCGCTTTTTTCATAGCTTCGTTTATAGCCGCCAAAACTAAATCCTGAAGCATTTCAACATCGTCCGGATCTACAACCTCCTGAGCAATAGTAATATTTTTTACTTCTTTTTGTCCTGTAACGGTAACTTTAACGGCTCCGCCTCCGGCAGTAGCCTCGATTTCCAAAGCTTCAAGCTCCTCCTGCGCCTTTTCCATATCTCTCTGCATTTTCTGGGCCTGTTTCATCAGGTTGTTAAAATTTCCTCCGCCCATTCCTCCAGGGAATCCACCTCTTGCCATTTTTTATTTTCCTCCTTTTTATCATTCAAATTCTATAGGCATACCATCCTCTGCAAGTTTGTCAAACCTGCTCATTATATCTCCGTCATCCTTTTTCGACTCATCTTCCTTAGCACACAGTTCGTCATCTGTATAAAGCTTGACCATGCACTCTCTTTTGAGAATTTTACGAAAAACATCATTTATTATAGATATGTTTTCCGGCTTTGCCATAGATTCCTTCTTTATTTCTTTTGCCGGACCGCAAAACACCATGTATATCACTGAATCACTGTAGTACAGCGCCCTTACGTTTCTTAGATAGGAAAGTATCATCATGTTTTTCTCTTCTTTAAGGGTTAAAAAAATCTCTCTGAGATTTTCTTCTTCCACCGGCCTGAGCTTCGCCATTGCTCTGTACTGTACCTGCTGTTGCTGTACGTCAATTTCTTCTTTATTCCTTTGGGTCTTAACACCCTCCTTTTTTTCAGTGTCTTTTGTCTCAGCAGTTTTGGGCGCGTTCTGCACTCCCTCAGTACTGTTTGCCATTCTTGCAGTTTCTTTGCCGCCCGCCTGGCCGGGAATCTGTTTTATTTCATCTATATTTTCGGTACATATCTTTATAAGACCCACTTCCAGTATGATTTTCTTCTGAAGAGACCATTTTATTTCTTTTTCAAGAACAGAAAGTTCTTTTATTATAAAAATCACACGTTCTATGGAAACATTTTTCCCCAGTCGCTCAAGTTCCTTCTTCGTTTCCTCCCCGGCGTTCACAAAAACAGTGTTCGCGCCAGTAGATTTTACCACAAGTAAATTTCTAAACCAGGTTATGAGCTCTTTTGTAAAAGCCGTTATCTCTTTTCCGTCTTTTATTATTTTATCTACGGCTAAAAGCACATTTTCTACATTTCTTTGTAAAACCGCTTCCGCCGCCTGTTCCATAAGTTTTCCGTCCGCTATTCCTAATATGTTCAGTACGCTGTTTAAAGTCAACTTATTTTCCTCTGCGGCAAGACACTGGTCCAGTATGCTTATGGCGTCTCTCAACGCCCCGTCAGCCTCTTGAGCTATATAATACAATGCTTCGCTTTCAGCTTGGGTCCCTGCGTCTTCGCATATCATTTTAAGCCTGTTAACTATACTTTCGACCCCTATTCTTCTGAACTCAAATCTCTGGCATCTTGAAAGTATAGTAGCCGGCAATTTCTGCGGATCTGTAGTGGCCAACAAAAATACGGCATGCTCCGGCGGCTCCTCCAAGGTTTTCAGCAAGGCATTGAAGGCGCCGGTAGAAAGCATGTGGACTTCATCTATAATATAGACTTTATATTTTGCTCTTGTGGGAACATATGCTATTTCTTCTATTATATCCCTCACATTGTCTACTCCGTTATTTGAAGCCGCATCTATCTCCATAACGTCAAGAAGCGACTGATCAAGTATGCCTCTGCATACTTCACATTTGTTGCACGGATTTCCGTCCACAGGTTCAAGGCAGTTTATTGCTCTGGAAAAAATTTTCGCTATAGTAGTCTTACCTGTCCCCCTTGTTCCGCAAAACAAATAAGCATGACCTATTCGGCCCTGCTTAACGGCATTTTTCAGTATTGCCACAACCCCGGATTGCTCTACTACATCGTCAAAAGTTGTAGGTCTCCATTTACGATACAATGCTATGTATGACATTCTGCGTTCCCCTGACAACCGAGCTTTTCAAATTATATCGTGCACCCCGCTTTGACTGCCATTTACAAGCGCTTTCCGTATAGTTAGCTCTAATCAGGCACTCTGCCGGCACATAAAAGTATTTGCTTATTGCTGCTTCCTTCCGGACCTGACAAGGTTCACAAGCTTTCATTGCGGCAGCCCCAACTTTCATCACCACTTGTACGGGGCTAACCCCACAAATAACAGCCGAGGCAGGGAATTCGATCCCGCTATAGCGGATTTCGGGTACAGGGCTCCGCTAATTCCCCATCTAGCACGATTATGGTTAGTATATCATATTTCCCCATGTAATAACAAGTGCATAATCCTTGAGGTATACAAAAATTGTGTAGGAGTTAATTTCCAAATTAAATTCCACCCTCACATAACTGAAAGTGGAGTTTAATTTGGAAATTAACTCGTGGAGAAATCTTTACCGCTTTTTGCATTCCAGAGATTGACAAACTTCATTGTTTTCCTTATAATCAAGTTATATAAATTGTTTATATAACTTGATTATAAGGAGGATATAATGCCAAAACAAAGAATCACAAAAGAAATGGTTGTCAGTGCCGCTTTTGAGATTGCAAGAAATGTCGGTATGGAGCAGGTTATGGTAAAAAATATCGCAGATAAAATAGGATGCTCTGTACAGCCGATTTATAGTTATTGCCAAAATATGAATGGCTTACGGCAAGATGTAATCCAACAGGTTAATTGTTTTATAAAAGCGTATGTAGCAAGCCATATTAACAAAGACGACTTGTTTCGCAGCACAGGCAAAGCCTATATTCAATTAGCACAAGAAGAACCTCATTTATTTAGAATTTTTATTTTGCACCAACGTGAGGGGATTTCTTCACTGAATGATTTGTATCAATCGGAAGCCAATCCACATACCGCTGAAATCATTGCTAAAGAATTAAACATAAGAGTAGAACAGGCAAAACAGTTACATTTGAATATGCTGATTTATACGATTGGTATTGGTACTATTTTTTCAGTAACAACGCCGGGAATTTCAACGGATGAAATATATACACAACAGGAAGTCGCCTATGAAGCATTTTTGAAACAGGCATTGGAATATGAGGAGTGATGATGTAATCAGCAAGCAATCATTAGAAGTGGATGCGGTATCTGGTGCTACCGTGAGCAACAAATGTATTAAAATATGAGTTTTGCACGGAAAGGAAATCATTATGGCAAAAGGAATTATTGTTTATCAGTCAAAATATGGGGCGACAAAGAAATATGCTGAATGGCTTCAGGATATGACGAATTATCATTGTATAGAAACATCAAAAGCGATAGTGAATGAAGTAGCGCAGTACGAAACAATCATATTTTGCGGCGGCATATATGCTTCTGGAATAGCAGGATTATCGTTTTTGAAAAAGAATATTGACAAACTGAAAAACAAAAAATTGGCTATATTATGCGTGGGTGCTTCTCCTTATGATGAGAGTGCATTTACAGAAATTAAGGAGCATAATTTGACAGGCGATTTAAGAGATATTCCTCTTTTTTATGGGCGAGGCGCATGGAATGAGAGTAAAATGAAATTTATGGACAGAACCTTATGCAAAATGTTACAAAAATCTGTAGCAAAAAAAGATCCAAGTACATACGAACCGTGGATGAAAGCTCTCATGTGCGCGGTAGGACAAAATTGCGATTGGACAGATAAAAAGTATTTAATCCCACTAATGGATTATTTGAAAAAATAGGTTTTAGAAACATGAAAAGGACAGGTGGTAAACTGTCCGAAATTTAAACACGAAACACTGATTGAAGCTAAAAAACTTCAAGTAATTGTCATCAAAGAGCCAGACATTAAGACACAGAGCAGATGAACTTGTGAGATAAAACCTCACGGAGCATCGGTCTATTCTTTTATGCAGTATGGGCAGGGCAAGCATACCTTGCTTATTTTCATGTTAAAAATGCAGGGATATACCACAATGCCGGTTTGTCAAATTTAACAAACCAACACAGTCAAATATAAATACAATAAGTCTAAAACTTGACTAAACTGACGAATTAATATAGTATAAAAATATAAAATCCTATAATAGGAGGAAATATTATGTTTGAAGATGAATACGAACAGAACAGCTCTGAAAAAGAGAAAAGGCCCGTATCAAATAAAGACGCTATTACCCAAAGCTCGGCGGTAAAAGCCGCTATATTTGTTTTCGGCTTAATGGTATGCGTGATTATAGTGTATGTACTTATTTTTGCAGGAGGCGAAAATCCGGGAAATGCTTCTCCCACGCCTAATAATACGGCCACGTCCGGTTCTGTAACGCCAGACCCGAATGCTACTGAAACACCTGACCAGACACTTGAGCCTACTCCTACGGAAACACCTTTTAGTTATCAAAGAGGTGACGAGAACGAAAAGATCAGAGAATTGCAGCAGCTCCTTATAGATAAAAAATACCTTGCGGCTGATACAGAACTTTCAAATACGTTCGGTCCCAAGACTGAAGAAGCCGTAAAGCTGTTCCAGTCGGACAACGGCTTAGAGCAGACAGGAATAGTAGACAACAATCTGTTTAATATGCTGAAAAATGCTCCTGAAAGAGAAGAGGCCTTCACTCTGCAAAGGGGTACTACTTCAGATAAAGTAAAAGAGCTTCAGGATCTTTTGATAGAAAAGAAATACCTTGATCTGGGCGGCGAACCTTCTACTACTTATTTCGGAGCTCAAACCGAAGCCGCGGTAAAACTTTTCCAACAGACCAATGGAATTACCGTTACCGGAATAGTAAACAACACTCTGTTTAATATTATAAAAAATGCTCCGGAGTACAGCCCTCCCGCCGCTACATAAAATTTTTATAAAAATGATATAAATTATAAAAAAACCTGCCGTTTAAATCCGGCAGGTTTTTTTGTTAAAATCAAGTGTTTTTAAAAAAAAGCTTTAAAGTCTTTCCCAATGCTTCCGGTGCCTCTTTGTTTACTTCATGGCCCGAATTTTCTATAAAAACAATTTTGGAATCAGCTATCTTTTCTTTCATCTCTATTGCCGCTCTTTTATTCACTTTATCATTCTCTCCGCAAACGATAAGCACCGGACAGGATATGTTTTTCAAATCCGGCTCAAAATTAAGATCCATCATTGATTTTGACAGATTTATAAAGTCCTTTTTCCCAAATCCCGTCTGATCAAACATTTTTCCTGGCATCATACGAAAAATCATATTTTGCAATCTAAGCAAACTTTTCGGCATTGCATATTGAGTTCCTATCAGCGCAAGAGAATTTACCTTATCCGGATTCTCGATTCCGTACTCTAGCGCAAGGATCCCTCCCAATGACAAACCGCATATATCAATCGGTTCAGAAAAGCTCATACAGTATTCCGAAAAACCTCTGTATAAATTCTTATAACATATTTCTTCATTATGGAGAAAATCAAAAAGATCAGGACAAACAATATCTGACCTGCCTTCCATACTTTTAATAGTATCTTCCCAACTTAATGGATTCTGCCCCAATCCGTGAAGAAACATATATTTCATAACATTTATCCCCTATCTGCTTCATTCTATAGAAAATATCATAAAACCTTTTCTCTGTCAAAAAACAGAGGAGGCCGAAGCCCCCTCTATTTTCCCGCATCAATAATTGGTATACAAGGCAAATTCAACAAACTCCCCTGAGCTTAATGTTACCATAACAGTCCCATTGACCGGCGCGTCTATTGACCAACTTTCACAGATCTTACCATCTTCGTCAAAGCTAAATTGATATGCAAAAACGCCTGACATATATACATTTATAATCCCGTCTTTTCCGCCGTCCTGATTACTTATATATGCGTCTATATGAAAATTTTTGGCGTTAGTTACATCAATATAAGTATACCTGTTGCTCGAGGTAGAAGAATAAACGCCTATCTGCTTAGGTGCATTTTGAGGATCCCTCGCGTAAACTGGCGAGCCAATTGCAAATACGCAGGTAAGTAATGTTAAAACCATCATAATTGAAATAAATTTTTTCATAACGTGTACTCCTTTGTTTATTTTATTTTCGAAAAGCTTTTCGACATTATTGTAGATTATTTGTTTAAATATGTCAATCGATTTTTACGTAAATATTACATATTTTTTAAAACAAATAAAATATTCGACTTAAAATAAATCTCCATTTATGCTAGAATTTCATTAAACAAAATATATTTTTAAGGAGCTGAAAATATTGCAATATACCAATAAATATAGTTCTCCTATAGGCCGTATCACAATGGCAAGCAACGGAGAAAGATTGACCGGCTTATGGTTTGACGGTCAAAAATATTTCGGCAGTACTCTTTCTTCTGATCACGAGGAAAAACATCTTTCTGTATTTGAAGATACTAAATGTTGGCTTGACTGCTATTTCAGCGGAGAAATACCTGCATTTACCCCTCCCCTTCTTTTGTCGGACACACCTTTTCGTCTGGCAGTATGGGAAATATTAAAAGGTATTCCCTATGGACAGACAATTACTTACGGTAAGATAGCTGATATGCTCGCAAAGCAAAAAGGCCTTAAAAGCATGTCTGCTCAAGCTGTTGGCGGAGCGGTCGGCCACAATCCTATTTCCATTATCATACCCTGCCACAGAGTAGTAGGTGTAAACGGCAGTCTTACAGGATATGCGGGAGGCATGGATAAAAAGATCAAGCTGCTTACTCTTGAAAAAACCGATTTGAAAAATTTATTTATTCCGTGAAGTATAAACCGTTTGACAACCTTATCTGTTTATGATAGAAAAATTGTATTAATTTTCTTATTTAAATCGTGGAGGAACATATGAAAGAATATATAAAATCCCTTAACCATCCAGGAAAGGAATACAAGCCCACTCCTTTTTGGTCGTGGAACGATAAACTGGACCCCCATGAGCTCAGGACTCAAATAAATGAAATGTATCAGGCAGGGTCCGGCGGATATTTTATGCACGCAAGGGGCGGCCTTTTAACAGAATATTTAGGAACGGAATGGTTTGATTGTGTAGAAGCCTGTATAGACGAGGGTAAAAAGCTTGGCCTGGATTCATGGGCTTATGATGAGGACGGATGGCCCTCAGGCTTCGGAGGCGGCAAAGTAACCGCGTTAGGAGACAAATACCATGTACGTTGGCTTGAATGTGGCGTTTACGGCATTGACAAGCCTAACGGACCTATTCTTGCTCTATACTCGGTAAATACCGAAACAGGAGCTTACTCCCATATCAGCATGGAAACTGCCCAAAATACCAAAGAAACTACATATTTTGTATGTCACAACAAAAATTCTTATTATATAGATATTTTAAACCCTGATGTCGTAAAAGAATTTATAAACTGCACATATGAAGAATATTACAAACAGATAGGCGGAAGCATAAAAGACGGAAGTATGCCGGGATTTTTTACAGACGAGCCCCAATATTCCAACGGGCACACACCCTGGTCCTATACTCTTCCGGATGAATTTTCATCAAGATACGGATATGACCTGACCGACCACCTTATATGCCTGTTTAAAGACGTTAGCGGAGCAGAAGCTTTCAGATATGACTATTGGAAAATGATAAGCGAACTGTATACAAAATCTTTCGGCAAACAGATCTTCGACTGGTGCAATGAACACGGGTGTCAGTGGACGGGACACGCTATGAATGAGGACAATATCTTTGCGCAGATGAGATGCACTGCCGGAGTAATGCCCATATACGAATATATGCATAAGCCGGGTATTGACTGGCTTGGAAGAAACATTGCTTCTCCGCTGATTCCCAAACAGGTAAGCTCTGTGGCAAGACAGTTAGGGAAAAAATTGGTATTGACTGAAACCTTTGCGCTTTGCGGTTGGGACGTAAGCTTTGAAGAGCTGAAATGGATAGCTGAATGGCAGTTTGTAAACGGCGTGAACTCCATATGTCAGCACCTTGAGGGATATTCCATAAGAGGGATGAGAAAAAGGGACTATCCTCCTTCAATCTTTTACCAGTCCCCGTGGTGGCCGGAATACAAACACTTTAATCAATATTTTTCCCGTCTTGGGAAACTCCTGGCAGACGGGGAGGAAATTATAGACATTCTGGTCCTGCACCCTATGCACAGCGGTTGGACGTCATATACCGACTGCCATAACGGAAGGATACAGAATATAGACTCTGGTCTCTACTATATTGTCGAGACACTGTCCTCCCTGCACATTCCTTATCATTTGGGCGATGAAACAATAATCGCATCTCACGGAAGTGTAGAAGGATGCAGATTCAATATAGGAAATTGCTCTTACAGCGCCGTAGTGCTTCCCACTTTGGAAACAATAGACAAATCTACTTATACTCTTTTGGAAAAATTTGCCCAAAACGGCGGAAAAATAATTTCCATAGGTGATTTCCCCAGGTTTATAGACGGCCGTCCGGATTCTAAGCTATCTGAGCTCCGTGAAAAAACAGACTCCCTTATAAAAGATGACGAAATAATAATAGACTATTTCACTAAAGCGGGGCTAAAAAATATTTCCGTTACGGACAGCGAAGGCGAGATAAAGCAGCTCAGAATATGCAGCCGCAAAATACCCGGCGGAAAAGTCTACTTTATACATAACCAGAACAGATACGGGTCATATAAGGCCTTCTTAAAGCTTAAAGGTGAATACAATGCCGTTAGCCTTTCTTTGGAGGATATGTCCATTAACAGATTAAAAACAAGGAAAACGGACGACGGCATGATAGTAAGCCTTGATTTTGCCCCCATGCAGTCTTATGTCATACTTACCGGAGAAGATTTACCTGAAGTCCGCGCCTCCAAATCCTTAGGTACGGTAAAGCCTCTTGAATTAAAAGACTCCTGGATCGTTGAAAAAAGCGATCTAAACGCTCTTACTCTCGACTATGTATCCTACTCTATAGACGGCGGAAAAACTTTTGAAGGACCTTTCCCCGTTCTTCATGTAATGGACAGATTAATAAATATGAGATATTCCGATAAAGTTATATTTAAATACACTTTTGAAATTGACAAAAACACAGATCTATCTTCTGTAGGCGATATATTTCTTGTTCACGAGTATTCTGATGAAAACTTTAAAATATCGGTAAACAGCTCAGATATATGCCGCTTCAGCAATTCATGGTGGATAGATAAAGCCTTTAAAAAGGTCCCTGTCACCTCCGCCATAAAACATGGTACAAATGAAATAGTAATTTCCGGAACATTTTATCAACAAAAAAAAGTATACGACGTACTTTTCGGTGAAAACGTCCATGAAACAGAGCGCAATAAGCTTACTTACGATACAGAGATAGAAAGCGTTTATATCGTAGGAGACTTCGGCGTATATTCCAAGTCTATATACACTGAGGGCGCGAGGAAAGCTTTATTTACCGACGGGGGCTTCTATATTTCCGGTAAAAATACTGTCCTGTCTCATGGCGAGATAGTAACTCAGGGTTACCCTTTTTTCAGAGGTAAGATAATCCTTTCCCAGGAAGCCGATATTACAGACGAAGGAAAAATAATATTCAATAAACCTTTTGCCGCCATGGCAAAGCTTTATATCAACGGAATTTTTGTCAGGAACCTACTTTGGGCCGATTATGAAACTGATATTTCTTCTTATGTGCTTCCCGGGCAGAAAAATAAAATTTCCCTTGAGCTTATTATAGGAAACAGGAATCTTTTAGGTCCCCACCATCATCCCGACGGCGAGTGCTACGGAGTAGCTCCTCACAGCTTCGGACCAAACGGGAATTTTTCTCTGCAAAATTGGCGTGAAAGATATTGTTTTGTAAAGGCAGGTTACTGTTAAAACGAAAATATAAAGTCCGACCGTTAAAATCAAATGGCTTCTTGAAAGTTAAAGCCAATCAAGAAGCCCTTTCTTTATGTTTTTATTTTAGGTTCTGCATTCTATCTGAAATTCCGGGAGACGTACCGCCGGATCTTCTGTACCCTGGTCCGTAATAAATCTTCCTGGATCTTTTACCACCAGTCTGATAGCTTTTGAAGTTATCTTTTCACCGCCAGTATATGTATAGATCAAATCATAATTATCTTTTACCTCGTCCAGCTTTACCCATTCTTCTCCCCGGAGATATAATACCTCCCAGGCAACAGTATTATGGTCTATACGGTCTTTATAAATTCCTGCGTTGATCAGCTTATAGGAATCAAAAGTTATTTCCTCATCAAAGTTAAGCTGAATCCAATGCTGACCGTTTTCATCCGGTTCTACCGAGCACCACTTTGTAGTAAGATTGCCATCTATGGCAAACTCAGGCTTTTCACTATCCTTATAGTATCCGCTGGCCGTCACGTTTGCCTTTAAAGCCAGATTTTCATATATAGGCTCAGGCTTCTCCGGCGTCTCACTATCTGTGAAAGTCTGTTTTTCCAGTTGATTTTCATTCCCGTATAAAACAATATCCTGTATCCTCGCAGAGTTATCAGATCCCGGATCGGCAATGACCAACCTTACATACCTTGCTTTAAAGGATTCAATATACTTATCGGTTATATCAGCTTTATTGCTCTTCTCTGCGTCGGCTATAGTCCAGTTTTTTCCATCCAGGCTATATTCTATTTTAAATTTTTCCGTATTCATACTTTTATCATATCCGGCCGATCCCGCATGGTAAATTACATATCGGTTTATATAAAATTCCTTCTTTAGATCGATTTTTATGTAAGAAACTCCGTCCTCTGAAGTATACTTCCAACCCTTATCCCTGGAAAACGAGTTATCTATAAGCTGCTCCGGCTTATACGCTAAACCTTCTTCTCCTTCATCCGTACCGGAGACCTCTATTTCCACGCCTTCTTCAAGAGTTATATTATAAGCCAGAGAATTCGCCTTATTATAAAGCATCGCTAAATGATCAGGTCTCACAAAAACCACTTTGTCCGGATATTTTTGCAAAACCTCTTCGGCCAATTCTTTAAGACCTGAGGGGCCTACCTCCCATGCCACTGCCTGAGCGGATAAGAATCCCGCAGAATCTCCCTGCCAACTTTCCATGTACTCGTCTATAGCGTTCATGATCAATGATTCCTCCTGATCTTCATGGGAATAATTGGGGGTTACAAGTATGGACGATAACTTATTGTCAAATACTCTTATATTTTCTTCTCCGTATTTTGATTTTTCCTGCACCGAAACTCCAACAAGAGAAGGAGCATACGCCGCAAGAGACTGAGCCTGCGCCTCGGGAAGTTTTCTCCACACGGTAATATAATTAAACGCTGTTTTCCTCAGATAATTTTCTGTCATACGGGCATATCTGTCCATGTAATAGTCGTCGGTCCAAAGCTCCAGCTGCGTATATCCGGCGCCTGAAGGGCCTATTATAAGCTGATCGTTATCAGTTGCCGTTTTATAATAGTAATTAAGTATCTGCGGGGCCGCGTCCAAAAGCAGCGGACTTGCCGTCCAACCTATAGGTATGGAACCTCGGTCTTCACTTTCCCAGAGAGTCTCCGTTTTTAAGCTGTGCTGACAATACTGAATATTGTCTCCGTCGCTGAGCATTAAAGAAATGTATAACTTGTTTTCTAATTCCGGGAGTTTGGGAGTAGTAGGTATCGTAATGTCTCTTGACATTCCGGCATAAACAGAATAATTTTCAAAAAAATCAGCTGCCACCGTTACGCTTCCGTTCGTAGCAGAAACTATAACTCCGGGAGTCTCGTTGGGCCACCAACCTAAATAATATGATATCTTATCAGCCTCTCCCAGGAATTTATCTATCATGGCCTTATCTTTAGTATCCTCGGCGTCAAGATAGAAAACAATACATTTCGCGGCTACCGCCAGGTCTCTGATAAAGAAATTGATATCCGGGTCTAAGCCTATTACCAGTCTTTTTTCGCATTGGGGCCATAATTCTTCATATGCGTACTGATATATATCGTATTTATCTGTAAAATTATTTTCCCGCAGATCCACTTTAATTTCAAAATTAAACGGATCCTGAGTAAGGGTTTCAGCCACCTTGGGCGATACCGCAAGATAGTCATAAAGGCCGGCGATAGTAGTTGCCAGATTTTTAGTATCTTTTAAGGAAGTTTTAGAATCATATACTACCAGTCCCTTTACTTCACTTTTATACTTTTCGATCAGATTTTTATAGTTCTTCTCCACCGTATAATTTATATCCAATGTTTTCAGCCAGGTCTCGCCGCCTTCGGCCGCATTCTGATTAATTAAAAAGATTCTCGGCTGCGTCCTGTTTACGATTCCCTGAAGCGTAGCAAGAGTAAGCTGAATATCTGAGCTCAGCGCTCCCACCTTTATTGCGTCAAGATTTTCACAAACGGGCGCAAAAGAAGGTAGAGCCTGATCCTCAGGCCATGTCAGCCCTTCTGAAGCAATCGCTAAATCCTCTCCCTGGATATAATTATTGGCATATCCAAAGTCTTTTTCAAAATCTTTTTCTGAAAAAAGCGTACTGTTCGCTTCAGAATTTTTACATGAAGAAAAAATCATGGAGATACATAATACGACAAGTAAAGTCTTTACAGTTTTTGAAACCATAAAAAAAACTCCCCCTTTATACATTATTTTCTTAATACGTATTTATGAGGTAAGTATATCACAGATTTTATACTAAAACAACAGAATATTTTTTTACTCAAACCAGTCAACTTTAATTTTATCCCTGACCATAGGATATACAGAAAGATTGCCTTCAGCGTCGCAGGTAGCCAAAAATACGTCTTTTGCACTTTTATATCCCTGTTCTTTTAAATGTTTTTCAAGCCATTTTTCATTATGGTTTATAAATTTAAGATTCTTTTTCATTACCTTCCCGTCGAGTATGACATTTGTCAAAACAGTTTCCTGTTTAGGCTGCATATTCATATCCCCTGGCGTAACAGGCCGCTGATCGGATTTAGGAATTATACTTATACTTCCGTTAAACTCCAAAATGGCCGTCTGTATCTGCCCTATATCAAAATATCCCTGTACCCTGCAAAGCATCATAAAATCGCTTATATCCATTCTGGCCTTTGACAAATTGCTCCTGTACAAGATTCCATTATCCAATAAAAGAATAGGCCGTCCCGCCAATATCTTTCTGGCTCCAACGGATTTTTCCGTAAGAATCGATATTCCAAAGGCCAAAAGAGCGTATATGATCATGGCTACAACGGGATTTAAAGGATTTTCTTCAAGCTCGGTAGCCATTTCGGCCGCGATCGATCCTATGGTAATGCCTGTTACATAGTCAAACATACTGAGCTGAGAAATCTGTTTATTACCCATTATCTTGGTAAGCAAAAATAATATTACCGCAGATACTGTAGATAGTATAACTATTTTTATAATCTCCAAAAACTATTTCCTCCATACATAGTAGCAGTTTGGAAATAGTTTTTGATGTTTGTAAAAATTTATTCGAAATTTATAGATATCTCTCCAACTCCGTTTTCCGCCGTAAGTTTATTAGGAGCGTTCTTATCAAAATCCTCTTTGTTATATTTTTCACCATTTATACTTATACTTCCTATTCCGTTTTCCGCCGACACATAATAGTCGGATACATCACCCTTTACTGAAATCTGTATTTTACCCACTCCGTTAGTAAGTTCAATGTTCTCAGAAACTAAATTTTTACAATCCGCCAGACCGGCTCCACATTCTATAGAGATAAACTCCGACCGCGCTTCTTCCATTTCAACCGCCCCTGCTCCAACGGAAATATTTACCTTTTCAAATACATATTCTTCAGGAACATATAAAATTACTTCAGGATCATATCCATTTATAAAAGAGAAGTTAAATATCCATTTTCTGGGGGATGTTTCCTTTACTTTAAGAGTCTCCCCGCTCACCTCGTACTTAAGGCAGTCTTTAAAAAAATTTTCTCCTATAAGCTTAAATTCCTGGCCTCTTACTATTTTTACAGTTCCGGCGTCCACATCTATATCTATGTTTTTTATCCTCTCTGTAAAAACCTTTTCCTCATGCTCGTATGCTTCTTTCCCATAGAATCTCAGGGCCTCCATACCTCCTATTCCATATCCTACAGCCACAAATATAACTCCTATTATAAACATAAAAACGCATACCACAGAAATTATAGCTACTGCTTTTCCGCCTTTCATATCTATTACCCCCTAATCCTTTTAAATAAATTTCCCATTCCTTTAGCTATGACCGGAATAAGCCCAAAACCTATAAGATAAAATACCACTCCGGCCAACATCCCAAAGCTTAAGAGCATTAGCCCAACGCCAAGCTCGATCAGCCCGGAAGCCGGTGAGGAAAACACCTGAACTATACCAAAGCCAAACAATAAAACTCCTGAAATCAAAAAAGCTACCGATAGCGCTATAAAAGTAAGCCCTATTGCCAGTACCACGGCA
Organism: uncultured Eubacteriales bacterium; assembly: GCA_949282945.1. Taxonomy (GTDB): domain Bacteria; phylum Bacillota; class Clostridia; order UBA1212; family CASDQQ01; genus CASDQQ01. Next base: position 20,681 of record CASDQQ010000058.1, read on the forward strand.
AGTATGGAAAGTATGCCCGCCGCTATGGCAACCGCGACAGGTACCGCTATGGGAGCCGCGCATATTCCAACTATGATCATCCATATATATTTTACTCCCGTCTTTCCTCCACTGCTCTGGGGCTTCTGAGTTTGGTTGCAGGCATATTCCGCCATAAGCCTGGCCGCTATCTTATATGGATCGCCCAGTTCCTGGATCACCCTGGCTTCCCTTTCCTGGACATCCTTTGAAGAACACTGGTTATCTCCGTCTGTGGTTCCGGCTTCGTCAAAATATTCATTATAATACTTAAGAATCTCCGCGCGCTCCTGTCCGGGCATCTTTTTTATTCCCTTTTCAAGTTTTTTCATAAATTCATATCGAGTCACTTTTTCTGTCCCCCTTCAAAATACTGTCTATGGTATTCTTATATTTTTCCCACTCGTCCTTACATCTCCGGTAATATTCAAGCCCTTTTTCCGTAATACTGTAATACCTCCGGTTTCTCCCCATGTACGGCTCATCTCTTACCGTCAGCATTCCCTGCTGCTGTAATCGCCTCAGCACAGGATATAATGTGGATTCGGAAATATTTATTACTTTCATTATTTCCTGGGTTATTTTATAGCCATACATGTCCTCTTCTAAAAGAACTGCCAGTACACAGGTTTCAAGTATGGCAGACGTTATTTGAAACAGCATATGTCCCTCCATATAATTTTAGTGTCAATATTATACGTCGTATAATATTGTTTGTCAAATATATATTATAAATATTGACAAAATGTTGGACTACCTGCCAAAATATATATTGGGAGGCACAAAAATGATACTTGACACCTATAATACTAAGACAAAAAACTACAAAAAAGGAACCGCATGGCTGAAATTTTACATACAATGGCTTTTTGTAATGATATTTATAGTATATGCTATAGAAATACTTCCAAAAGCATATAATCTGGCAGTAATAAAGGATTTTTCCGGAAGTCCGGTTTTATATGCCGCCGATCTTCTTCAACAGATTCTTTTACTGATAATATATATAATTACATACAAAGCAATGCCCGCCATGAATAAAAGAAGCTACTCCATAAACACTTTTTCTTTATGGGCGCTGCCTCTGATATCATCTCTGGCATGGCTCTACCGGTTCAGAGAAGATCCAATGAAGGCATTTTGGGCATTTATGATATCCGCCTTTATAATAAGCGCAGTGTGGACCATTCCTAATATAATATATTTTAAAAAGAGAAAAGATTTGTTTTTAGATTAATATTTGGATCCGGGGCCGTTTTTTTTGTCACGGCTTACATTTACAACAGCCATAGCGGCCACGCCTACTAATCCTCCTAGCCACACGCCTGATAAAAATATTATTATACTCTGCATAACGAACCCCCTATTTTTTCTTTATTATTAATATTATTCGCGAACATGCAGTAAAAATTCATTTTTCTTTCGACAGCCTGAGGATCATATAATGCGTTACAATGATTTAAACACTTACTTAAAAAACAAGTTCGGAAAAAAAGTATATAAGCTTGCTTTAAACGGAGGTATGACATGTCCTAACAGAGACGGTACACTCGGAACCAAAGGCTGCATTTTCTGCTCCGCCGGAGGTTCCGGAGAATTTACTCCTGACATTGATCTGCCTATAGACAGACAGATCGTTCTCGCTAAAGAACGTCTTGCCAGGAAAATAAAAGGAGACATTTTATATATAGCCTATTTTCAGGCTTTTACAAATACCTACGCCCCTGTGGAAACGCTTGAAAAAATTTTTTACCAGGTCATACGCCGCGACGATATAGCCGCGCTTTCCATAGCTACGCGCCCCGACTGTCTTCCTCCGGACGTTATAAATCTTTTAGATAATTTAAATAAGATCAAACCTGTGTGGATAGAACTTGGACTACAGTCAATACATAAGAAAACCGCGGAATATATCAGACGCGGATATAATTTAGACTGTTTTGAAAAGGCAATGGAAAACCTGAAAGCTATCAATATAGAAGTCATTGTCCATTGTATACTTGGACTTCCCTACGAAACAGAAGATGACATGATAAAAACCGCGCGGTATGTAGGCGCTTCCGGAGCTTTGGGGATCAAGCTGCAGCTCCTCCACGTACTTGAAGGTACGGATCTTGCTTCAGAATATAAAAAAGGAGCATTCAAAGTTCTTTCTCTTGATGAATATGTAGATATCGTAATAAAATGCCTTGAGGTTATTCCCCCGGAAATGGTCATACACCGTCTTACGGGAGACGGTCCAAAATCTATATTGATCGCCCCAAAGTGGAGCGCCGATAAGCGCCCTGTCCTTCAGGCTATAGAAAAACGTCTCGAGCTGTCAGACACCTGTCAGGGCGCGGCTTTATGCCGATAGATTCCCATTTCTTTAGCCACAGTTTCAAAAACCTGACCTATAGGCTCCCTTATTACTATATCCGCTGTAGAATCCGCAAAGGTCGCCGATTTATTTATAAGAGCCAGAGTATTCCCTTTAAAATACCTTATAAGTCCGGCTGCGGGATACACGTTTAAAGACGTTCCCCCAACTATCAAAAGCTCAGCCGATTTTATGCTTTTTAAAGCATTTTCAATGACCTCTTCGTTCAGAGGTTCTTCATACAAGACTACCTCCGGCTTTATGACGCCTCCGCAATTTTCTGCATCGCACAGAGGTATATCCTTTGATTTTAATATATAATCTAAATCAAAAAATTTTCCACAGTTCATACAACGATTTTTATAGACCGAGCCGTGAAGCTCAAGTACCTTTTGGCTTCCCGCTTTCTGGTGAAGTCCGTCTATATTTTGAGTAATTATGGTGATATCCTTTCCGAGCCTCTCCAACCCGGCAAGAAAAATGTGAGCATAATTGGGCCTTGCTTCCTTAAATACCATTTTGTTTTTATAAAACTCAAAAAACTCCCCGGTATTTTTCATAAAAAACCCATGGCTCAATATAGTCTCAGGAGGATATTTATACTCCATATTATAAATACCGTCCGCGCTTCTGAAATCCGGTATGCCGCTTTCAGTTGAAACTCCGGCTCCGCCGAAAAAAACAATATTTTTACATTTTTCTATCACGCTTGCTAAAATGCTTACATTTTCATTCATGGTCCACCTTATAAAAAGGGGCCTAAGCCCCTTTTATTTCTTCTTTATATCAGTTAATTTGTTCAGCAAGATCATTATAAGTATGATTACTCCGGTAACCAAAAATATACCTACCATGCCTTTTAACATTACAGATAAAGAACTTACAAAATTTTCCAAACTCATACTGTCTCCCCCTTAACCTATCAAATTTAAAATAAGTCCTCCGGCAATTACGGAAGCGATCTGTCCGGAAACATTAACTCCAATCGAGTGCATAAGTAAAAAGTTCTGCTCGTCTTCCTGCAGGCCCATTTTATGTACCACTCTCGCCGACATGGGGAAAGCGGATATTCCTGCGGCTCCTATCATAGGATTGATTTTCTTTTTGAGGAAAAGATTGAGAAATTTCGCGAACATAACGCCGCCCACAGTGTCAAATACAAAAGCCACAAGTCCAAGACCCAGTATCAAAAGAGTATCAAGCTTTAAAAACTGATCTGCCTGCATCTTCGTAGCTATGGTTATTCCCAGGAAAAGAGTCACAAGATTAGCAAGAGTCTTCTGTGCAGTGTCAGAAAGGCTGTCAAGCACTCCGCACTCTCTTATAAGATTTCCAAACATCAGGAATCCTATCAAAGCTACACTTCTCGGAGAAACAATACCCGTGATCATAGTTATAACGATAGGAAAAAGTATCCTTGTGAGTTTGGTAACATTTTTTGGCTCATAAGGCATTCTTATCAGTCTTTCTTTCTTTGTGGTTATAAGCTTTATTACAGGAGGCTGTACAATAGGCACCAACGCCATATAAGAGTATGCCGCGACTATTATGGCTCCGAGATACTGAGACCCCAGATAATTTGCCACAAATATCGATGTAGGCCCGTCGGCAGCTCCTATTATGGATATAGACGCCGCGTCTATTATATCAAATCCGAACAGTCTGGCCATACTGAGTGTAAAAAATATTCCGAACTGCGCTGCGGCTCCAAAAAGCATGAGCTTGGGGTTTGAAAGCAGGGGGCCGAAGTCTATCATGGCTCCTATTCCTACAAAGAGCAGCAGCGGAAAAAGCTCGTTAGCTATACCAGCATTAAATAAAATATCTATTATCCCTATTTCTTCGCCTTTTTCATAAACTTGGGTTACCGCTCCCGACAACGGCAGGTTTACAAGTATTGCTCCGAATCCTATGGGGAGCAAAAGCGTAGGTTCCATGTCCTTTTTGATAGCAAGATATATGAGAATACCGCCTATGATCCACATTATAACTTGTCTAAAATCAATATTCGCAAAATTTTCAAATAATTCCAACATGCTTATATTCCCTTTCTTCATACATATTCAAACATATTAAGAAAATCATAACATAATTGACAATTTATGTATATAGTAAGAAAATGGAGTTTTTTCCTTTATTTTGAAATTTGGTTTGCACCGCAAACGCTGTTAATATGTATATTTTCCGTCTAAAGGCCCCCGCCCCCGGCTAAAACCCATCCATATATTGACACTCCTGAAAAATTGACTTTATACGACATATTTATATAAAATATTACCTGTAATGAATAACATAGAAGGAGAGTTAATAATATGACTGAATATAAAAAATTTTACAGAATAACGGCTTTATTTATCTTATTTTCGCTGCTACTGTATTTATCCGGCCTTTTATTGCTGTCCGGAAATGAAATATTCGCGCAAAATAAGATTGAGATCGGCCTTGTGGTAAATGTCAGCACAGGTCTTAATATAAGACGGGAACCCGTTATAGGAAACAATATAATAGGAAGTGTAAAATCAGGAGAAACCGTAATCATATCCGGATCTGCCAAAGCTTCCGACGGGTCGCTGTGGTATAAAATAACATATTCCGGAATTGTCGGTTATGTACATTCCGACTATATAGAGATAATTTCAGACGTTGCAGACCAGAAATTCGAAGATTATCTTTCGGAACAGGGTTTCCCCGAGAGCTATAAGCCTTACCTCAGGGCCCTCCACGCTCAATATCCTAACTGGATATTTAATGCTTTTCATACAGATTTGAACTGGAACGACGTTTTGAAAGCTCAAAGCATCATAGGCAGAAATTTAGTGCACATTTCAAGTCCCGACTCATGGAAATCCTTTGAAAAGGGAGCTTATGACTGGATCAATAAAAAATGGTACGGTCTGGACGGAGAAGAGTGGGTGGCGGCCTCAGAGGAAATAATAGCCTATTATCTTGATCCCAGAAACGCTCTTACGGCATCAGGTATATTTCAGTTTGAAAGTCTTTCATATTCACCTTACCACACACTGGAGGGTGTAAAGAATATACTGAAAAATACTTTTATGTCAGGCTCGTTCACAACGCCTGATACAAAGGTCACCTATACATATGCGGAGACCTTTATAAAAGCCGCTCAGATTTCTGGTGTAAGTCCTTATCATCTCGCTTCAAGAGCCAGACAAGAGCAGGGTGTAAACGGAGGACCTCTTTCCTTTGGAACCGTTCCGGGATATGAAGGATATTTTAACTTCTTTAATGTAAAGGCCTACGCTACCTCCAACGCGTCTGCTTTGGTAAACGGCGCGATATACGCGGCTACGACAAATCCAACCTATTATTTACCGTGGACTAATCAGTATAAATCGATCTTAGGAAGCGCCGTATTTTTGGGGTCAAGCTATATAAATAAAGGACAGGATACTCTGTATCTCCAGAAATTTGATGTAGTGGACGGAGGAAATGGATATTTTTCCCATCAGTATATGACCAACGTAACCGCGCCTACATCTGAGGCAGCTTCCATGAAAAAGGCCTACAGCGATGAGATGCTTAAATCCACACTGGTCTTTAGCATCCCTGTATATAAAAATATGTCCTCAGAAGCCGCTTCCGCTCCGGCAGCAACCGGAGACAATAACAATCTGTTAAGCTCGCTCAGTGTATCCGGGTTTAATTTGACCCCAAGCTTTTCCAAATACACTCAGGACTACGAGTTAGTGGTTGAAAGTTCTGTGCAGTCCGTTAAAGTAACCGCTGTTTCATATAGCCCTTCAGCAGTTGTAAATGGCGCGGGAACAATAGCTCTGAACTATGGAGATAATAAAGTTTCCGTCGAGGTAACGGCCTCAAGCGGAGCGGTAAGAATATATACTATTAATATATATAGAAAATCCGCCTCCGTCTCTCCGTCAGTAAACCCGGAGATTACTTCTGACTCTTATACTCTGGGTTCGGTTATTACAGGCGTATCTCCCAACACATCGGCGGCATCGTTTTTAAGTAAGATCACTGTGAAAAACGGATCTTTAAAGGTACTTGACGCGTCGGGCAAAGAAATTACGGGAAGTATAGGCACAGGTTACGTCTTAGCGGTGTACAAATCGGACGGTTCCCTATATGATAAATATACGGTAGTTGTTTACGGCGACGTATCAGGCGACGGCAAAATCTCCAGTATCGACCTGCTTATAGTCCAAAAACACCTGCTGAGGATAAACCTGCTTTCAGGCGTATATTTTACAGCCGGTGACAATAATAAAAACGGAAATATAGACAGTCAGGATCTGCTGAACATTCAAAAGCACCTGCTGAACGTTTCTTCCATACCTCAAAAATAATCGTTTTATATATTTTCTTTTAAATAATGCTCCCTATTGTGAAATCGGGAGCATTATTATATACTTTCTAAAATAGAATTTTTAGAAAGTACGCTTTGGCTATGATATAATATTCAGCAGCACAGGCGCCGCTGAGATACTTGAACAGACGGTATCCGACGGCCAAAGCAATTTGAGTATTTGCAAGAAAGGATTTGTTTTATGAAAAAAGTATTTTGCGCGGCTGCTGCGATATTTTTAGTCGCCTTGTGGATCGTATCTTTTCAGACTCCAGTATACGCCGATACAAGCGCCGGCATATCTTTGAGCGCCCCGGAAGTTTCCGTAGGAGATACGATTACCGTAACAGTAAATTTTATAAGCAATAACGAAAATATCACCTCTGTTTCAGGTACGATAACATATGACGAGACAGTTATAGAATTTATATCAGGAGACGGAGCAAGCGGCGGAGCCGGTAATATACCTCTCAACTATTCAGCTCCGACCCCTTCTCAATCCCTTTCAGCCGTATTGACTTTTAGAGCCGTTAAGGCAGGAACCACTTCAATTTCCCTTGGCAACTGCACTATATATACAGACGGAGGTGTTTCCATAGGCAACCCATCGGCCACATCGGAAATAAAGGTTTCGGATCCGTCCCCCGCTCTTTCGTCAAACGCCAACTTAAAATCTCTTGAGATTTCTCAGGGGCAACTTACTCCTAATTTTTCGCCCGATATAACCGAATATTCTGTAACCGTTCCAAACAGTATAAACAAATTGCCTATAAGCGCGGTAGCGGACGATTCTAATGCCAAAGTAAGTATATCCGGAAATTCCGATCTTGTAGTCGGAGAAAACAAGCGTTCGGTAATAGTAACCGCAGAGGACGGCACTCAAAAGACTTATACTATAACTATCATAAGAGAGGCAGCCGTAAATACACCCTCCCCATCCCCCTCTCCTTCTCCTACTCCTGACAGGGAAACCCCCTCTCCCTCCCCTTCCAAAACAGAACCCCCTACGTATACCATAAGTCATGAACCTGATCCTACTATAACGGATACCGAACCAACAGGGCAGCCCCAGAGTCCCGCTACAACTCAAGATACTACGGTAAAACCCACAGGCACGCCTTCTTCCGGGGAAGGAACCGGTGGAAGTTTAAAAGCTTCTGTGGCTCTTTTTCTGGCTCTGAGTTCAATCATAATAACATTGATCATGTTTATGTCGGTCTATATCATAAAGAAAAATGATGCCAAGAAGCATACGTCTTAT
>CASDQQ010000059.1 GCA_949282945.1 uncultured Eubacteriales bacterium
TCTATTTTTCCCTGTTGGCAGAGGATACGGACACGTCGGTCTGATATGCCCCATTTTTCCGCCGCTTGTGTTACTTTCATATATTCCATGCGTTCACCGCCTACATATCATTTTTTATATTATAACGTATTATCGGAATAATATCAACCAATCTATCAAGTAGTTTGCGATATATTATTCCGAAGATACATAGCCGTCTGCTATCGCCGCAGGCGGCTAAATTTATGTAAAGGAGAAACCCCCAAATAGCGAATTGCAAAGTTATCGCCGTGACGAACCAAAACAGGAGGGACATTTCAAAAAAAGAAAAGCCCGCAAGCCCTTGATATTACTGGACTTGTGAGCCATTGATTTATGGTGCCGGTGGTGGGACTCGAACCCACACGCCATCGCTGACAACGGATTTTGAGTCCGTCTCGTCTGCCAATTCCAACACACCGGCATAAAACTAGCCTGTTCATTATAGCACGCCTAAAAATAATTTACAACACGTTTTTTCGCAAATTATTTTTAATTATCAGCTAAAATTTCGTCCAAAACTTTTACGGTGCTTTCAAGGCTGGCTAAACTGTCATCGTGCATAAATTCCAAGTGAAACCCATAATCCCTGCCAGTAGCCTTAAAAATTCCTGCATACCTTTTCCAAATATCCAGACCATCGTTAAGAGGCAATCTTATATCTTTTGTCCAGTGAAAAACATGTACATTAAAGGTAATATCCGCAAGAGCCTCGGCCGCCTCTAAATTATAGCTATTTGACTGAAACTGGTTAGGCTGCCAATATGTCCCCACGTTTTCACAGCCTATATCCCCAAGTATTTTCAATGTATTCATATACTTGTTGGTAAAAGTACCTTCATGGCATTCAAACGCCAACGAAATTTTAGCCTCTTCACACAGCTTGGAAATCTTTCTGCACTGGGCCACGAATGTCAAATATTCCTCACGGGCCGCTTCCTCAAAATTCTTATTATATGCCCATACCCTTATAACAGGAGCTTTTAAGCACTTTGCGGTGTTCAGGACTCTTTTAAATTCATCGGTCTCATATTTTTCCGATACTCCCACTCTATAATATGACCCATAGGAAGAAACGGATAATCCCGCTCTCTCAGTCATTTTGCCTACAGACTGGGCTAAAGTTATATTTTCGGGCGGTACATGAATGTCCCCGCCCCATTCTATTTCCGAAAGTCCACTGGCTTTTACCGCCTTTATAATTTGTTCCGGCAAAAGTTTTCTGAAGGATACAGATACAAGTCCACGTCTGATCATAAAACCCTCCTGCCGCCTATGCCATAGTTTCAAGCATATCAGGCGTTACCTCAAACCTTGTACTACCCTTCTGAAGTCCCCTGAACTCCTCTAACATATAATCTCCCATGCGCTCCCTCTCATTTCCCATACTACCCGCTATATGAGGCGTAAGAAAAACATTTTTTAAGCTGTAAAACTCATGTCCCTTTTCAGGCGGTTCCGGCATAGTAACATCCAAAACCGCTGTCGCGGACGTATTCCTCTTAAGAAAAGATATCAGATCCTTCTCTACCACCTGGGCGCCTCTGCCCGTATTTATAAAAGTAACGTTAGGCTTCATCCTTTCAAACAAATTCCCGTTTAATATACCGACGGTCTCCGGTTTATCGGCTAAATGGTTTGAGATCACGTCACAGACAGTAAATAACTCTTCAGCAGAACATGATCTGACGCCCAATTCTTTTGCTTTTTTCTCAGACATAAAGGCATCAAACACATAGACGTCCATATTATAAGAAGACTTCAGTTTCCGTATTACCATAGTCCCGATCATTCCGGCGCCTATTATGCCCACCTTACAGCCGTAGTTTCCCGTGCAGTCAGCGCAGTGTTTTCTGGCTCTTTCCACATCTCCTCCGCTCATGTAAAAAGCGCCCTGAAAGAATCCCTTGTTAGCCAAGATAATCTGGCTTACCGTATACTCCGCAACGGGGACAGCGTTTGCAGCCCACGCGCTAAAGACCTTAATATTTTTCTCCAGAAACGGCCTTGCAAAAGACTGGACCGACCCGGCGGCATAAAAAACCGCCTCAAGCTTCGGAAAATATTTTTCAATTTCCTTTTCACTTAAATTTGGCATTCCCCATGTAGAAAAAATATAATTTACATCTTTTACTTCTTTACAGTATTCTTCAAGCATTTCCTTTCCTATTACCGTTTCTCCTATCAGCCCGGCCTCCTCTTCCAAAATAGCGCGAACTTTGTCAGAATACACTTTATTTATAACGTTGTTCCTAAAATTTCCCATAAAGATACTTTTCTTCATATTTTGTAATCTCCTTTAACTGCAGGAAAGTTGTACTTATGATAAATATTATTGTAACATATACGGCACAAAAGCGGAAAACATAATGTTTTCCGCTTTTGCACACATCATCATTCAGTCAAATTCAAAATCAAAAATATGACGGATCATTTACCGCTCTTGCAGCAGTAGCTTGCACACATACTTTCATCACAAGCCTTTCCGGAATTACAATTTTCCGTAGGCTCTACATCGATTCTATCAAGAGTACATCTCTGGTTGCTGTTATAACAGCAGCTTTTTACTCCGCATCCTATTGTCTGATGTCCTTGTTTATCCATAGTAAAGTCCTCCTTAAAAGAATAGTGCAATACTATGGTAACCCGATTTTAAAAAATTATTCGAAATTTAAAGACCCAATCTCATAGAAGTAATTTCTTTTATTTCCAATTCGATTTCCTTTTCTATTCTTACCATATCGGCGGCAATATCCTCAAGAGTTTCCTCAACCTGAACTTTGCGGTTTTTATGATAAAAACTTGGATTTTTCTTAAAATAGTTATTTCTGTTTTTTCTGTTCTGCCCTACGTTATTTTCATTATTCTGGGCGGGCTGATTCTGCTTTTTTTCAGAATTTTCATTTTTCGGATTCTGAGCGGAAACATTCTCGCCGGATCCTGGCTTATTGCCATTATATTTTCCATATTTAGTCCTGTTCCCCGCGGGTTTATTTTCCGCAGCCTTATTTTCTGCAGGCTTACTTTCTACGCTCATTATATATTTAACCTCCTGTTGTCTAAGCGGCAGCTTATGTTGACAGCTATAGTATTTTACTACATTTTTCTTAAAGATACAATGTGTTTTCCGTTCTCGCTTTCAAAAATAGTATACTCACTGTCCACGGTATTATATACTTTATACAGGCCTTTGTCCGCAAGCCTGCTGTAATATATATAGAGAAGTCTTTCCTCGAAATTAGTATAAAGTTCCTTTCCCTTTTCTAGCTGCGAAGAAATATACAGTTCCTCAGATGAATTATAGAGTACCGGAACATCAATAAACCTGTCCATTACCTCGAAAAAACGCTCTCCTACTGTTCCCGTAAGAAGACATTCCGGTTTGCGGTACATTCCAAAAACATATTTTTCAAGAGGCATTACCGAAGAATTATAAAGATCATTTTTCCCGCGGTCAAAAAAAGAATCGTCATAGAACACGCCTTCGGCCACCAAAACAGCTGACGGATTTACCCGTATTTTGATTGGAACATAGTTTTCATCATTAAATTTATCCATATCATCCCGGGGATTCAAAAAAGCCCGTATACATAAATGCTGTATACCCGAAATAAAGACTTTTCTTTCAGCCCATTCTGAAAGCTTAAGACCGCATTCCAAGACTCTGTCCTTGTCTTTCTTATTAACATAGAAAAAAACGTCCATCCTGTTATTCTCCGCAAAATTCAATATTATTTAACATTATACATTACCTGTCGTATTGTCGCAACAATACTAATATGCTAAAATAAAAAATAATGATCCGGAGGTGGCGGTTTTGAAAATTGATTTTAAGAAATATAGTCCTAAAAATATAATCAAAAAAGTCAGTGATAATAAAAAGAAATTTTTTTTCAGCGTATCTATGTTTTTTCTTTGTTTATCGCTGATTTTTACAGTACTTTTGGGTCTTTTAGAGAGGGACGGAGTTCTTCGTGGAAACAGTCCTGATATATCCGCCTCCGCTACCACGTCTCCCAGGCCTACATCCTCAATTAAAGATACTGAATATTATATTTCCGTAAATATAGGCGGCGAGCCTATTTATCTTAATTCAATTACCGCAGAGGATCCTGTAACAAAAACCGTGTTAAGGCATATGTTGGAATGCCTTGTAAGGTATGATATGTCCGGAAATATAGTAGCCGCGGCCGCTTCGGAATGGACTTCGGACGAAACTAAGAGCGTATGGACCTTTAAGCTCAGGGAGAATGCTCTCTGGCAGGATAATACAAAGGTGGTATCGGGAGATTTTAAAGACGCTATAGATTTGCACTTAGACGAAAGCAACGGTTCTCCGTACAGAACTCAAATGCAGACCCTGTTTAAAAGTGTAGACTGTCCGGATGATTCTACAATTGTATTTACGCTCAATTCCCCTATGGAAAATTTCCCTGAGATAGTGGCCGATACCCAATTTGCCCCCATACAAAAAGAGCTTTATGAAAAAAATAAATATTCTTATGGTAAAGAGCCTGACAACATATGTTACAACGGACCATGGTACGCTGTTTTATGGACTCACGGGCAAAGGTTGGTCCTTTCTAAGAACGAAGTTTACTGGAATAAAGCTAACATTGCCCTTCAGCAAATTATGTTGATATCCTCGGGAAGCAGCGATTCAAAGCTTATGAATTTTGAACTGGGAAATTATGATATGGTATATTTGTCAGCCGACGAAGTATCAAAATATTCTGAGGCCGGACACAAAGTTGAAAACTATTACGACGGAAATACCGTTTATATAGATATGAACACTTCCGATAACTATCTGCAAAGCGCCGATTTACGTAAAGCTCTTTCACTTGGCATAAACAGGGAGGAATTTATAAGCAAAAATTTAAAAACTGGCGCCTCCATTGTGCCCGGTTATAATTTTGAGGAGGATATCATTACCGCCAAAACTCTCTTAGAATCCTTCAAAGCGGCCTCTTCTATTGAGTCAATAGAAGGCCTTACCATAATGGTTGATGATTCTGCTTCAAGTATTATGTTTGCCTCCGCGCTTTCTTCTCAGTGGAAGGAAAACCTTGGAATAGATATCTCGGTTGAGCCTATAACTTATCTGGAAAGAATAGAACTTATAAAGAAAGGAACCTGGCACATAACGATAAACTCAACTTCATCATCGCAGGAAGTACCTGAGGCTCCTTTATATTACAGACATACGGCTTATGCTACAAATGGACGCATAAAAAATGTAATAACCACAGCGGGACGCGACTTGGACCTATATTACGCTACACCGTAAAATAAGCGTCTATACCTTTTTTGATTGCGGCGGCAAGTTTATTCTGATAATTCTGGTCAGATAGCTTCTTTTCTTCTTCCTCATTTGACAGGAACCCGCATTCTACGATAGTAGTGGTGGTCTTACAGTCCTTGGTTATTATGATATCCTCGTTTTTAACAAGAGCAACTCTTTTGTTTTCCGGATCTACATCAGATACGATCGCCGACTGTATGCAGGTAGCAAGCTTTTCACTTGACTTAGACCCCTTTACAAAAAACGTCTGCGCGCCGTGTACTTTAGGGTCTGTATATTTATTCAGGTGTATGCTTACCACAATATCCGCTCCGCTTTCATCCATGATCTTTTTACGCCTTTGCAGATCCTGCTTTCTCATCTGAGTCTCGCCTTTAGCGGTTTCATCATACACAAGAACATCCTCCGTCCTTGTCATGATAACCTTGTATCCATCCTTTTCCAAAAGGGTTTTTACCTGGTTAGCGATATAAAGATTTATATTTTTTTCGCTTATACTATTATAGTCGCTTACTGCTCCAGGATCTTCTCCTCCGTGACCCGGGTCTAGAACCACAGTTTTGCCCTTGCCCACCTCGCTTACCTCTTCTTCGCCCTGTGGATCATCTATAATACCGGGCTCTTCATTCCGCTCAGCCAGAAAAACATTATTTATTCCTATGAGCGCCAGAGACAGCAAAAATATCACGGCGATAAAAATAATATTGTTTCTTTTAAGCACCATTATCATAATATGAACATTCCTTTCGTGACAGTTTTCCTCTTAATAAAAACTATTCACAAAAGTTTGGTTATATTACTCTCAGTGCAAAATTTGTTCTGGAAGAAGATCCTCTATTATTCCACCAAGTTTCTCTATAACGGCTACCACTGTATAATAGTCGTCCATGCTGCATTTTCCCAGATTCTCCATGGCAAAACGCCTTAAGGCAGGAATAGCCCTGCAGTCGCCGTAATCCCCCAGAAAAACGGCCCCGAGCACAGGATTTTTCATTCTTCTAAAGCTATCCTTTAAGCACTTATAAATTTCATCGTTCTTATATTCGTCCTTAATATCGCAGAGGGCTGACAAAATAAACTCTTCTCTTTCCCCTAATTGCTCAGTATTTTTTATATATTCTATAGCTATGGGATAAGACTCGCTTATTCTTAAAGACAGCGCGGCCGCGGCTCTTTCTAAAAACATCTCGCTTTCCGGCCTGCAATTTTCTATAAATCCGATTACTCGCTTTATTACCTTTTCTCCTCCGAACCCAGGTCTTGACAGAGCCGAAAGAGCCGACATAGCCGCTTCTGCTTTTTTATGATCCTCTTCCGACATTTCTACAGAGTTCATATCATAGTTCTGAGCTATGTCAAAGTCAAGTTTATCAGCTATAAGCTCAGCGCCTTTGTCGCCAAACCTCTCTATTCCGTCTATAAGGCACTCCGGTACTGAGTCAAAAGAATTTGAGCTTATATAATCAAAAAGAGTTATGAGATCCTCCAGGCTATCTATTCCACCTATAAAGTCTTTAGGCGTTGTTCCATCCAGCCCTTCTACCGGTCTGTTCTCCCAGTCTCTGAAAATCTGCCCTCTGGCTTCGTCGAAAACCTTTTGCTCGTCTGTATATACTCCTTTTTGAGTTATATATGAAAAATACTCCTTCTCTAAAAAATCGTTATAATCTTTAGTTAAAATTTCAGCTTTTTTCATCATATCTTCTGTCATACAAATCGTCCCCTCAAAAATTTTTATTTATGTATGCCTCCCAAAGCGTCGTCTATATCGATCTTAAAATACGCCAACAAATATCCTATCATTGAAACACCAGGAAGAATAAGGAAAGATATTATATATCCCCATATAGAATAATCAAACAACAACATGATATCAGTATACTGCAGTATCAGAAAATTTGAAA
The DNA here is from genome assembly GCA_949282945.1 of uncultured Eubacteriales bacterium. Lineage (GTDB taxonomy): Bacteria > Bacillota > Clostridia > UBA1212 > CASDQQ01 > CASDQQ01. The sequence continues at coordinate 7,228 of CASDQQ010000059.1, forward strand.
TGTAATTTGCCGCGTCCGGAGTTATGACGTCGGCAATTATTACTCCTTTGAGACTTATCACTATCGCGGCGGCTATCCACATCGGAAGCTGCGCCAAAAGCCCTAATACAAACCCTTTTAACTTATAATCTTTAAATCCTACCCTTTTCTTTATATCCTTATTAGCGATGGTATTCGCCTCGATAAAACTTACTACGCAAAAAAGCAGCAGCATAAAGCCGAAGAGGAACTTCAAAATAGTCGCCGCGTTGTCCCTCATAAAAAAATATACGGGCAACGGGAACATAAGGCTTATTCCGGATACGGCTCCCATATAAAGCCGCATGCGCTTACTTTGTTTATACTGCCATTTAAAGTTTTGCCACAGAGACAATTTTTCTTCACTCATAAACATTCCTCCAATAAGCCGAGTCTTTTCAACGCTTTATATGTAACATATTCTACAAAAAATACGCGTTAAAAACAAGCAAAACAGACAAAATGTTTTAACCGTTTATGTTATTATCACACCTCGTCTTTTTAAAAGTTTTTTCAGTCATAAATATCATAAGGAGGGTAAAAGCAGCAATATAAAACGGCATAAGCTTAATACTTATATTATTTGCGATAACGCCGAACAGCGGCGACATAAAAGTAGATCCTATATAAGCACTTGCCATTTGAATCCCTATGATAGCCTGAGAGTTTTGAGCTCCGAAATTATATGGAGTTGAATGTATTATACTGGGATAAACAGGGGCAAATCCGAGACCAATCATAAAAAATCCCCCGATACACAAAATATTGGTTTCAAGAGGTAAAGCAACGCATACAATACCTGTAAAAGCAATAGCTGTACCTACTCTGATAAGATTCCGGTCTCCAAGCCTGTCAGAAACTATTCCCGAAAGAAACCGTCCTAAAGTTATTCCTATAAAGAACAGCGAGCTAAGCGCAGCAGCCTGTTCTTCCGCAATATTCCTGGTTCTCGTAAGATAGCTGCTCGTCCACAGCATTGCCGTTGATTCAGCCGCGCAATACCCAAAAAAGCCTATTAAAAGATATGGCACTCCTTTGATCTTCAGCGCTCCCCTAATACCGACGGCAGCAGGCTTTTCTTCCCCAAGCTCCTTTTTTTGGTTAATTTTCCATACAGGCAGAGTAAGAACAAGAATGGCAGTTACTCCCATCTGGATAAAGGAAACTATCCTGTAGCCATTTTCCCATGAGGAATACGTGAGCGCAAAGCTCATTACATACGGGCTTATGATCGTTCCCACTCCCCAAAAGCAATGAAGCCAACTCATATGTCTTGAAGAATAATGAAGAGCCACATAATTATTCAGCGCCGCGTCAATTGCTCCGGCACCAAGGCCGTATGGAACCGCCCAAACACAAAGCATCCAAAACGCGCTCGCTGTAGAAAACCCATATAACGCGGCCGCTGTCATAAACACGCTCAGTACGGTTACATTTTTTGTTCCAAATTTATTAGTCAGTCTTTCAGAAAGAAGACTTGAACAAATAGTACCTCCTGAAATTATCATTGAAACAAAACCCGCGTACGAAATAGGTACGTCAAAATTCTGCTGCATAACGGGCCAGGCGGACCCTAGCAGCGAATCAGGAAGTCCAAGACTTATAAATGAAAGATAAATTATCAGTAAAAGTATAGAGTACATTGTATATTTTCTTTACTATTTAATAAAATATTATAGATACACATAAAAATAACAAGCGCTATCACGCTTGTTCAGGCAGATGACAAACCTCTATGATACGAAGCACAGGGGTTTGTCATCTGCCTGAGGAACTATCTCAAGCTTTTAAGATAGCCTCCAAACATCCAACCTAGTTAAGTTAGTTGTTTGTCATAAATCAATTATGAAACCAATGAACAAGAGTAGTATAAACGCTATAATTGGAGCACCTCATTCCTATTAAAACTTTAAAAATTAATAGAAACTTTTTCTTATCACTCTTCCAACATGATTTCTTAACCTTCTTTGGCTTACATTTTAAGTTTGGAGATGTATGGTTACCGTACTCGCCACACAATCCCATACTTTTTGCAATAATGATACCGTACAAAATTAATATGCGCAAGCGCCGAAACAAAGATCAACAAAATGATGTGTAGGTTTGTCAAACATGTATTGTAAGCCTACAGTAATCAAAAAAATTTTTTAGTTTTTTTATAGAGCGAAGGTAATCATGCTCCAGGGTCTCGTGCCCGCTGCATTTTCGCAGGGAATCTCTCCGTTCCTTATTCTCATACACGACGGCTGATCCGATCACACATTTAACGATACACATATCGGTCATTTCTCCGTATCGAACAAACAAATGAAAACGCCTGAGCACATGATACAGTTCTTCCTCAACCTCCGTTTTTTCATATCAAAAGAGACAGGACTCAATAACGGTATTGTTATCCTCCCAACACTTGTGCATAATGGCAATAATTATTATCGAGATAGTGCATGGAATTTCTCCAACTTGGTTTTGACACTGTACATGAAAAAACACAGTGAGAGCAGCACAGTTTTTTCTCTTTTTCTTCTTTGGGTTTCTGATAAATAAAAATTTTTACATCTGTCGCATTCCATTGTCAACTCACACCAGTAATTGTTCCTGCCGATCTTGTCTTTCTCCGACTTGTGTTCTCGTTTAATGACGCGAAGTTCCGACGATTGACAAACCCGAATATCTGCAAATTGAGTGAATCTATGAAACGACACTTTCCTATCTTAAATTTATCGGGACGATCCCGCAGGAGGAATTATAATGGGAGAAGAAAAATTCAGCGCTATTATGAGTGTGTTAGTGGAACAGGTCGTTCATTTAATTACTGAAAATTATGCGTATGATGAAATTACTGCTTCCAACGAATTTTACAATTCAAAGGTCTATGCCCTTTTGGAGCAAGAAGAAACTAAGCTGTGGCATTTCAGCCCCTCACCCTATTCAATCTGTTTGATGAAGAAAAAAAGACGGGCAGCTTTGAACTGCCGGAGGAGGTTTGACCATGAGCAGTCGTGGAAAATCTTTGCATACGACAGGCACAAACTATATTATTGAAGATATTGACCTATACATCGAAGCACGCAAGTCTACAATGGTTTAAACCCATTAAGTAACTATCTCTATAATTATTACACAGCCGAGAAGTTTTTACTTAAAAGCCCCTTGGCTGTGTGGATTTCTGCGTATAAAAAAATAAAAAGTCATCTGACCTTACGCCTTAATATAGCGTGATGATCGGGAAGAGCCAATTCGTTTCACTGATCCGCTTTTCACCATTGCACCGAGGACGGCTTCAACAGTTGTCGGGCTGACATCTGGAAGAATTTTGCATATCTCCGCTTTGGAAAGAGGGGTCAGACTGTTAAGCACCGTTGCCTCTATACGGGCTCTCTTAGTAATTTTCTTTCCGTGAACAACAGCAAAACGCTTATCAAGCTCTTTATAGCACATATAAAGCGTTGATAAGAAGTTTTCGATAAACGGGAAATAGCTATTCTCGTTAGTGTTCCACCCCTCAGAAGATTTCCGGAGGGATTCATAATAATAAGCTTTGTAATTGTTAATCTGCTCCTCAAAAGACACATACTTTCCGGCGTCAAAACCATTCTTGTATAAAAGTAGTAAGGACAATAAACGAGACATTCTTCCGTTTCCGTCACGGAATGGGTGTATACAGAGAAAGTCCAAAATGACACAAGGAATCAAAAGCAGCTGATTAATGTTTGCATCGCTGCGTGCCTCCATATAGGCGAGTTCTAATTGTTCCATAGCCTTTGGAGTTTCATCGGCAGAAGCAGGGCGAAAACGAACGTACCTGTTTCCATCTGCGTCGATTTCCAAAATTACATTATCGTCTGTTTTATACTGACCGCCGTATTCATAACCGGCAAAGGACATCATTATTTCGTGTAAACGCAGGATATCACGCTCACGAAAATCAATATGCTCATAGCCTAAGTGAATTTCATTTAACGCGTCCCTATACCCAGCAATCTCCGCTTCATTATGATTTAACGGAGCACTGTTTTGATTAACAATAGCAGCTATACGCTCGTCGCTTGTAACGATACCTTCAATAGCGTTGGAACTCTTGATTGATTGTACCTTTGCGACTGCCTCTAACTCTGTAAAAATTTGAGTATATTCCTCTTTTCGCACTCCCGCCATTGTTTTCAATTCTGAAATGTTTGAAGTAAGATTTACCAGATTTGCGGGCAGCAAACCGTTATTCAAGAAAGAGTAATCAAATTTCTTCATACCGCACCGTCCTTTCTGCATATTACTATAGCATATTATATGCAGAAATCCAAGTGATACACGCTTTTATCTGCATATAAATCGAAAATAAATATGCAGGTAAAGAAGCATGCATGCAAAAAATTATATAAAAAGCGGTACTCTACAACTTCATTTTTACGCCTTTTTCATACTTTTTATTTTTATGTTGACTTCTCGTTCTCCTATCTTCCGCACTTCTCTTCCGAATAACCTTCCCTTGCTTTTCTGTGAAATTGCCACACTAACACGGTCTATGACTGTCGGTATTCCGAGCTTTCTCACTCCCCCGTTATCCTTGGAATTTCTACTCTCCTTACAGGCGACGGCTTGTATTTTCCATTCCTTATACTTTCGAGCAGCTCATTCCTATGTTCTTTCTGCCAAGGTAGCGCTTAATCAACGGTCATACCGTCAACTCCGCCCGCTCCCTTACTGGCTTTTGCTGCTTGTAGGCTTTGTTTATATTTTCTCTGCACAGTACCTTTTCAAGCAAGTCTGCACCGTCCTTTTCTTCAACTTCTCGTCCGTTGGCACTATACGCTTCTGCATACTCTTTGTGTTCCACACTATCCCTTTGCAGGAAGCCACCTTTTTCGGTGTATTCTGTTTTCATCATACCAACCTCCTTTGGCTGTTTACTAAAGACTTATGATTGTTCAGCCCTTCCCAAGTTTTTCCTTGGTACTATGGCTTCGGCTGACTTCTTGCAGTTCGTTGTTACTACAGAAAAAAAATTTTTCCGCCTGCAAGACCTCCTCGGGTAAGCATTACCACCTTCACCTCGTATATCTGCTACATTTACACCTTGAAATTCGGGCAGTATTGGACTTCGTTTTGTTGTGGAAACTCGTCCGTTTCAAGTATGCCTTGTATGTAGTTTCTGTTCGTCAGACCGAGGTTTTGCCCATCGGGAACTTTTCATCCCTCAATCCGGCTTCCTTCAGACTCCACCTCACGATGGACGCCCTTGCCTTCGGCTAACAGTTCCTACTGCCAAGTCTGTAGTGGACTTTCACCACCAAGTGATAATGCATGCCGAGCACACACAAAAAATGCTGAAATCCATACAGAAATCAGCATTTATTGGCTCCTGAAGTCCGGCTCGAACGGACGACCCTGCGGTTAACAGCCGCATGCTCTAGCGCCCATATATAAAAACATATAAAAACACAGAAAAAACAATTATTCACACAAAC
>CASDQQ010000060.1 GCA_949282945.1 uncultured Eubacteriales bacterium
CCTCACAGCGTAGCGGAGCAGTTTCTTTTGCAATTCTTTCACAATAAAAACCGACCGTATTTTGCCCTTGAGAGAAACTACCGCCTCCCCGTGATTGACTGCTTCGGCAGTTATATATTGCAGTTCGCTTACACGGATGCCGGTGCCACAAATTGTCTGCAAAATCAGATTCAGTCGTTCGTTTCCTTTTTGCTTTGCAGTATTCACTAGCCGCAAATATTCCACTTTGGTCAGTTCCTTTTCTTCGAGGCAGTAAATCTGCCGTTGGAGCTTTATGGATTTCACCTTGCAATCCGTCCAGTCTAAAAATACAAACAGGCTGTTGAGAGAAGCTAGTATGGAATTTATGCTGCGAATAGCGTAGTTGGCTGAAAGCAATTTGTTCTTGTAGGCGATGACTATTTCCTTTGTGACCTCTACACCGCCTAAATATTCGGTGAACACCCGCACATCCCGCAGATATTTTTCTATGGTGTTTTCGCTTTTCTCCTCCTTACGCAAATATTTTTTGAAGCTTTGTACTGTTTCACTTGTTAAAATTCGTCCTTTCATTTCGATGTACCTCCGGATATATTGTACCTGAAAAGTATAATACGGAAATTGTTTTTCCCTTTGGTTCTCCAAAGGTTGTTGTTATCTTTGGAAAACAATTTGGTAAGTCAAAATTTTATAAAAAAAGAACCGGGAAAAGAATTATCAGAACCCGTTTTTTCAATTTTATCTGGACTTTTTCAATGTTTTATGATATCTGTTTGCGTTGCCAAATGACAGAAAGAGGTCGGAATTATGCAAAACAAATATGAAGAAAATCAGAAAAAAGATCTGTCTCTATGAGAAGGATGCGCTGATTCAAAAGGTTACCTATGTTTATGAAGACGGAGCGAAGAGCGAACCTCTGCCTCAATTCATTCATCCCACAGGATTGAGGTGTACGAGAAGCCGGAAAAGTATTCCGGTATTTGCAGGAACCCAATTATTATCTACTATGCGTTTCAGTTACCGGAGCAGAACAGTATGTCCGCCATTGAAGTCCTCGTACGCCCACATCAAAGACTGCTACATTTATTCTCCCTTAACGATATCTCGCTAAAATCGGGGACGTTTTTTATTTCCATTTATGATATTATATTGCAAAGAAAAAAAATAAATCTGGAGGTATTTTTTATGAAACGTATCTATCTTCTTCCCGAAAGCGGAACATTTTACAAGGCAAATCTTCATTGTCACAGCACTCTGTCTGACGGACGTTTTTCCCCGGAAAAACTGCGTGATATATATAAAGCTCATGGATATCAGGTCATCGCCTACTCCGACCACAATACCCTTTTAAGCCATATGGATCTGGCCCAACCTGATTTTCTGCCAATTACATCGATAGAAATAGATTATAACTGCTCTGACCCGCAATTTCCGTATAATCCCGTATACCATTTAAACTTTTTCTCAAAAGATCCCTACAGAGAGGATTTTATACCTTTTGAACGCATATATTCTCTGGAAAAGGTACAGGAAACCATAGACAAAGCAAACGATTCCGGTTTTTTGGTTCAGTATAACCACCCGCGTTGGTCTTTTCAGAGCGGAGAAGATTTCTGTCCTCTGACAGGTCTTTTTGCCTTTGAAGTTTATAACCACGGCTGTGAAAAAGAAATGATGGACGGATACGGAGATTACGAATACGAGCGCTATTTACAAAGCGGAAAACTCTGCGCCTGCACCGCTACCGACGACAATCATAATTTTTCCCAGGATATCAGCTCTCCGTATAATGATTCTTTCGGAGGCTTTACAATGATCAAAGCTCCCGATCTATCCTATAAAAGTATAATTTCCGCTATGGAAAATCTGGATCTTTACGCTTCTACAGGCCCTGTCATAAATCAGTTATACGTAGAAAATAATACTCTTTATATAGAATGTGAGCCTTGCTGTGCCATTATGCTGAGGACTGACAGCAGGCTTACCCGAATCCTGAGAGAACATACTTCCAAATTAACGTCCGCGGATTTTTCTCTCGACTTTCCCTATAAATATATACGGGTTGAACTTATGGATGAAAAGCGCAATAAGGCTATGACAAGAGCTTATACTTATAATGAAATCAATAAAAATATATAAACCATATTGACATAAAAGAAAACCGGAAACCATGTCAGTCGTATCTTCCGGTTTTCTTTATTTACGCTATTATCCTTACCTGTTATCCGCAAATTCTAATTCTACTCCCAAATCTACCGGCTCGCCTATGACCGGATAGTTATTTTCATCCCACGTAACAAGCTGCATTCTTACGCTCCTTCCGCTCCAACCCGATCCGGATACAGCGTTAGCGTGATAAACCACCCATGTCTGTGAACCGTCCGGAGATGTGGTAAAAGAACAGTGGCCTGGTCCGAATACTGTATCGCTCTTAGATAAGATAGGTCTTTCCAATTTTCTCCAGGCATTTTCATCCAAAGGGTCTTCCCCAGTAAGAGTAAGAAGTCCAAGGCAGTAATCGTCGCACCAACTTCCGCTTGCCGAATATACTATATGTACAGTTCCATTATGTTCTATAGCTACAGGACCTTCATTTATGTGGGGCGTGCCGCCAAGCTTTTCCCATTCCAATTCCGGAGTAGATATCCTGACCCTGTCACCAGATATGGTGCATGGATCGCTCATCTCGGCAATATATAGATTTTGGCGCACATTCTGGCTGCCGGTCCATCCGGACCATATAAAATACATTTTACCGTTATACTGCATTACAGTCCCGTCGATTGCCCATCTGTCGGTACCATCGTATATTTTCCCCATAAACTCGAATCTGTCCGTAGGATCCTGGGAAGTTCCTTTTAAAACATACATTCTGTGATTTTTATTGTCTCCGTCGTCACATGCCACATAAATATACCACTCTCCGTTTAGATAATGCAGCTCCGGCGCCCACAGCTCCTTTGAATATGCTTCTCCCTCCGGTGGTTGCCAAACTTTGTTATATTCATCCGACTCAAGATCATAAAGATTTTCGAACCTCTCTACGCATATTCCACCGTGTCCGGAATAGCAGTAATAATAATATCCTTCATGATATATCACCCAAGGGTCGTTTCCAGTTTCCGCAATGGGATTTGTAAACTTTATCATTTTAGTCCCCTCCTTTATCTCTGTCTCCGTTTTGTTCTCACATCCGAGCATAAAAGAAAGCATACATATCGCGATCATAAAAACAGCCGCTTTTTTCATCAAAACACCCCCAAAATCACCTTTTATTCGCTCTTATAAATACATTTACCTCGGCACCCACAAGCATTATATACATACAAAAATAAAGCCAAAGCATAAGGAATACTACTGCGGCCAGGCTTCCGTACGTTCTTGAGTAATTACTTATATTATCTATATAAAATGAATATATATAGGAAAAAATCATCCAGCCCGCCGCGCTCAGGACAGCCCCGGGAAGCTCATACCTTATACGTGTTTTTCTTCCAGGCACAAAAATATATAAAACGAGGAAAAAAGCAGTCAGTACACAGAGTCCCACGATCGTCCTAAGACTTATTACAATGGCGGCAACTCCTCTGATCTGTGGAAATTTATATGATATCCACCCCTGAAGCTTATTTCCGAAAACAAGTATCGCAAGAGTAACTATCAAAATTGCCACAAAAACAAGAGTATATACAATGGATATAAGCTTTTTAAGTATATAATTTCTTTTCCTGCCAGACTTATATACTGAGTTTATTCCTCTTATTAGCGCGTACACCCCGCTTGACGCCGCCCACAGCGACGATATGGCGGTGACCGATACCAAGGTTCCGGAAGCATTATTATATATATCCTCTATTATATCTTTAAAAAATTCTCCGGTTTCTCCCGGCAATACAGAAAAAATCATATCCACAAGTTCATTTTGTGAAAACGGAAGATACTGTATAAGAGTAAGTATAAACATTGCAAAAGGGAAAAGTGCGATTATTATAAAAAAAGCAGCCTGAGCCGAGAATGCGTAAACCGCATCCTCGTTCAGCTGTTTTAAAAAAGCGTCTGCTCTTTTATATAATATTCTTATTTTACTCTTCAAATCGTCTCTTTTCTCCTTAATCAGTACTTGCTCACACTTGGAGTATCTCCATTGTCAGTAAAAGCATTCTTTATAGCAGAAAAGCTTGCCACAATCGTAAGCAAATATCCTACCACCAGATCTTTTATAAAGTAGCCGAGCAGTCCTTCAACATTCTCAAATACTAATTCCATAGCAATTCTGTAAGACTCAAAAAAGCTTACGCCACCATATTGCTCGGAAAATACTGAGTGCACTTCTATTCCATAGCATAGCGTATTTGTAAAAAAGATCATTACAATAACGATAATGACCGAAACGATCACTCCTGTCTTGCTAAGCCTGCCTCCTATAAGCTCATAGCCCTTAAACGCGCATACGGTCATAACTAATCCGGCTATTCCGGCTATAAATCCCAAATTATATATTATGATCCACAAAACCGCCCCTATCAGAGTTCCTAAAAAAGCTCCTACGATACCGGCAGGAAGATTTCCTTTTTTGGGGCTTTTTTCAGGTTGTTTATTTTTGCTTTCCTCTTCGATAATATTAAAACAGTCATCGCAGACATATTCATATGTTCCATACACTCCGCAAAGAGACACATTTTTTTGTACATCATCACAGTGTGCGCATCCTGTTTTAAAACCGTTATCTCCAAAAAATCCGACAATCATATCAACGCAATTGAACAAATATGAAAAATCATTTTTCATAACCGCTATAAGTACTTTAAGGCATCTCTTATCGTAAACACAATTTGAAACACCCTGTATACCCTTTATAGAATCAATAAATTTATCAATATCTTCCTGTGAACATTCTGCCTTGTTGTTTCCCTGGACAACTAAGACATAAATGTTTTTCTGCTGTTCCTTAAGGGTCATATAATAGTCTTTATAGATACCGCTTATCACACCTTTAGGACGCTCGATCAACCCTAATTTTTCTGTAATTAACTTTACTGTATTCGCATTCATTTTTTAATCCCCTCTCATTTTCTATTGATAGCTTCCAGTCTATATATAGGCATTCCCATTTCTGAAAATTTCGCCTCATATTCAGTTATTACATTACCTTCAAACCCGCTGTTATGCAAGTCCAAACTTATATTTTTAAGCTTGAACCCAAAATTACAGAAAGAATTAAGAGAAAATTCAAAAAAACCTTTATTATCAGTTTTTTGGTGTATCTCTCCCTCCGCTTTAAGAATTTCTTTATAAACGGAAAGATACCTTTCGTGAGTAAGCCTCCTCTTCCTGTATCCCTGTTTCGGCAGAGGATCGCTAAAATTTAAATATATCCTGTCACATTCGTTTTTCAAAAAATAATTTTCTAAAATATCCGCGTTATCACATATGAATCTTATATTTGTGATCTTCTCCTTTAAAGTCCGCTCCATTGCGGTTATTATAACATTTCTGTCCTTTTCCATGGCCACAAAATTTATATCCGGATTTCTTCTGGCCATCTCAGTTACAAATCCGCCTTTTCCGCACCCTATTTCTAAATGTATGGGGTTATCATTGCAAAAAATATTTTTCCATCCGCGCGCTACGCTTTCCGGCTCTTTTATATGTATTTCGGAACACCTTTCCATTCTTTCCGGAAGATGCCTTTTAGCTCTCATTCTCATACGCTTACTTTTCGGGCAGCCAATGCTACCCAACCTCTTTCATATTTTGTTTCTATAATTTCAAATTTCTTTGCTTTCAATTCTCTTATTACATCTTCTTCTCTTATATCTATTACGCCGGACGCTATAAAAATTCCATCCGCTGTTATTATCCTGTCTATATCGTCAAGCAGTCTTATTATTATATCCGCCACTATATTAGCCGTAATAAGATTATATTTACCTAAAATTCCGTTTGATAAGTCGGATTGCTTAATTTCGATCCGTTCTCTTACGCCGTTTAAAATCGCGTTTTCCTCTGCAACTCTTACCGATAAAGGATCTATATCCACAGCTGTCACCTCTTTGGCTCCAAGAAGCAATGCTTCTATTGCCAATATTCCGCTGCCCGTTCCTACGTCCAACATCTTAGTATCTTTATCCACATAGTCTTCTAAAAGCGCCATACATAATCTTGTAGTCTCATGCTGTCCGCTTCCAAAGCTCATGGACGGATCTATTTCCACAACTACTCTGTCATCTTTATTATCATAGTTCTCCCACGTAGGCTTTATAGTAATTCTTTTTCCTATTTCTATAGGTTTAAAATACTTTTTCCAATTATTGGCCCAATCCTCTTCCTTAATCCTCTTTGAGTTTATGATATATTTTATATTTTCCGATTTCAGCCTCTCTTCTATAAAAGAGGCCGCTTCCAGTGGACTTTCATCAGGTTCTATATATACATGGATACAGGCTCTGGCCCTGTCCTTTTTAAGCAGATCTTCATCAACTATTTCTACAGGTCCGAATTCTTTGATATTTTCTTCAAAGTCTGAATAATCTTCTATATAAAATCCGGCCTTAGCAGTAATCTGCAAAATATCCGAAACTATATCTACATCTTTAGATGAAATTTCAATTATTAAATCTGTCCACTCCATGGTGCATACTCCTATTTTCTAATCAATAGACCGGATTTGGTCAAATCCGGTCTACTATCTTATTAAAATGTTTTATGACTTTTTCTTTTTGGAAACGACAACTATTACTATAACTACTGCGATCACCGCTACCGCGGCTACAGCTATTATAATAGGCAGCATGCTTCCCATACCCGTCTGGCTATCGCTTCCCGAAGAAGCAGCAGTGGTGGTTGCCTGCGCTGAAGGCGTATTGGTCCTTGCCGGAGCAGTCGTTGCCGGGGCCTGGGTAGTAGGTGAAGGAGTGGGCTTTTCCGTTGGCGCAGGTATACTGTCTTCATCGTAAGAGAACGTAAATCCCATTTTATTAAATTCCTGCTTTTCTCCTCCATCCTTTGTTATGTCAAAGGATAGCACCTGTCCGCCGCCTTGCTCAAAATAGTATACTTTAATATATGTAGGCTTGCCTGCTTCGAGAGTAAACGCAGTTCCTTCAGCAGTTTCAGCTTCGGGAGAATCAAGCCACTGATCGACCCACCAGAAATCAAATACACACTTTCCGTCTATATACACGACGCATCCATTATCCACATAATTTGAAAACAGCTTATATTCTCCTGTTTCTTTTGCCGTTATAAAGCCTTCGAAAACTATAAATACGCCATTTACATCTCCGTCGATAAGAGCAACGTTCATTCCTTCCATAGCGGCATATTCTCTGAGACTTATTCCGGCCGGGCGCATAGAAGCGTCATGATCGGCTCTTATTTCAAAAGTGGGGACCATAACCTCTCCTACCTCTATCGTTCCGTCAAAAAGATATTCAAAATCTTCAATATCGTCAGAATCTATAAGACCTCCTATAGCTCCTCCATGGTCTGCAACAGGTTCGTCATCTTCATTATACGCCTGATACCACGTTGATTTAAGTCCCTCTACAGACTCGGCATGTACCGTAACAGGTATAGCTGTCATAAGCATTACGACAACTAATAATCCTGTTATTAACATTTTCTTCATAAACTCTCCTCCTTAAAAATTAACTGGACTCCAGTCCGATTTTCGTTTTTATAATATTAACATACTGTTTACTAAAACACAATGTTTTAATATAAATCCAATTTCGTAAAAAACAGCCTGTACATATTCTTGTACAGGCTGTTTTTTACTATCTATATTGAACAATGTAATCAAAAGTTAACTTCTGTTCCGTAATAACAGCATTTAAGCAATTCCGCCATCTGTGAAGGAGTAATAGATCTTGGATTTGATCCTGTGCAAGCGTCTCCTACCGCCAACTCGGCAATTGATGTAAGCTTTTGATTAAACTCATCCTCATTTATTCCAAACTCTTTCAAATTCTTAGGAATATTAAGCTTTACATTATATTCGTCAATTTTATTACAAAGATCGCATACTAGCTGATCGTCGCTTCCCTGAAGCCCAATAAAGCGGGCTATGTCTGCGTAACGTTTCTTTGCTGTCGCGTCTTTAGCGTTATATTTAATTACGAACGGCAGATACATCGCATTTGCGCATCCATGAGGGATATGCCCGGTGCTGAACGCCGCTCCGGTTTTGTGAGCCATAGAGTGTACAATTCCTAAAAGAGCATTGGAAAACGCCATACCCGCAAGGCACTGCGCGTAATGCATCTGTTCGCGCGCTTCCATATTTCCCGAATAGGAATCAGGCAAATACTCAAATACCATAGATATTGCTTTTAAAGCAAGAGGATCTGTAAAAGGAGAATTCATCGTGGAAACATATGCCTCTATAGCATGTGTCAGAGCATCCATGCCTGTATGAGCCGTAAGCTTGGCGGGCATCGTCTCAGCCAGTTCAGGATCTAATATCGCAATATCCGGAGTGATGTTAAAATCAGCAAGAGGATATTTTATACCTTTAGCATAATCAGTAATTACAGAAAACGCCGTCACTTCCGTAGCCGTTCCCGAAGTAGACGGTATTGCTAAAAATTTAGCCTTCTTTCTAAGTTCTGGGAAAGAAAACGGTTGAATAATAGCCTCAAATGATGTTTCCGGATACTCATAAAATACCCACATAGCTTTTGCGGCATCAATTGGAGAACCTCCTCCTATCGAAACTATCCAGTCCGGCTCAAACTCACGCATAGCCTCCGCGCCCTTCATGACTGTCTCAACAGAAGGATCAGGCTCTACTCCTTCAAAAAGTCTGACTTCCATACCTGCTTCTTTAAGATTATCGCAAACCTTATCCAAAAATCCGAAGCGTTTCAAAGAACCGCCGCCAACTACCACAATAGCCTTTTTACCTTTGATAGTTTTAAGTACATCCAATGAACCCTTTCCATAATATAAATCTCTCGGTAACGTAAAACGTGCCATATTTTTTCCTCCCGATAAATAAAATTTTTCGAGCTGTCCGCCCGATTTTACCTAAACCATAATATATATTTATATCTCCCATAAGTCAATGGAATATTACTAATAAGTAACAAATTATTTAAAAAGAAACATATTGAATTTTTCAAAAGCTATAGTATAATTTTTATAAAAATCAGCAATATATTTGAGGAGGTTAAAAAATATGAAATATGTTTGTCCATGCGGATACGTTTACGACCCTGAAATAGGAGATCCTGACAACGGAATAGCTCCGGGAACAGCTTGGGAAGATGTTCCTGAGGATTGGGTCTGCCCTGTTTGCGGATTGGGTAAAGATGTATTTGAAGAAGAATAATCGGTCATAGCAATAAAAACCGGAAATTTTTATATTAAAATATATTAAATTTTCCGGTTTTTTTATTTCCTGCTATTGACCAATCATATTTGAAAGCTTATAATCATAAAAGATACATTCCTCAATAGCTCAGT
>CASDQQ010000061.1 GCA_949282945.1 uncultured Eubacteriales bacterium
TATATGATGACGTGCCCAGGAAAAAAGCTTACTTTTATGGGAAATGAATTTGCCCAGGAGTCTGAATGGAACTTCCGGGGGGAAATAAATTGGGAGATATCTGCAAATGATGAAAATAACTGTATAATGAGTTATATAAAAGATTTGAACCGCATATATATTGACGAGAAATCTCTGTGGGAGCAGGACTGCCAAAAGGAAGGATTTCTTTGGATAGACGGCAATAACAGCGCTCAGAGCGTATTTTCTTACATAAGAAAAGGAAAGGACAAGAGTGATTTTCTTGTAGTGATCTGTAATTTTTCCGAAAATAAATATGAAGAATATAAGCTTGGCGTTCCCCGTTTTGTTGATTATAAAGAACTGATAAACAGCGACGGGAAAAAATACGGCGGAACGGATTTTGTAAACCCCGGAAAAATACGGCCGGTTTACGAGCCGTGGAACGGACAACTTTTTCATATTAATATAAGACTTCCGGCCCAATCCGTCATTTTATTAAAACCACAATTTTTATAAATTTATTATATTGTTTGAAAGGTGGAGTTTTATGATTAAGAAGAAGATTATTGCTTTGATTTTAGCGGGAGGACAAGGTAGCAGGCTTAAACTTTTAACCAAAAATGTGGCCAAGCCGGCTGTGGCTTTTGGCGGAAAATACAGGATAATAGATTTCGTTTTAAGCAATTGTTCCAACTCGGGTATTGATACTGTTGGTGTTTTGACTCAGTATAAGCCTCAACAGCTAAATTTGCATATAGGAATAGGGGCGCCATGGGATCTGGACAGGGTACACGGAGGAGTTCAGATGCTTCCGCCTTATCAGACTGAGGTAGGAGCCGACTGGTATAAAGGAACCGCAAACGCCGTATTTCAGAATCTGAAATTTTGCGATGAGTACGATCCGGACTATATTTTGATACTTTCAGGAGACCATATTTATAAAATGGATTATTCAAAAATGCTCGAATATCATATTGAAAAGGATGCTGATGCTACTATTGCGGTCATAAAGGTTCCTATTGAAGAGGCAAGCCGATTCGGGATAATGAATACTGATGAAAATGACAGGATAGTGGAATTTGAGGAAAAGCCAAAGAATCCTAAAAGTGATTTGGCTTCAATGGGAATATATATATTTAATTATCCCAAGTTGAAAAAGTATCTTATTGAAGATGCGAAAGATCCTAAGTCGGATTATGATTTCGGAAAAAATATCATACCTAAAATGCTTAACGATAATAACAAACTGTTCGCGTATACTTTTAAGGATTACTGGAAGGATGTGGGTACAATAGAGAGCCTTTGGGAGGCGAATATGGACCTGATAAATCAGGATATAAAAACTACGCTATTAGATCCGAGTTGGCCTATTTACTCTCAGATTATGAGTCGTCCTCCTCAGTTTGTAGGGAAAAACGCTCAGATAGAAAACGCTATCATTTCTGAGGGATGCGTTATCAACGGACAGGTTTCAAACTCAGTAATATTTCCCGGAGTACGGATAGATGAAAATGCGAGAGTTATGAATTCCATAATAATGTCCGACTGCGTAATAGGAAGAAACGTAATTATAGACAAAGCCATTTTGTCGTCCAATGTTACAGTTAAACCCAATACCGTTGTGGGCAATTCAAAGGATATTGCGTTGATTGATGAAAACGTTACTATAGAATCCAATTATATAGGATAGGAGGATTATAAATGATAAGAGATTATATGGGAATTATAAATGTGTGTGAAAATGAGAGCGACATAAGGAGCCTTACGACAAACAGGCCTATTGCGTCAATACCATTTGCTGCAAGATACAGAGTAATAGATTTTATTCTTTCAAATATGGTAAATGCCGGAATAAGAAATGTGGGTATTTTTATGGAGAGTAAATCAAGATCTCTTGTAGATCACGTGGGAACTGGTAAGCCGTGGGACCTAAACAGAAAAATAGACGGGCTTTACATGTTTCATCAAAGTCTTACGGGAATAATGACAAATGACTCAAAAATGTTCCGAAATAATATGGAATATATATATAAGAGCAGAAGTGAAAATGTAATACTCGCGTCTTCATATATGATAAATAATATGAATCTGGAAGACGCCGTAAAATACAGTGAACAGTCCGGGGCGGATATAACTGTAATATATAAGCCGGTTTCCAATGCAGATAAAGATTTTATGAACTGCACCACTCTTAATATTGATGAAAACAGTAAGATCACCGGAGTAAGTAAAAATATAGGCATAGCCAAAAAGGCTAATATATGCGCTGAAATTTTTATAATGAAAAAGGAGATACTTATAGACCTTCTTTACAGAAATCTCCAGTCCGGAAGCGATCCCACATTTAATACTACCATATATAATAATATTAAAAGATATAATATAGTAGGATACGCCTTTGATGGATATATGGCGTGTATAAATTCCATACATGCATATTACAAAGCTAGCATGGAAATGCTAAACAGCAAAATAACGAATGAGCTTTTCTTTAAAAACGGGAATATATATACCAAGATTAAAGATGAGCCTCCGACGAGATACATGAAGGGCAGCAATGTTACCAACTGTCTTATAGCCGACGGATGTATAATTGAGGGAACAGTTTGCGACAGCCTGCTTTCAAGATACGTTAAAATTGAAAAAGGAGCCGAGGTGAAGAACTGTATTATTTTACAGAACTGCCGGATAGGAGCCGGAGCAAAACTTTCTAACGTCATCCTTGATAAAAATGGTATAATTGATAAGAATATGGAGCTTAAGGGTTCTACTGAATTTCCTCTTGTAATTGAGAAGAGAGGATTGGTAAATATTTAATTTAGAATTTTGGAGTGATTTATTTATGAAAGTTCTGTTTGTTTCATCGGAGGTTTATCCTTTTGCTAAGACGGGCGGTCTGGGGGATGTGGCCTACGCTCTTCCCAAAATGCTGAGGAGCCTTGGAGTTGACGCTAGGATAATACTGCCTAAATATGAAAAAATATCTGAAGATTATAAATCAAAATTGATCCATATAGCGAGCTTCGGAGTTCAGGTAGGTTGGAGGAACCAATACTGCGGACTTGAGTATCTCAATTATTATGATATACCGGTTTATTTCATAGACAATGAATATTATTTTAAAAGAGGGGATTTTTACGGATATTTTGACGACGGAGAAAGATTCGCGTATTTTGACCGGGCGGTTTTGGAAAGTATAAAATATATGTCTGATTTTGTTCCTGACGTTATACATTGTAATGACTGGCAGACAGGAATGCTTCCACTTCTTTTGAAGGCTCATTATTTTAACAGATACTGGAATGTCAAGACAGTATATACTATACACAACCTTAAATATCAGGGGGTTTTTTCACCTACTATACTTGGAGAGCTGCTGAACCTTGATATGTCTTATTATGATGAGCATAAGTGCAAGTATCATGATGGCGTGTCGTTTATGAAGACGGCCATAAACTATTCGGATGTAGTGACTACCGTAAGTCCTTCTTACGCTAAAGAGATACAGATGCCCTATTATGGGGAAGGTCTTAATGGGCTGCTTTCGGAAAAGCAGTATAAACTCCACGGTATATTGAACGGTATAGATTACGATGTATTTAATCCCGCCACTGACGAGTGCATCGCGGAAAAGTACGACGCTAAGAACTATAAACTTAAAGTAAATAATAAATTGGCTTTACAGGCGGAGTTCGGAATGCCGGTGGACATCAATACTCCGATGATCGCTATTGTGTCGAGGCTTGTAAAACAAAAAGGACTTGATTTAGTAACTTGCGTGCTTGACGAACTTTTGAAAATGGATATACAGCTTGTAATATTGGGTTCCGGTGATATCGAGTATACAGATTTCTTTGAGTATTTTGCCAAGAGTTATCCCAGTAAAATACACGTTTATTGGGGATATAACGACGCTCTGGCAAGAAAAATATACGCAGCGGCCGATATGTTTTTAATGCCTTCTCAGTTTGAACCGTGCGGAATAGGACAGCTTATTTCTATGAGATACGGGACCCTTCCGATAGTAAGAGAAACGGGAGGCCTTAAAGATACTGTACAGCCATATAACGAATATACAGGAGAAGGCGTAGGATTTTCCTTTGCTAATTATAATGCTCACGAAATGTTGGGAATAATAAAAATGGCGGTTGATACATACAAAAATAAAAAAGTATGGTATAATCTCGTGAGAAGAGCGATGACCACCGACTTTAGTTGGAAGAGCTCTGCTGAAAAATATATTGATATATATAAGAGTATTGTATAATTAGCATAAGGAGCGTGACGCTATTGGAACTTAATAAAGAAACATTTAAGCATGATTATGAGCATGAACTCATGTCAGAATTTGCCTGTACCGTTGAGGATTCTACAAATTATCAGAGATATATTACACTCGGCAAGCTTATAAGGCAATATATGACCAAGAACTGGTATGCTACTAATAAAACGTACTATACTAAAGAGGCTAAGAAAGTATACTATTTTTCTATGGAATTTCTGATAGGAAAATTACTTGGATCTAATCTGCTCAATATGGGTATTGATAAAGTTGTGAGAGAAGGTCTTAACGAATTTGGGATAGATTTAGACGAGGTCATGGAGCAGGAGCCGGACGCCGGCCTTGGGAACGGCGGTCTGGGACGGCTTGCAGCATGCTTTTTGGATTCTATGGCGTCCATATCCATACCTGGGATGGGAATAGGAATAAGATACAGATACGGACTTTTTGAACAAAAGATCGTGAACGGATATCAAGTGGAAGTGCCTGACAATTGGCTCAGCGTTGAGAACGTATGGGAAATAAGAAGGTATGAGGAATCCTGCCTTGTAAGGTTCGGAGGAAATCTTGATATGCACTGGGAAAACGGTAAGTGCATACCAACTTATTCCGATTATGAAACGGTACTGGCGGTCCCATATGATATGCCGATCCCAGGATATGAGAATAATACCGTTAATACCCTGCGTCTGTGGAGCGCAGAAAACTATTATGATGACGCGAATCTCAAAATTATGACGGGGGGAAAGGGCTTAAGTGAGGAAAGTTACACGCCTCACCCTATTTCACAGTCTTTATATCCTGACGATTCCACTGAAAAAGGAAGGCTGCTCAGACTTAAGCAGGAGTATTTTTTTGTGTGTGCGGGACTTCAGAGCATTATAAGAAGTCATAAACAGGCAGGATTTTCCATGCATGATTTTGACAAATATGTGGCTCTGCATATAAATGATACCCATCCTGCAGTGGTAGTAGCGGAGCTTATGAGGATCCTGCTTGATGAAGAAGATTTTGAATGGGATGAGGCTTGGGACATAACTGTTAAAACATGTGCGTATACAAACCATACTATTTTGGCGGAGGCTCTTGAAAAGTGGAATATAGAAATGTTCAGGAGGCTTTTACCAAGAATATACACTATAATCGAAGAAATAAACAGGCGTTTCTGCGCTCAGGTTTCTGA
The DNA here is from genome assembly GCA_949282945.1 of uncultured Eubacteriales bacterium. Lineage (GTDB taxonomy): Bacteria > Bacillota > Clostridia > UBA1212 > CASDQQ01 > CASDQQ01. The sequence continues at coordinate 5,469 of CASDQQ010000061.1, forward strand.
AAAATATATGGGAAGTTGGGATAAGATCAGTAAGGTTTCTATAATACAGGATGGAGTGGTTAAAATGGCTCATCTCGCTATCGTGGGAAGTCATTCAGTAAACGGAGTTGCCGCTCTCCATACAGATATATTGAAAAATGAGGAGCTTAAGGATTTTAACGATTTTTATCCCGGGAAATTTAACAATAAGACTAACGGAATAACTCACAGAAGATGGCTTATAAGTTCTAATCCTGAGCTTTCTGAGCTTATTTCGAAAAATATCGGGGATGGTTGGAAAACTGACGCTTCGAAGCTGATAAGTCTTGAAAAGTATTATGACGATAAGGATTTTCTTAAGAAATTGGCCGGCGTTAAATTAGAAAAGAAAAAACAGCTTGCAAAATATATAAAGGATACTACAAAAATAGAAGTGGATCCTGAGTCGCTTTTCGATATTCAGGTCAAAAGACTTCACGGTTATAAGAGACAGCTCCTTAACGTTATGAATATTATGAATCTTTATAACAGGCTAACGGATGATCCGGATCTGGACATAGTTCCAAGGACATTTATTTTTTCGGCCAAGTCTTTCCCGAGTTATATGTTGGCCAAGGAAATCATAAAGCTGATACACTGTGTGGCGGATGTGGTCAACAACGATGAACGTATAAAAGGCAGGATAAAAGTTGTCTTTCTTGAAAATTATGGGGTGACACTGGCTCAGAGGATCATTCCGGCCGGAGATGTAAGCGAGCAGATATCAACTGCTTCAAAGGAGGCTTCGGGAACTGGAAATATGAAGTTTATGATGAACGGGGCTGTTACACTGGCGACACTGGACGGAGCGAATGTAGAAATACATCAGGAAGTGGGAGACGATAATATCGTACTTTTCGGTTTGCGTTCAAATGAGGTGATAGAGCTTAACAATAACAGAAGTTATAATTCAAGACAGCTTCTTGAAGGAGATTCCAGGATCGTGAGAATAGTGTCCCAGATGAGGAACGGTTTTTACAATAAACGGATGGATGAATTTGATCTTATTTACAGACATTTGGTAAACGAAAATGATCCTTATTATATACTGAAGGATTTCGACGCTTATGTGGAAGCTCAGAATAAAGTGGACCAGCTTTACAGAGATAAGCTCCAGTGGACCAGAAAGGCTTTGATCAATATTGCGCATTCGGGAAGGTTTTCCAGTGACGAAACTATTAGAAGATACGCTGATGAGATATGGGGAATTAAGAAGGTGGAAATACAGTAGATTTACCATAATAGCTTAAGTGAAATTATGATAAAATAAAAAATACCTCTTTGGCAATTTGCCGAAGAGGTATTTTTTATACCAAAAGAGTATGGACAGACAGCTTTTAAGTATTACAAAAGCTTATAGTATAACAAAAGTGGATATAATAATGCTAAAAAATATTGGAGGTAAAACATGAATGATATAGAAGTAAGTATGGAAAATATACTGCAATTTGAAAAATATTTAAAAGAAGAAGAAAAAAGTAAAGCTACCATAGAAAAATATGTACGGGATGTACGAAACTTTGTCGCTTTTTTAAAAAGCGACAGTATAAGCAAGGACCGGATAATGGAGTATAAGTGCTATTTATCTGAGAAATATGCGGCTACAAGCGTAAACTCTATGCTTATAGCGCTTAACAGTTTTTTACGCTTTATGGGCATGCAGGATTGCTGCGTTAAGCTGCTTAAAGTACAGAGAAAAATTTTTTCCGATGATGTCAAAGAGCTTAGCAAAAAGGAATATCAACGGCTTTTGAAAGCCGCCGACAGTATGAACAATCGCCGGATTTCTCTTATAATTCAAACCATATGCGGAACGGGAATAAGGGTGAGCGAGCTTCAGTATATTACGGCGGAGGCCGTGATGGAAGGCAAAACTTTTGTAAGCTGTAAAAATAAAACCCGTGTGATATTTATACCGGAGTATATACAAAATCTTTTGAAACAATATGTAGATAAAAATAAAATTAAATCAGGACCGGTATTTATAAGTAAAAACGGAAGGGCGCTGAACAGAAGCAATATATGGAGAGATATGAAAAAGCTCTGCGAATATGCAGATGTGCCTCCCACAAAGGTATTTCCACACAATTTGAGGCATCTTTTTGCTCGTATATTTTATTCAGCAGAGAGAGATATCGTACGTCTTGCCGACCTCCTTGGACACAGCAGTATAAATACCACGCGTATCTATACTATGGAAACAGGAGAAAATCATATGAGGTGTTTAGAACGTATACAAAAACTATTAATAACATAATGTAGATTATGTTATTAACAAACGTCATACACAATTTATATGTGTACATAGTACTACAAAAGAATCATTTTTTCAATTCGAAATAAAAAAATATATACTTTTTACAAAACAGATTGTGATAAAACTAAACTGCAAGCATCAGATTTCTTTGATCAAAAGATCCTGATTGTTTAGTTTTAATTAAATTTATCTTGTAAAAAATTACCTGGTCTATATATTTTCTGAGACAGCATGAAATTTTTACTTACCACGTCAGTATTCTTGTATTTCAGTTGAATATGGCGGGGGCCAAGCCAATATTTTTCAGTAATATTATAAAAAATATTGGCTTGGCTTTTCCGGGTTTGCTGCATCTACAATTCGTAAAGCATTTTTCCTACTTTAGTACTGTTCTTTTCAAAAAGAGCATATTAAATTTTATCATATTTATTTTTTTAACAGGCATAAAAAATTCTATTTTCCTTTTGGTCCTCATAAACATAAATTACAACATAATCTACATTATGTTGTTGAAATGTAATTTAAGCGAAGCTGACACAAGAGTTAGAAAAGAAGAAAAGGAGAATGGGGAAATGCAAAAATATGTTTCGAAGAGGTTTTCTCAAAACGGATACAGATTTGCTGCGATTCTGCTGACATTCGCATTGATTGCAGGGTGTTTTTGGGGTTTTAAGAGCAGCCTGGCCACCCATGGGGATGTTGTAGGAACTCCGACTACTGACGAAAGCAGTATAAAAAGTTGGGAAAGCGTTTTAGGAAATTCTGTACCCGATACGAGTTCGGCAGGACGTATACTCACAGATAAAACAGTTACCTTTGGAGATGTTTCTCTCTATGAAGAAGGCAATGATACCAACCCTATACTTACAGTGCAGCGTTCTAATCCATATAATTTTATGGTGACGCTGTCGGCTATAAGCTCAAGTAAAAGTATAGTGGGGCAGGATACTATACCTATCGATGTTATGTTGATCCTGGATGTGTCCGCAAGTATGCAGAACAGCCGGTCTATACCTGCTCTGGTAAGAGCTACTAACAGCGCTATAAAACAGCTGCTTGAACTTAATATTAATAATAGGGTTGGAGTTGTACTTTTTTCAGGAAATAGCAATTTCGGAGACTCAGCTACGAGTACTGCGACGATATTGCTCCCTCTTGGAAGATATAAGCCTGGGAATAATGATATTTTTATTACAAATAACAGTAACGGAGGAAATGTAGGCAACGGCAACGATACTGTAAGAATCGCTACCGGGGTTAAAACAGAAGAAGGACAAAATGTATCTAATCGAAGCAAGACCGTCGTTGGAGGAACATATATCCAGAACGGACTCTATCAGGCATGGCAGCAGCTTGACGATGCTGAGAATAAAGTACTGGAAGACGGTACTAAAAAAATACCCATAATGGTTTTGCTTGGAGACGGAGCGCCTACGGCGGCAAGTACCTCCTACTCAAATATAGGAAGGAGCAATATAGGTAACGGAGGTTCCACGGGCAATATTTATGTATTTACAAATCAGCTTACTGCCGCCTGGACTAAAAATCAATTAGAGACGGCCTATGGACGTACTCCTTTGCTTTATACTCTGGGGTTGGGACTTGAATCTTTAAATGAAGATCAAATTGACGAAGCCAGAATGACTTTGAATCCTTCGGAATATAGCAATAACACGATAAATGGGTACTGGACTGATTTTGACAGATTGGATGTAAATGCTGGAGGTTCTTTCGGCAATCAGAGGATAACGAAAGCCGATAATACAATATCGTCGGCCGACCGCTATTATGTTGACAGATTCTTTTCGGCAAGCAGCAGCAGTGAGCTTGAATCGGCGTTTCAGTCTATCATAGAAGAAATATATATTCAGTCGCAGTATTATCCTACGGACGTTGAGGGAAATAATGCAAGTTTAGGCGGATATCTGGTGTTTGAGGATACTATAGGCGAGCACATGGAAGTCAAAAATGTTAATGGATTAGTACCTCATGATGTTTTATACACCGGCAAAGAGTTTGCAATGGCTATAGAGTCTGTAGCAAATGAAGACGCTGCACCTCAGCCTGATGAAATTGAATATTTTGATGAATTTATACGTTCGATAAGAGAGAGACTTGGTATAGACGCGGAGACTGCCAGGGCTTTTGTTACAGCGGCTTATAATGACGGTCAGCTCTACTATAATAGTGATTCGGATTTCGGGCACAGTATTAAATGGTATGGCGACGCTGAAGGAAACTATCTGGGCGTATATACTGAAGGATCTACGGCGCCGGAAGATGCCGTGTATGTAAATGAATCTTTCTTTTATTCAGGAGAGTACGAAACCGAGGTCGGAGAGGGGGTAGTATTGACTACTGACTTTATGTATATAAGCGTAAGAATCAGTACAGATATTGCAAGCGGACAGCAGAAGGTTATTTACTCTATTCCGGCCGCTTTGATTCCGCAGGTCAGATATAAAATCACTATAGAAGGAAATTCCCTTGAGGACGTGGACGAAGTTGTAAGCGTAGTAAGAGAAGAAGCATATCCTATGCGTTTATTCTATGAAGTAGGTCTGGCGGTTACAGAGGATAATGTGGAATATATAGTAGGAAAAGATTATGAGTATTATAATGCGGAAAATGACACATATACTTTTTATACCAACGCATGGCATAAAGACAACGGTACGGCGGTTGCCGATACTATAGTATCTTTTGATCCGTCATTAGAAAACGAGTTTTCCTATTATCATAAGAATACTTTTATATATACCGAGGAAAGGACTCTTTATGAAGGAGATACCAAGCCTGCTTCAGGATATTATGTCAAGGAAGTTTTTAATGTTAACGGAGACCTTAAAATTAATCGCGAATATATAGAGATAACGCAGGAAGCGTTGGAAAAGGCAGTACAGGATGAAAATGGACACTGGTATATACCGAAAGGAATTCCGAAATATCAGGATACTATAGTTACTTCCAATAAAAACGAAAATAAAACCGGAACGGCCGAATATATATTGCGGACTGTTATGCAGCCAAATATGGATAATCCAGGAAACTTTCATGTTCAGGCTAATCTGGGAAATAACGGAACCATTACGATTAAACAAACAAGAGGAAATTTGCAGGTTTCAAAAGAGGTAACCGGAAATAACGGTGATCCGGAAAAAGATTTCAGCTTTAAACTGACTCTTACTTATCCTGACAAAACTCCTATTGTCAATGAAAGTTATGCATTTACTAAAACTGACGGGACTGCTCAAAGTACCGGAACTATAAAGCACGGAGACAGCTTTACTTTAAAGCATGGGGAGAGCATAACGATATCGGATATACCGGTTGGGACTTTATTTACTGTAGAGGAAACAAATGCTTCCGACTATGACACTGATATAACTGTAAACGATGAGAGCGTGGACGGGGATAATGTGAAAAGTGCTTCCGGGAAAATAACTCCTCCTCTGGAAGGAAGTAGTTCTGTACAGATAGTAAAGTTTACCAATGATTGGGATGTACCGTACGTAGCGTTTTCGTTTACCAAAGTTGACGGACAGAATACTGAAACAGTACTAAAGGGAGCGGAGTTTAGTTTGTTTAAGCTCACCTGTGAAGATCAAAACCATACAGATGACGACCATATTGAATTGCTAGACACAGAGAATATTACAAACTGTTGGACCTTTGTAAATAAGGTTTCTTCAGGAGAAGACGGAAAAGTGGATATGGGAAATCTTACTGAGGGTGTATACAGGCTTGTTGAAATAAAGGCTCCTGACGGATATATGGTTCCCAAAGGGCAATGGAAGATTACTGTAGATCCTGACGGAACAACATTGACGGACAGAATAAAAATTGAAGGAATAGAAAATCCGCCTGCCGTCGAACAGGTCAGGGACGGAGATAATGTGGTAGGTTATAATTTTTTAAATAATAAGCCGATAGATCCGCCTGTCACCGGAGGCAGAGGAACCATAATATTTATGGCTGCAGGAATTATATTAATGCTTTGCGGCGCTGCAGGATTTTATTTGTACTGGAAAAATAATGATACAAATAAATATAGCCGCAGTAAAAATTAAAATAATTTGTTCAACCAATAATTATATCCGTTTATATTTTGACGGAAATAATTTATAAAATATTTTGAAAAGAGGAGATTTGTTATGAAGATTAAGAAAATTATTTTTTCTCACGTACTTGCAATTTGTCTTGTGCTTACGATGATCATGGCTGTGCCGTTGACTGCTTCTGCGGCTATAAGCCCGGCTTCTAAAGGTACTATTACAGTTGCGGGCGTTGATGAAAACACCACCGTTTCAGCTTATCAGGTTATTACTGTGGATGTAGACGATACCGCGGGACAGCCTAAGGCCCCGATGTTCTACTGGGTTGACAGTGTGGCCGCATGGTTGAAAAGTAATTCTAATATGGTATATCAGTCCTATGTAGCTGCCGATAATTCTGTAACGGAAACTTTTAAAGCGGCTGCGGCCGAAGCTTTTAAATCCTTCTGGCATGATCTGGCGGCGGAGATAAAAAGCGAAAATTCTGATATTGACATTGAACCTATAGAAATCAAATCAACAGGCGAAAGCGTAGTTTTTGAAAATATGGCTATGGGACAGTATTTGCTTACTGCAAAAGGAGGAGTAAAGATATATCAGCCTACCACGGCGAAATTGATTCCTGAATTTGCTGATAATGCATGGATACTTAATAATGCTTCTGTAGGAATGAAAGGTACGATGCCTCAAATTGATGAAAAAGATGTTATAGATGATGATGATAATACAGTATACATAGGCGACAGAGTCACCTATGTATTAAAGGATATTCTTGTGCCTTCTTATCCGGAGGATGCGACCGCACTTAAATTTGATATAGGAGATAAACTATCTGCGGGACTGACTTTAGACGCTGACTCTGTAAAGGTATGGACAAACGCAGAACTTACGACTCCGCTTGTAAATGATGCGAATATAAATTATAGTATCAGTTTTACTCCTGCTGAGGGAGAAGACTATTCTTTTAAAATTACTTTTACCGATGAATTTTTGACAGAAGCCGAAGTTGAAAGACTTTACGTTACTTACGATGTTTTAGTAAATGAAAAGGCTTTTGAAACAGACTCGCTTGGAAATACAGCATTTCTCGGATACAACAACGATCCTTACGACCAATCTTCTTACAAGACAAATACTATAGATAAAGATATTTATACTTACGGCATCAATATAACAAAAGTTGACGAAGATAACGAGCCTTTGCCGGGCGCTGAATTTTTACTCTATTTTGATGAGGCCTGTACACAGCCTGTAAATATGGTTTCTACCGGAACGGCAGGCCAGTATCGCAGACCAGCGGCGGGAGAAACCAACTATGCGTCTTCTCTTATAGTGGATTCGGACGGAAAACTTTCTTTACAGGGATTGGATGTGGATACTTATTATTTGAAAGAGGTTAAAGCTCCTTCAGACTATAGCCTTCCTAAAAACCCTGTTACCGTGATCATATTGGCTGACGGAGATGATACGACTGCTGCCGACGGAGATCTTGACACCGTTGAAAACATTGTTACAGGAACCAACGTGGCAGCTGATTCTGTATTAGTTTCAGATAATATTTTATCTTTGTCTATTCAGAATGTTAAGTCCGGGTTTGAACTGCCCGAGACAGGTGGTATAGGAACGGTAATATTTACAGCTGTAGGTTTAGTTCTTATGTGCGGAGCTGTTGCAGTTCTTGTTATAGCCGCCAAAAAGAAAAACTGTAAAAATTGAATTTCACTTTAGACAGATAAATGGGTTTTATGTGTAATGAAGAAATCAAGAAAAAAGAGACCTAAGTTAAACCCATGGGCATTCCTGGCGTCCGCGATCATTTTCACAGTGGGCGCCGGAATTTTCCTTTATCCCATTGTAAGCGATCATATATCTAAAATAAATCAGTCAAATGTCATAAACAGTTATCAGGCCCAGGTAGATAATATGGATGAAGAAAGACTCTCGGAAGAATGGGAACGGGCTTTAATTTATAACGAGAATTTGTCAGGAGATCCTGTACACGATCCGTTTGTGCCAGGGAGCGGTTATATTCTTCCGGATGGGTATGATGATATACTTAATCTCGATGGCAATGGAGTTATGTGCTATTTAAGCATACCTAAAATCAATGTAAATCTCCCGGTATACCATGGGACGAGCGAAGATGTGCTTGAAAAGGGAGCCGGCCATTTGGAGTCAACGGCTCTGCCCGTAGGAGGGAATAACAGAAATCCGGTCATTTCCGCCCACAGAGGGCTGCCGAGTGCGGAGCTTTTTACACGTCTGGATGAATTAGTGGAGGGAGATGTTTTTTATATCCATATTCTGGAAAGTACTCTTGCGTATAAAGTATATTGGATTGCCACCGTGGAACCGGATGAACTTGAAAATCTTACTGCTGAAAGGGATAAGGATACAGTTACTCTTTTGACATGTACCCCCTACGCGGTAAATACCCACAGATTACTGGTACGCGGAGAGCGTATCGAATATAATGAAGATTCTGGATCGGAAGAGGCAGTAAAAAAACCTGAGACTAATCCCGATGTTAGCGGAAACAGTATGCTCATAGAGAAAAATATAATTTTTATATGTTTGCTTATTTTATCTGCGACTGTTATCATTATAATATGTGTGCGCAATTATAGACGGAAGCGCCAAAGACGCAGTTGGGAGGACGAATATGACTAAAAGCGGAAAGAAGGGAAAACTTAATGTTTTTCTTTATATATTGGCAATATTTCTGTTTATAAGCGGCCTGGCGGTGATATTGTATCCTAAGTTTACAGATAATCAATATAAAGCGGAAGTAAGCGATATGAAGACTTGGTTTGAACAGCAGATAGCGGAGGAGATAGAAAGGGTACAAAATGAAAACGCAGAAAACAGTGAAAGCGGAAATTTAACCGGCGGTGAAGATGGCAACACTAATGAAGATTCGACTGTCTTACCTTATGAAGATTTATATCAGGAATTAAAATATCAAAATGAAATTCTTTATAAAGAAAAACAAAAAGATCTAAAAGATCCGTTTTCTTATGAACAGCAGAGCATAGATCTGGAGTCTTATGGACTTAGAGAAAATATTATAGGTTTTATATCCATTCCAAAAATGAATGTTGAATTGCCCATTTTACTTGGAGCAAATAATGAAAATATGAAAAAGGGAGCCGTTCATCTGACTGAAACTTCTTATCCGATAGGTGGCGAAAATACTAATTGCGTACTTGCGGCCCATAGAGGATACAGCAGGACAGCAATGTTTAGAGAAATACAAAAATTAGAAATAGGAGACGAAATATACATACAAAATTTCAGGGAAACATTGATTTATAAGGTCGCAGAAATACGCATAATCGATCCTACAGATATTCAGGAACTGCTTATTCAGGAAGGACGGGACATGGTCACGTTGTTAACATGCCATCCCTACAGATATAATTATCAAAGATATGTAGTATTTTGTGAAAGATATATAGTATAGATTTATCAGATAAGATCAAATTACCGGTATACGGAAATAAATATGGCCAATATTAAAATCAAGATTATAAATATCTGTCCAATACATTAAAATATCAGGATTAATCATGAGTAAATTTGAAAATTTTAAAAATATTTATTATCTTTAGGTCTTGTTAATAGGTATTAATTGATGTAAAATTAAGAAAATCACGATTGGAGGAACTGAAGATAATGAAAAAATTTTTTTGTATGGCGGCTATATTATTGACTTTTTTATTTTCGTCATGCGCGGGAGGAAATCAAATGAAAGAAACAGAATCAGTATTAAAAACGCAGGAGCCAACTCCGGCGGCTACAGAAGATACCTTTTCTTATCCGGAGGAAAAGCAGGGTATTAAATGCGGATATATCATGGAAAATTATGTAAGTAAAAACTCTCCGAGCCAGACTATAAAAGGCCTGGCCAGAGGAGAAGAAAAAACCATAGTAGCTTATGGAACCAGCCTTACGGAATATACAGGCTATGCAAACGATCTTAAGACCATATTTGAATTTAAATATCCTGATAAAGCGACTGTGATAAACAGTGGCAAAGGCGCTTCCGATTCCAACTGGGGGAGAGAAAATGTGGAATCTTTTGTAGCCGATCATAACCCGGACATGGTGATCATAGAATTTTCCATTAACGATGCTTTTTTAGAAAGGAGCATTTCCTTAGGAAGATCAAAAGAGAATCTTCTCTATATGGTTGAAAGGATACGCCGGGTAAATCCTGAGTGTGAGATCGTATTAATGACTATGGACATGCCTCTTGGAATACATTTTGACACTCGTCCGGATGTAGAGGATTATTATGAGCTTTACAGAAAAACCGCTGAAGAGGAAGGATTTTTTTTAGTCGATAATATTTCTGACTGGAAAGAGCTGTTAGCTGAGGGCGAGGAAGAATATTTAAAGTTGGTTCCCGACGGAATACATCCTTCGCAGCAGGGACACAGAAAAATTACCGTAAAAAATCTTCTCAACGTTTTGTACGGAGTGAATTTTTAAAATATACTTGACATGTATATGAGTAAATAGTATCATAGTAGAGTAAGTTAGGTACGTAGTTTATGAGAGTGGGAGCTGCCCACTCTCAGTTGTTTATATAAGATAGACTGAGGGAACGAGATGGCTGAAAATAAAACGGAGAAGTTTGTCAGGGAACTGGCGGAGCCTATTGCCAGACAGCTTGATTATGAGCTTGTGGATGTTGAGTTTGTAAAAGAAGGCTCAAACAGATTTTTAAGAATTTATATAGATAAACCTGACGGAATAATGATAGACGACTGCCAGAGAATGAATGATGCGATAGAGCCGATACTGGACGAGAAAGATCCTATACCTGACGCGTATTATCTCGAAGTGTGTTCACCTGGCCTGGACAGACCGTTAAAAACCGACAGGGATTTTGAAAAGTACAGCGGAGAACTTGTGGAAGTAAATCTGTTTGAGGCTTTAAATGGAGAAAAGCACTATGAAGGCGAGCTGTTAGGAAGAAAAGACGGAATAGTTGAAATTCTTGATGAAAATGGAAACAAAATATCTTTTCCAAAAGAAAAGATATCAATAATAAGAAGAGTTATAATTTTTTAACAGGGAGGTTGGTTTTGGAATGAGCTTAGAAATGATAAGGGCATTAGAGGAACTTGAAAAAGAGAAAAAAATAGACAGAGAAATAATATTTAAATCTATAGAGGAGGCTTTGGAATCTTCCTACAAAAGAAACAATGAAACTTTGTCGAATACAAAGGTGAAAATAGATAGGAATGACGGAGAAATAAGAGTTTTTGCGACTATGAACATAGTTGATGAGGTTAAAGATCCGACTACGGAAATTTCATTGGCGCAGGCAAGAAAGATTAGCCCCGATTATTCGGCAGGGGATATTACGGAGATAGAAATAACTCCTAAAAATTTTGGAAGAGCCGCGGCACAGAAAGCAAAGCAGATAATAGTCCAGAAAATAAGAGAAGAAGAAAGAAATCTTATTTATAATGAATATTTCAGCTATGAAAAGGATATCATCGCGGGAACTATACAAAGAATAGAGCCAAGCCTGTATAATAAAGGCGAACATACTATATATATAGATATAGGCAAAACTGAGGCCATATTGACGCCTCAGGAGCAGGTTCCGGGAGAAGTGTACAAGGTGGGAGACAGAATAAAAACGTATGTTCTCGAGGTAAAAAAGACTAACAAAGATCCTAAAATATTTGTTTCCAGAACTCATCCAGGACTTGTTAAAAGACTTTTTGAGTTGGAAGTGGCTGAGATAAGGCAAGGCTTTGTTGAAATAAAAAGTATATCCAGAGAAGCGGGATTCAGGACTAAGATCGCCGTATATTCTGTGGATGAGAAAGTGGATCCGGTGGGAGCGTGTGTAGGACAGAAGGGTCAGCGAGTTCAGAATATTGTAAATGAGCTGAGAGATGAGAAAATAGATATAATCGAGTGGAGCGTACATTCTGACGAATATATAGCCAACAGCCTCAGTCCTTCTACGGTTTTGAGGGTTGAAGTAAACGAAAGCGAAAAGAGCGCCAAAGTAGTCGTTCCGGATAATCAGTTGTCCCTTGCCATAGGTAAAGAAGGACAGAACGTAAGGCTTGCCGCCAGGCTTACAGGGTGGAAGATAGATATAAAGAGCGAATCTCAGATAAGAAGTATGCTTGAATCCGATCTGCTCAATCTTGATTACAACTCTGGAATCGATTTTTCCGCCTATACGCAGGATGAGCCGCTGTCGGCCTCCGCGCAGGAAATCGTGGCGCAGCTTTTTAACGATTATGTTCCAGACGAAGAAAACGGCGGTGAAAAGGAAGAATGATCCATAAAAAAGTACCGATGAGAACCTGTATAGGCTGCAGGGAGAGCAAACCAAAAAAAGAGCTTATAAGAATAGTCAGGGTTTCACAGAAACTTCTGGACGAAGGTAAGGCTTCGGATAAAGTATGTATAGATCCAGTAGGAAAGATATCCGGCAGAGGAGCGTATATATGTCCCGATCCTGAATGTCTTAAGTCTGCCAGAAAAAACCGGAGACTTGAAAAGGAATTTGAAATGGCGGTTGAGGATGAGGTATATGATATGCTTGAAGAGGAGCTGAAGAAACTGAGTGGATAACAGGGGAAGGATTTTGGGAATGATCGGACTGGCCGCGAGAGGAAGAAGGCTTGTTTCCGGGGAAGATATGTGTGAAAGAGCTATAAAATCTAAAAAAGCCAGACTTTGTATTGTTTCGGCAGAGGCTTCCGATAATACAAAAAAGAAATTTAGGAATATGTGTGAGTACAGAAATGTAAAATATATTTTTTGGGGAGAAAAAGAAGAGTTGGGAAAGTATACAGGAAAAGATATGAGAACTGTTATTGTTATAACAGAAGAGGGATTTGTTAATAAAATACTAAATTTGTTGGACATATCCGACACGGAGGTGTAACGTTTGGAAAAGGTGAGAATACATGAATTGGCTAAGGTCCTGAATACCAATAGCAAGAGAATAATTGAAAAATTAAACGAAATAGATATTCATCCCAAAGGACCGATGAGTTATCTTGAGCCTGAAGAATACAACAAGCTAAGGCAGCATTTGGGAATGCCTCCTATAGAAGCAGGCGGTACGCATACTTCTGACGAATCATCCGGTGCAGAGCCTGCGAAGACTCCTGTTTCCAGAACTAAGGCGGTTGGTGGGACCCAGACAAATACTATAATCAAAAGGCGTTTTATAAACCGTGAGGAAGAAGATACCAGTTATAACAGCACTTCCTCTTCTAATAGTACACCCAAAAGAGCTACCTCAGGTTCCGGATTGAGAGCAGGCTATGTTGTTAGAGATGATGAAGTTACTGTGGTAACCGGAGGCAAAAAGCGCGGGGCGTCTGCCAAAAAAGATGACACCGACGTAAAAGAAGTCAAAAAGTCTACCGCAGTAAAGGAAGAAAATACGGAGTCAGACGCGGCGGATACTACCGAGAAAGCAAAGACTGTAATAAAAGAGGAAACGGTAAAGGCCGAGACAAATATATCTGATGATGTTCAGGAAACAAAAGAACAGATCACGCAAGAACCAAGCAAAGCCACTGTCGAGGAGAAAAAAGAAGAAGTGAAAATAGAAGATACTGCTGAGATCAAAATGCCGGACACTGCTTCGGAGGCTAAAGAAAAGGCTGAGGATGAAATATTGGACCTTATCGAAGATGAGGATATTAATGAGAGCAGGGCAGAAGAGTCAGAAATAAAAGATATAAAAAATACTTATGTTCCTGTCGATGCAAAACAGCAGCGCCCCAGAGATAATGTGCAGAAAGAGAAGAAGAATATAAAACAGGGCGAAACGGAACAGCAGAATTTTAGAAACAGAGATGACCGCAGAGGTTATCAAAATAGAGGCAGCTATCAAAAGGAGCCTTCTGGAAACGGCTATCAGAAAAATTCTCGTGAAGGATATCAGAGCAGACAGGATAAATACGATAAAAACGGAAGTGGCGGATACCAGAACAAAGGGCCGAGACCTTCGGGCGGATACCAACCAAAGGGAGCTATGGGAGGTTATATTCCTGGTAAGGATGACGATGACGACGACAGGCCTGTATATCAGAGAAAACAACATCAGCGCAAAGAAGATAAGTCTGAGGCTCCTATAATGCAGAAAGCGGAAATAAACGCTAAGATAGATGAGGCAAAGAAAGAGGCTCAGGCAAGAGAACAGGAAAAGTTTATAAAGAGAGAAAGCAAGAAAGAAAATGCTCCCAAAAATATGGGAGGAAGCAAAGGAAAGAGAAATAATAAGCTTGATATGCCGTTTGTAGGTGAAAAGAAGGGCGTTCACGAAGTTTTCTCAGACGACTTTGTGCTTGAAGGAATTTCTGAGGAAAAATTTAAAAAGAACAACAGAACCCGCAAACAAAAAAAGCAGGAAGCGCCAAGGCAGGTCCAGCAGCCGGTCATTGCTGTACTTACCAATGTTACGCTGCCTGAAAGCATGACGGTCAAAGAGCTTGCTGAGGCTTTAAAGAAAACATCCACTGAAGTTGTGAAGAAAATGCTCACCATGGGTATTGTGGCTAATGTAAATCAGGTAATAGATTTCGCCACAGCGGAAATAATTTCGGATGAATTTGGAATCAAAGCTACCCAAGAGGTCGTTGTTACAGAAGAGGATATACTATTCGACGATTCAGATGACGAAAACGATGAAGGGGCGGTAACAAGACCTCCTGTAGTTGTAGTTATGGGTCACGTAGATCATGGTAAAACCTCGCTTCTTGACGCTATAAGGAGTTCCCATGTAGTTACGGGAGAGGCCGGAGGAATAACTCAGCATATAGGAGCTTACACGGTAAATATTAAGGACAGAGATATTACTTTCCTTGATACGCCGGGACACGAAGCTTTTACCGCAATGAGGGCAAGAGGTGCTCAGACTACCGATATAGCTATACTGGTCGTGGCCGCGGATGACGGAGTAATGCCTCAGACGATAGAATCTATAAATCATGCCAAGGCTGCGAACGTTTCTATAATAGTTGCGGTAAATAAAATCGATAAACCGGGAGCTAATGTAGAAAAGGTAATGCAGGAGCTTACCGAATATGGCATAGTTTCCGAAGAATGGGGAGGAGATACTATATTTGTGCCTGTTTCTGCCAAGAAGCATGAAAATATAGATACTCTCCTTGAAATGATACTTCTTACTGCCGATGTTATGGAACTTAAGGCAAATCCCAATAAACAGCCTAAAGGTACGGTAATAGAGGCAAAGCTTGATAAGTCAAGAGGACCTGTAGCCACGGTATTGGTCCAGAGAGGAACTCTGAGATTGGGAGATTCCGTAGTTACCGGTACTACTGTGGGAAGAATAAGAGCTATGATAGACGACAAAGGAAACGCTATAAAAGAAGCGGGGCCGTCTATTCCGGCAGAGATATTAGGACTTCCCGAAGTTCCTCAGGCCGGAGAAGTGTTCTATGGCATAACAGATGAGAAACTTGCAAAACAGCTTGCTGAAAAGAGAAAGAATAAAATAAAAGAAGAACAGAATAAAGCCAAGACGATGGTATCCCTTGACGATTTGTTTAATCAGATCCAAGAGGGTAATATAAAGGAAATAAATATTATAGTAAAAGCTGATGTGCAGGGATCAGTGGAAGCTGTTAAGCAGTCCCTTGAAAAACTGAGCAACGAAGATGTAAGAGTAAAGATAATACACGGTGCCGTAGGCGCTATAAACGAATCGGATATATCTTTGGCTCAGGTTTCCAACGCCATGATAATAGGGTTTAATGTAAGGCCGGGTGCAAATGTTCAGTCTGCTGCAGAAGCCGCGGGAGTGGATATGAGGCTGTATACTGTAATATACAGCGCTATAGAGGACGTATCAGCAGCCATGAAAGGAATGTTGGCGCCAACATTCAGAGAGGTAATACAGGGACATGCGGAAATAAGGCAGATATATAAGGTATCTGGAGTAGGATCTATTGCCGGATGTTATGTGACTGACGGCAAAATCACGAGAAATTCTGATGTAAGAGTTATACGTGACAGTATAGTTGTTTACGAAGGAAAGCTTGCGTCTTTAAAACGTTTTAAAGACGATGTAAAAGAAGTTTTGACAAATTTTGAATGCGGTATGGCGATTGAAAAATTTAATGATATTAAAGAAGGGGATATTGTGGAAGCCTATATCATGGAGGAGGTAAAACCCTCCTGAATATAGAATTTAAAATTTAAAGCTTTGATTATTGAGAGGTAAAAAGTGGAGAGGATAAACAGGATAAACGAGGAAATAAAAAAGGCGCTGAGCGATATAATCGCAAACAGCATCAAAGATCCTAGACTTCCAATGCTCACGAGCATAACAAGCGTGGAAACGG
>CASDQQ010000062.1 GCA_949282945.1 uncultured Eubacteriales bacterium
TGCCTTGTGGGTCCTCCGGGAGTGGGAAAGACTTCTATAGCCCGTTCCATTGCCAGAGCCCTGAATAAAAAATATGTAAGAATGTCTTTGGGAGGAGTCAAAGACGAGTCGGAAATAAGAGGACACAGGAAAACCTATGTAGGGGCCATGCCGGGACGTATAATAAGTTCGATAAAACAGGCGGGAACTATGAATCCTTTAATACTTTTAGATGAAATAGATAAAATGAGCAGTGACTTTAGAGGGGACCCTTCTTCTGCTATGTTGGAAGTTCTGGACACCGAACAGAATTTTTCCTTCAGGGACCATTATCTTGAGTTTCCGTTTGATCTGTCAGAGGTATTGTTTATCTGCACGGCGAATAATCCGGAGGGCATACCGGGTCCTTTAAAGGATAGAATGGAAATTATAGAAGTACCCAGTTATACTGAAGAAGAAAAGCTTCAAATAGCAATCAGGCATTTATTCCCCAAGCAGTTAAAAGCCCATGGGCTGAATAGTAAAAATGTAAAAATCGAGGAAGCGGCAGTTACGGAAATTATAAGATGTTATACCGCTGAGGCGGGAGTAAGAGGCCTTGAAAGAGAAATAGCCAAAATATGCAGGAAAATAGCCAGACTTTTTGCTGAAGGCAAAAGAAAAAATTATACGGTTAAGTTATCTGGCATAGAAAAACTGCTTGGAACAAGAAAAAGGCTTCCTGATAAAGCCATGGAAAAAGACGAAATAGGAGTGAGCACAGGACTTGCGTGGACGTCTATAGGCGGGGTTACGCTTAATATAGAGGTCAATGTAATGCCCGGTACAGGAAAACTTGAGCTTACCGGACATTTGGGAGATGTTATGAAAGAGTCCGCAATGGCCGCTATGAGCTTTATACGTTCACGAATGGAAGCGCTCAGACTGGATAAGGATTTTTACAGTAAATATGATATACACATCCATATTCCAGAGGGAGCTACCCCAAAAGACGGTCCGTCAGCCGGAATAACCCTTGCAACCGCTATGGTTTCCGCCCTGACTCAGATACCGTGCAAAAAAAACGTGGCTATGACAGGAGAAATAACTTTGAGGGGAAGAGTACTTCCAATAGGAGGACTGAAAGAAAAAGCCCTGGCCGCCTATCGTACAGGAGTAAAAACTATAATTATACCCTTTGATAATATTAAAGACCTTGAAGATATACCGGAAAATATCAGGAAAGATATAAAATTTGTCCCGGTAAAAAATATGGATGAAGTGTTAGAAACAGCGCTTTCGGGTTTTAAACAGGAATTTTATTGTGGTATAATGAATAATAATACTCCGAAGGGGGCTTATACATATGAGCATAATTGAGGCGGTCATTTTTGGACTTATACAAGGAATAACGGAATTTCTTCCCGTAAGCAGTTCGGGACATCTGGCGCTGTTTAAGCATATATTAAACGTGGATTTCGATAAATTCGGCATGTCTTTTGATGTGGCTCTGCATGTAGCCACATTAATTGCGGTTATAATCGTACTGTGGAAAGATATATGGGAACTTATAAAACATCCGTTTCAGAAGCTTACTTTATATATAATAATCGCTACGGTCCCGGCTGCTATAATAGGAGTCCTTTTTAATGACAAAGTAGCCTCGATATCTGAAAATCTGTGGCTTGTCGGCGTTTTTTTCCTGGCCACGGGAGTTATATTGGCGGTTTCTGACGCAATGTCTCGGGCTCCGGGACGGGGAAAACGCCGATCGATGGAAAATATGACGGTCAAGGACGCGGTTTACGCGGGTCTTGCTCAGGGAGTGGGAGTTCTTCCGGGCATATCCAGATCGGGCAGCACAATTTCCGGAGGACTTATTGCGGGTCTTAACAGAGACGGAGCTACAAGATTTTCTTTTTTAATGTCTATTCCTATTATATTGGGATCTTGTATTTTTGATCTGAAGGATATCATAACGGGCGAAGCGGCGATGGAGTCATCCGTGCTCTTACCTACTCTTGTAGGCATGGTAGTGGCAGGAATATCGGGCTTTTTGGCTTGTAAATTTATGCTTGATTATATAAGAAAAAAAGGTATGAAAATTTTTGTCTATTATATGTTGGCAATAGGCGTATTCTCTGTAATGTGGGGATTATTTGCAAAATAGACAGAACTCAAAGATATATTTCCCCGTACTGATCTAAGGGAGGGAAAACAGTTAATATTTAAATGCGGATATGATTTTGCTGAAAGGTATCGTGGAAAATGCTAAAGGATGTTATGATTTTGGGGATTGAATCAAGCTGCGACGAGACTAGCGCGTCGGTGGTAGTAAACGGAAGAAAGGTGTTGTCAAATATAATTTCTTCTCAGATAGATATACATAAAGAATACGGCGGCGTGGTCCCCGAAATCGCATCCAGAAAGCACGTGGAAATTATCAACTACGTCATAAAAGATGCCTTGAAGACAGCGGGAGTATCTTTAAAGGATATTGACGCTGTCGCAGTAACATACGGGCCGGGACTGGTAGGAGCTCTTCTGGTTGGGCTTTCAGCCGCAAAGGGGATAGCGTACGCGGCTCAAAAGCCTCTTATAGGCGTACATCATATAGAAGGTCATATAAGCGCAAATCTTATATCAAATCCAGATCTTGAGCCTCCTTTTATATGTCTTGTGGCGTCGGGCGGACACAGTCATATAGTTAAGGTGAGCGATTACGGCAGATATGAGATTCTGGGAAGGACCAGGGATGATGCGGCGGGAGAAGCCTTTGATAAAGTAGCGAGAGCATTGGGACTGGGTTATCCGGGAGGGCCCGCAATCGACAAGGAAGCAAGAAGGGGAGACCCTTTTGCGATTAAATTCCCTCAGACTAAATTTCCTGGCAGCTACGATTTTAGCTTTAGCGGAATAAAGACTGCGGTGATCAACTACATACATAATCAGGTACAGAAAGAAGAAAACGTAAATATACCGGATGTCTGCGCTTCATTTCAGCAAGCGGTGATCGATATGCTTGTATCTCATACCATTCTTGCCTGCAGCGACGAGAATATGGAAAAGGTATGCCTGGCAGGCGGAGTTGCGGCCAACAGCTGTTTAAGAAACACTTTTAAGGATACATGTGATAAAAGAGGCATAGAGT
The DNA here is from genome assembly GCA_949282945.1 of uncultured Eubacteriales bacterium. Lineage (GTDB taxonomy): Bacteria > Bacillota > Clostridia > UBA1212 > CASDQQ01 > CASDQQ01. Next base: position 3,110 of record CASDQQ010000062.1, read on the forward strand.
TTTATTGTCCCCAACTGATTTTATGCACAGACAATGCTGCTATGATAGCGTCGGCGGGATATTATGAGTATATTAAGGGGAATTTTTCCGAGCTTACTTTAAACGCTGTACCCAATCTTAAGCTTGGAGCAACGTAAACCGGGTTTTGCGGCAAGTGTTTTGTCATAGAAGAAAAAGAGCCGGCATAAATTTATTCATAGGCATATTTGGAGGTTATGAGCGATGAATAGATTTGAAAGGCTTTTTTTTATACTTGAGAAAAACGATTCGGTTCTGATACCAGGACTTAACGATATGAAAGGGGTAGTAAAGATAATACTTACGGCCGATAAAATAAGGGTTATGTCGGAGGTTGGAGGTATACCCGAATCAATGAAAAACTGCTGTGAGATATGTATATTTTTTAAAAATAAGTTTGGGGAACATGAACCGCCGATGTTCATTAAGATCAATGGCTGCGGAACAGTGCGTACGGACAACGATTTTCCATACAACGGATACGATATATGCGGGGTAGCTTTATGCTGTGATTTAAAAGACGGAGAAAAAAGAAGCTTTCCGCTTGTTTCTTTTAAGGTAAAGCCTGAAGAATGGAGGGAGCTTTTAAAGAAAAACGAAAGAAAAAATACAGCCTTTAATGAGATAGAGAAAAAAGAAAAAAACAGTGTAAAAAATTTGGATGAATATAACGACTATAAAAGTAAACCGCAAAGCGACGGCGTTTTGAGCGCTGATACGGAAAAAGCGGAGAACCATAGCCAGATGAGTTCAAAAACTGCCGATGAAAATACATATTTTTACGACAGCGCAAAAAGAGAAGAACTTTTACATAAAAATTTTGTGACCTTCGACCCGTTCAACACTACCAATAGTGCGTACAAGTGGTGGAGAGGAACGGATATGCATGTTGTAAACAGTATATTTACTCAAATAGATATAAAGATACCTTTTGAATTAAATAAAGACGGATACTTATCCTGCGAATTATTCGGTCATGTTCTGATAGGGTTATATAAGGATAAAAGCCTTAAGAGAGAGTTTTTGATACTTGGAATACCCGCGTCGTGCAAGAGCGATCCCGGAAACTACTACTCAAATTCCAGATGGGAAGCGGTATCTTCTAAAAGCGCCACGGGCGAACAGGGTTACTGGCTTACATATATAGACTGCGATACTTCAAAAGTGGTAAAGGTCATTTGAAAAATGTGCTCGGGCAGAGCCGGAAAACGGCGGTTCGGGCACAGCTTTTTATAAAGGTATTTTATATTGGATATGCTGTATAAGTTTTAATTATGGAGATTGACAAATGCGTTTCAAATAAATAAAATTAGTTAGAAAACTAAATAAATAATATCTGGTTTTAAAAGGAGGGTGAAAATGTCATGGATCGGTGCGGAGGAGCTTATGGTGTAAAATACTGTGAAGCTCATAGAGAAAGGCGCGGGGGACATTTAAGAAAAACTCGGCGCGAACCTATAAAAGGAAGTATTCCTGCAGATTTGCCGATGTCTATATATGTCAATGAGGTATCAAAACTTTTTTTTGACAGGATCAATGAAGAGCTTGAACGGATAGGTGTAAAAAGAGGGTATCATCAGATAATCATGCATTTGGCAAGAGAAGACGGAAAAAGTCAGTATGAGCTTGTCAAAAAAACTCACTTTAAAGCTTCAACGATAAGCGTGGCACTGCAAAAAATGGAGGCTGACGGACTTGTTGTAAGAAAAACCGATTGCGAGGACGCCAGACAGGTCAGGGTCTATCTCACAGAATTGGGAAAGGAGCTTGACGACAAAATAAGAGAGAAATTCGATAAGACGGAAAAAATATTGCTTAAAGGTTTTTCAACAGAAGATGAGGAAAAGATTAAATTTTATTTGATGAAGATGAGAGAGAACATTTATGAGGAAATTAATTAGATATTTAAAACCATATTGGATTTTTGTTTTACTTGCTCCGATTTTTATGGTGGGGGAAGTATATATGGATTTGCTTCAGCCTGTGTATATGTCTAAAATAGTAAATGAAGGCGTTTTGGGGAACGACTTTGAACTTATACTGCGTACAGGGCTTATAATGCTTGCGCTTATAGCCGTCGGAGGCCTTTTTGGAGTAGGATCAAACGCCTTTGGTTCGGTAGCTTCCCAAAGCTTTGGAAATGATCTGAGAAAAGACTGCTTTAAAAAGGTTATGTCTCTTTCCATAGAACAATCGGATAAATTTACTACAGGTTCTCTTATAACCAGACTTACAAATGATGTTACCGCTGTACAGGATTTTGTGGCTACCATGATAGTAATGCTTATAAGAGTGCCCATGCAGTTTATCGGAGGCATCATAATGATATTAAGCCTTGGAAACAGTTTCGGAACAGTTCTTGTGATCACCCTTCCGTTTCAGATCCTAACTGTAGTTTTGCTTATTAAGAAAGCAGGGCCTCTGTATGAAAAGGTACAAAAAAAGTTAGATAAAGTAAATGCGGTGGTGCAGGAAAATATAGCCGGAGCCAGAGTTGTGAAAGCATATACCCGGGAGGATCATGAAATAGGCCGTTTTGATAGAGCAAATTCCGAACTTACAGGGGAGACTCTCAAAGTACAGAAGATAACGGCGACATTGAATCCTGTTCTTATGCTAATAATGAATGCGGCTGTAATAGCTATAATTTATATAGGTGGATTGCAGGTTGAGGCAAAAAATATGCAGGTAGGCGATGTAATGGCGGCGATTACATATGTTACGCAGATCCTTATGTCGGTTATGATGCTTTCAATGATGTTTCAGTCTATAACAAGAGCTATGGCGTCTGCTAAAAGGATCAACGAGGTTCTGGAAACAGAGCCTGTAATAAAGGATGGAAAATATGAGGAATCAAAAGGCGGAGGGAATATAGAATTTAAAAATGTGACTTTCAGTTATCCGGATTCTTCCGGCCGCCCTGTTTTAAAAAATATTGACTTAAATATTAAAAAGGGAGAAACAGTGGCGATATTGGGGGCTACCGGACAGGGAAAAACAACTCTTGTAAGTCTGATCCCGCGCTTTTATGATGTGACTGAAGGAGAAATATTGTTAGACGGCGTCAACATAAAGGAATATAAAATTGAAAACCTGCGAAGTAAAATAGGATTTATTCTCCAAAAGAGCGAATTCTTTTCGGGAACGATCAAAGAAAACATTAAATGGGGAAATAAAAACGCCGGGGACGCAGATGTAAAAGAGGCTGCCGTTACAGCCCAGGCCCATGATTTTATAATGTCCTTTCAAAATGGATACGACACGGTAATAGGAGAAAAAGGAGCATCGCTTTCGGGCGGCCAGAAGCAGCGTTTGGCTATAGCGAGAGGTATTTTGAAAAAACCGGATATACTGATCTTTGACGACAGTACATCCGCATTAGATACCAATACGGAAGCTAAGCTGCAAGAGGCTCTCAGAGAACAGCTAACAGATACCACCGTTATAATGATAGCTCAGAGAGTAGCCTGCGTGAGAAGAGCTGACAGGATAATCTTGCTTGACGATGGAAAAATATGCGCGGAAGGAACTCACGCGGAGCTGCTTGAAAAAAGCGGAGTTTATAAAGATATATATGAATCCCAGATGAAAAACGGAGGTGAAGAAAATGCCTGATAAAAATGAAAGGCCTGTGGTGCGTCCTGGAATGGGACCAGGAAGAGGCGGAGGACCTATGGGGCCGATGAATAAGGAAAAGCCAAAAAACGCCTCGGGTACATTAAAGCGACTTTTAAAATATATAGGAAAAAGTAAGTATTTGTTTTTATCCTTACTTATCATAATGCTTTTTACAACTCTGCTTTCATTGCTTGCCCCGGCGCTGCAGGGAGTGGCTATAGATACTATAACTCTGAAAGAAGGGGATCTCAGTATAGATTTTAAAAAGTTCATTTTAATGCTTTTTTGTCTCGGTATGATTTATATATTTTCTTCGGTTTTTACCTATTTGCAGGGAATTTGCTCGGCTAAGCTTTCGCAGTACACCGTAAAAACAATGAGGCGGGATCTGTTTGGAAAAATCGAACGGCTGCCAATAAGCTATATAGACAGGCACAGCCACGGAGATATAATGAGCAGAATGACAAATGACGTAGAAAATGTGTCCAATACCATATCTCAATCTGTTATGTCGCTGTTTTCAGGAGCGCTCACTATTTTAGGAACTATAGTCATTATGATTTACTATAGTCCTCTGCTGACTTTAGTAAGTTTTATTACGCTTCCACTCACTTTGTTTTTAACCTCCTTTATGGCAAAACATATGAGAAAATATTTTTTGCGGCAGCAGATACTCCTTGGAGAAATCAACGGTCAGGCTGAAGAACAGATAACGGGCTTTAAAACGGTAGTATCGTATGGTAAAGAAAAAGACGCGGTTTGGGATTTTTCTAAAAAGAGCGACGAATTAAGGACATATGGAGTGAAAGCGAGGGTAATGGGAAGCATTATGGGACCCATTATGAATTTTATAGGCAACATGGGGTTTATCCTTATTGCCGCAGCGGGAGGACTGCTAGCCTGGAGAGGGGCGATAACAGTAGGAGTGATACAGGCATTTTTAAATTACTCCAAGCAATTTACAAGACCTATAAATGAACTTGCCAATCAGTATACTCAAATAATGACGGCGCTTGCGGGCGCGGAAAGAGTTTTTGCGGTGCTTGACCACCCCGACGAAATAGACGAAGGAAAAATAGCTCTGGAGAATGTAAAAGGAGATATTGAATTTAAAAATATATTTTTCTCTTATGTAAAGGGAGAACAGGTTCTTAAAAATTTCAATCTATCAGTAAAGCACGGACAAAAAATAGCTATAGTAGGGGCCACGGGATCAGGGAAGACTACTTTGGTAAATTTGCTTACGCGCTTTTACGATGCGGACGAGGGAAGCATTACTATAGACGGCGCAGATATAAAAGACATAAGTAAAAATAGCCTCAGACAGGCGATCGCTGTAGTTTTACAGGATACCGTGCTTTTTTCAGATACTATAATGGAAAATATAAAGTACGGAAGACAGGACGCCAGCAACGACGAGGCTGTAAGAGCAGCGGAAATTTCTAATGCTAATATATTTATAGAGCGTATGAAAAATGGATATGATACGGTATTGGACGGCAACGGGGGCAAGCTGAGCCAGGGGCAGAGACAGCTTATTTCTATTGCCAGAGCTGTTTTAGCAGATCCCAAAATCCTTATTTTGGATGAAGCTACTTCAAGTGTGGATACAAGAACGGAAATGCAGATCCAGGAGGCTATGATATCTCTTATGAAAAACAGAACCAGTCTTATTATAGCGCATAGGCTTTCTACTATAAGAGACGCTGACCTGATAGTCGTGATCGATAACGGAGAGGTGGCGGAGATGGGAAATCATGAAGAACTGCTTGCTAAAAAGGGATGTTACTATATGCTATACCAAAATCAGTTTGCGGGAATTAAAACATAAAAGTAATATGCTTCGTATAAATTTGCTTGAAGAATCATCGGCACTTGACATGATTGGGTATAAGGTATAAAATAGTATGCGTACAAGTCTTTTTATATTGCTACAAATTGTAGTTTGGTTTTGAATATGTACAACAGATTGTATATTATAACTAAATGAAAATTGAATGTGATATTTGAAATATGTAAAAGAAAAACGGAGTTTGAAAATTTAATTATGGGAGGTGTGTAGTATCGATTTATTGTCACTGATAATGGGCGCAGTATTTGGTATTGCTGTCGGTGCTGTTATATGTGGATTGATTGTTTCCAAGATCATGTTCCAAAAAGGTATTGAACATAGAAAAAAGATTGCTGAAGCCGAGATAGGAAGCGCTGAGGAAGAAAAAGTAAGGATTATTTCTGAAGCGGTAAAGCTTGGTGAAGGAAAGAAAAGAGAAGCATTACTTACCGCGAAAGAAGAAATACACAAAAGCAGGATTGAGCTTGACAGAGAAATAAGAGACAGACGAAACGAACTGCAGAGAATGGAAAGAAAAATTCTTCAGAAAGAAGATGTCCTCGATAGGAAGATCGAAAATATGGAGAAAAAAGAAGATACAATGAACGAGCGTCTTAAGGAGCTTTCTGATAAACAGGAAGAATGCGAAGAGATCAAGAAGCAGCAGATAGCCGAACTTGAAAAGATAGCAGGCCTGACAAGCGAAGATGCAAGGCAGTATTTACTCAATATTTTCGAGAACGATATAAGACATGATACAGCAGTCATGCTGAAAGAGTATGAAATGCGCACTAAGGAAGAAGCGGACAGGAAAGCAAAGGAAATTATTTCTACAGCTATCCAGAAATGTGCGGCTGATCATGCTTCGGAGACTACGGTATCTGTAGTTGTTCTTCCTAACGAAGAGATGAAAGGAAGAATTATAGGAAGAGAAGGAAGAAATATAAGAACGCTTGAAACTTTGACAGGAATAGATCTCATCATTGACGATACACCTGAGGCGGTCATTATTTCGGGATTCGACCCTATAAGGCGTGAAATCGCCAGAATCGCTTTGGAAAAACTGGTGGTAGACGGAAGAATACATCCGGCCAGAATTGAGGAAATGGTTGAAAAGGCGAGAAAGGAAGTTGAGAACACTATAAGGCAGGAAGGCGAAAACGCTTCTTTTGAAACCGGTGTTCACGGACTTAATCCTGAAATCATAAAGCTTCTCGGTCGTTTGAAATACAGGACCAGTTATGGACAGAACGTATTGACTCATTCGATAGAGGTTGCTCATTTGGCAGGTGTAATGGCTGCTGAATTGGGAGAAGATATTACCATGGCTAAGAGAGCTGGTCTGCTTCATGATATAGGTAAATCTATAGACCACGAGGTTGAAGGATCTCATATAATGATCGGAGCGGACATATGCAGAAAGTATAAAGAGTCGAGTACGGTTATAAACGCTGTAGAGGCTCATCATGGAGATGTAGAACCTGAGACGGTTATTGCCGTATTGGTACAGGCTGCTGATACAATTTCAGCTGCAAGACCTGGAGCCAGAAGAGAAACGCTTGAATCCTACATCAAGAGACTTGAGAAACTTGAACATATCGTTAATTCTTTTAGTGGAATTGAGAAATGTTTTGCAATTCAGGCGGGAAGAGAAGTAAGAGTTATGGTTAAGCCGGAAGAGATAAGCGACGATGAAATGGCCCTTAAATCAAGAGAGATATGTAAGCAGATAGAAGCTGAACTTGATTATCCGGGCCAGATAAAGGTTACAGTAATAAGAGAAACGAGAACTATTGATTTTGCAAAATAAGATTTGTATGTGGCGTACCTTGGGTACGCCATTTTTTTATCAAAAGTAAATAAAACGGAGTGGAATATATGATTAAAGTTTTATTTGTAGGTGACGTGTGCTCAAGCGCAGGCGTCAGGACATTTAAAAAGGTGGTAGGAGATCTTAGATCAGAAAACAAAAATTATGATTTTATCGTGGTAAACGGCGAAAACGCGGCAGGAGGACTTGGTATAACATATCCTTTGCTGAAAGAACTTTGTGAGGCGGGAGCCGACATGGTAACATTAGGCAACCACACGTGGAGCAGAAAAGAAATACTGAATTTTATAGAGGATGAAAAATGTATAATAAGGCCTGCCAATTATCCTGAAAATACTCCGGGCAGAGGAAGCGCGGTAATAGAAAAAGGGGGAAAAACTCTCGGGGTAATAAATGTTTTAGGACTTGTTTATATGGATCCCAACAATTGTCCCTTTGAGGCATGCGACAGGGAGCTTATTGAAATTAAGAAAAGAACGAAAGCGGTTTTAGTAGATATACACGCCGAGGCTACTTCGGAAAAATGTGCTCTGGCCTGGTATCTTGATGGCAGAGTTTCGGCTGTAGTGGGGACCCATACCCATGTACAGACGGCGGACGAGAGAATACTGGAAAGAGGGACCGGATTTTTGAGCGACGCGGGTATGACCGGACCTTACGAAGGCGTAATAGGCATGGACAGAGAGGCTGTTTTAAAAAAATTCACTACTCATATACCTGAAAGGTTTGAGAGTGCGAGGGGCAGCACGCAATTTTGCGGAGTTGGATTGGAAATTGACGAAACGACTGGAAAATGTACAGATATACAAAGAATAAAAATCGTAGGAATAAATTTTGGGAAATAAAGGGATTTTTTTGGAAATAAAAAAATATATTCTCATAACAATTTTATTAGGAGGTATATTTATGGATGTTTTAAAGGTTTCAGCAAAATCTAATCCCAATTCTGTGGCAGGTGCTTTGGCCGGAGTTGTAAGAGAAGTTGGTGCTGCGGAGATTCAGGCGATAGGGGCAGGAGCTCTCAATCAGGCGGTTAAGGCTATAGCAATCTCAAGGGGTTTTCTCGCGCCCTCAGGAATTGAGCTTATATGTATACCGGCTTTTACCGATATCCTGATAGAGGGAGAAGACCGTACGGCTATAAAGCTCTTTGTAGAGCCGAGAAGAGCCGTGGGATAAAAATAGTACATCAATAATTACGGGCGGATATATCCGCCCGTTTTTTATTGTGATAATGGAGAAACAACCGTGGCAGATATGAAAAAACAGGTATTTTAAGTAAATCCGCTTAAATGACATCCATAAGTACCATGTCATTCTGAATTTTTTAACAAGTTGTTAATAGAGAAAAGCAAATATATTCCGTTAATTGCGATTGAGAGTCTTTTGTGATAAAATATACAAACTTAGAAGATTTTGCGGAGGTATTTGTTTAAAATGAGCAAAGATAAAGGATATATTACGCCGTCTGTTCCCCAGGGAATGATAGAATTACTTCCGAAGGAACAGATACTTTTTAATAAAATGATGGATACTATTAAAAATACCTATGAGCTGTTCGGCTTTATACCGCTTGATACTCCGGTAATGGAAAAGGCTGAGGTATTGTTGGCCAAAAGCGGGGGAGATACGGAAAAGCAGGTCTACAGATTTTATAAAGGGGATAATGAATTGGCCCTCAGATTTGATCTGACGGTTCCCCTTGCCAGATTCGTAGCCCAACACCATGGAGAGCTTACGTTTCCTTTCAGGAGATATCATATAGGAAAGGTATACAGAGGAGAACGGCCGCAAAAAGGACGGTTTAGAGAATTTTACCAGTGTGATATAGATATAATAGGAAATGAAGCTCTGAGCATAATAAATGACGCCGAAATACCAAGTATTATTTATAAGACGTTTAAGGCTCTGGGATTTGAAAGTTTTACCATACATATAAATAACAGAAAAATATTAAACGGAATTTTTGAGTGCCTCAATATCTGTAACAAAGTAGAAGTAATGCGTATTGTGGATAAGATCGACAAAATAGGTCAGGAAGCCATAAAGGAGTGTCTAGAAGAAATAGGAGTGGATCGTGAAGCAATAAACATTTTATTAGACATAATAACATTCAAAGGCAGCAATACTGAAATTATTGATAATATAGAGAAAAGCGGATTGCGGAACCCGACTCTTGAAGAGGGGATTTTTGAACTTAAAGAAGTAATTAATTATATAGGGAGCTTTGAGGTGCCAAAAGAAAATTATGTTGTAGATTTAAAGATAGCAAGGGGGCTTGATTATTATACCGGAACGGTATATGAGACCATATTAAATGATTATCCTTCTATAGGCAGTGTATGTTCCGGCGGAAGATATGACAATCTGGCTCAGAATTATACTGATAAGAAACTTCCCGGAGTTGGGATTTCAATAGGACTTTCAAGATTGTTCTATCAGCTTACCACAGGTAATATAATCAATACTGACGGCCCGGCTACACCTACCAAGCTGCTCATAATCCCCATGAACGACAGCATGGATTATGCCATGGGCATAGCGACTAAAATGAGAAATGCCCAAATAGCCACGGAGATATATTTAAATGACGGTAAAATAGGAAAGAAAATGAGCTATGCTGATAAAACAGGTATACCCTATGTAATAGTTATAGGAGAAAATGAGAAAAATACGGGAAGATTCAGTCTGAAAAATATGCTTACCGGAATTCAGACCGATACTGACGCCGATGGAATAATATCGGTCATAAAAAGCGGATTGGAGGAATAGTATGGCGTCTTTGGAACAGGAGATATTGAGAAGAAAAACCTTTGCCATAATTTCACATCCTGACGCGGGAAAAACTACCATGACTGAGAAACTCCTGCTTTATGGAGGGGAATTAAGGGAAGCAGGTTCGGTAAAGGCAAGAAAGGCCGGAAAACATGCCGTATCTGACTGGATGGATATAGAAAAGCAGAGAGGCATATCGGTTACCTCCAGCGTTTTGCAGTTTGAATATAATGGTAATTTTATAAATATACTTGACACTCCCGGACACCAGGATTTTTCCGAAGATACTTACAGAACTTTGGTGGCGGCGGACAGCGTGGTTATGCTCATAGACGGAGCAAAGGGCGTAGAGGCCCAGACCATAAAGCTTTTTCACGTATGTAAAATGAGAGGGATACCTATTTTTACATTTGTAAACAAAATGGACAGAGCGGCTAAAAATCCTTTTGAGCTTATGGAAGAAATAGAAAATGTATTGGGCATAAGGTCATGTCCCATGAATTGGCCTATAGGTACGGACGGAGATTTTAAAGGTGTTTACGACAGAAAAAGTAAGAAAATACTTATGTTTAACGGTGGAAATCACGGCACCGTCGAAGTAGAGTCTGTTGAAGGAGACATTGACGATAAAGTTTTTGCAGATTTGCTAGGAGAACATTACCATTCAAGGCTTTCAGAGGAAATAGAGCTTTTAGATATTGCCGGGGATAATTTTGATTATGACCTTGTGCGTAAAGGAGAGCTTACGCCTATGTATTTTGGAAGCGCTATGACAAATTTTGGGGTTGAGCCCTTTTTAAAGTCATTTTTGGAGATGGCTCCGGCGCCCGCTGCAAGAATGTCTGATAAAGGAGAAGTTGATCCTTTGACAGACGAATTTACTGGATTTGTATTTAAAATTCAAGCGAATATGAATCCCGCTCACAGAGACAGAATTGCTTTTGTAAGAATATGCTCGGGAGAATTTAAAAAAGGCATGGAAGTATTCCATGTGAGGGAAGGCAAGAAGATACGTCTGGCTCAGCCCACACAGATGATGGCCCAGGAAAGAACCGTTATAGAAAACGCTTATGCGGGAGATATCGTGGGACTGTTTGATCCGGGGATCTTTAAACTTGGAGATACTTTAAGCGAAAAACAAAATAATATAAGATACGAAGGAATACCGGTTTTCCCGGCGGAGCATTTCGCGAAAATATCGCCTATCGACACAATGAAAAGAAAGCAGTTTCAAAAGGGAATACTTCAGTTGGCAGAAGAAGGTACCATACAGGTATTTAAGCAAAAAGATTACAGCTCGGAGACATTGATCGTGGGGGCCGTAGGAGTACTGCAATTTGAGGTGCTTGAGCACCGTCTGTCCTCAGAATACGGAGTGGAGATAAGAATGCAGATACTGCCGCATAAACTGGCAAGATGGATAGTGAATGAAGATATGGATATGGACAGTCTGTCAGTTACAAGTTCAACCATAAAAGCTAAGGACAGGGAAGATAATAACGTAATAATTACGGAAAACGAGTGGGCGCTGAATTGGGCGCTTGACAAAAATAAAGGTTTGGAGCTTCGAGATATAAATGGTTAAAAGTATTGAGCATATAAATGAATATATTTTGAGTGGCAGAGCCGATAAACTTATAGCTGAGGCGGAGAGCTTTCATGAAAAACAGTACCAAAAACTTATAAATGAAATTACCGAAAACTCAGACGTATATAAAGTTATATGTATAGCGGGTCCCTCTTCGTCTGGAAAGACTATTTTCACAAACACGCTGATGAGGAAAATAAGGGCGCAGGGCATGGACTCTATGGTAATTTCTATGGACAATTATTTTATAGATAAAAGTAAAATAGAACCGGATGAATTTGGAAAATATGATTTTGAATCGGTAGACATTATTGATACAGAATTATTTAATTCTCAGATAAATTCTTTGATATGCGGAGAAAAGGTGCATTTGTCAGAGTATAGCTTTTTCTCCGGTAAAAAAAAGTTTGGCAAAAATGCGGTAAGTTTAGGCAAAAACGGGATCATATTTATAGAAGGAATACACGCTCTTAATTATGATACTCTTTTTTCTGGTATGGATAAGAAAAATATGTATGGAATATATATATCTCCGGAGGACTCTTATAAAGGCGACGGAGGATATATTTTGCAGCCTCATCAGATAAGGCTCATAAGAAGAGTCGTGAGAGACAGCTGCTATAGAAACTGCGGAATATCCGGAACTTTGAATATGTGGGACTCAGTGAGAGTGGGAGAGTATAAGTACATTTATCCTTATAGAAAAAACGCTCAGTTCTGTTTTAATTCGTCGCTAGAGTATGAACTTCCGGTGCTGAAAAAATAATTTGACAGGGAATATATGTCTGCAGGCGAAGATGTGCATCGTATTTGTGAAAAATTTATAGACAAAAAAATACTTGAGGAATTCTCGGAAATATCTTCCGACATAGTTCCCCAAGCATCAATTCTGAATGAATTTATACCGAAAACTTTTTAATTTCCTCTAAAAGTTCGCTACAATCATCAGAATGTATATTTACAGCAATCGGTTTTGCTAAATCAAGACTGAATATACCCATTATAGATTTAGCGTCGACAATGTATCTTCCTGAAACAAGATCTACATCATACTCACATTTGTTCATTATATTAACGAATTCTTTAACATCCGCTATTGAACGTAATAAAACACTCGCAGTTCTCATAAAGTATCCCTCCTTTATTTTTACCTAATGCTATGATATACTTTTCAAAAATAATCGTCAAGGAGATAATTGGCAAATAATATGAAAAAAGCTGCAGCATACACTCTGGGCTGTAAAGTAAATCAATATGAATCAGAGGCCGTTTTAAATATATTAAGGGACGCAGGATATGAAATCACTGATTTCGATGAGTATGCCGACGTTTATATAATAAACACCTGTACGGTTACAGGTTTGGCAGATAGGAAATGCAGACAGATAATAAGGCGGGCTAAGAAACTTAATCCGCAAAGTATAATAGTCGCTATGGGATGTTATTCTCAGGTATCTCCTAAAGAGGTGGCAGAAATAGACGGAGTAAATCTGGTTATAGGCACAAATGAAAGAAAGAGGATAGCCGAGCTACTGGACGGGAGTATAAATTGTGATTCTAATATGATACTTGTAGGCAACATAATGGACGTAAGGAAATTTGAGGAGCTTGGCCTTGAAACATATACTGAACATACGAGAGCTTTTTTGAAGATCCAGGACGGATGCAACAGATATTGTTCATACTGTATAATTCCTTACGCCAGGGGTCCTGTGCGCAGCAGACTTCCGGAAAATATAACCGAAGAAGTTAAAAGGCTTGCGGCTTCAGGATATAAAGAGTTTGTTTTGACCGGTATACATCTGGCTTCATATGGAACTGATCTGAAAAATGTAGGTCTTATAGATATTCTACGCCGCATAGCTGAACTGGACGGCGTAGAACGCATTCGGCTCGGGTCCATAGAGCCAATGACCGTAACGGAGGCTTTTGTAAAGTTTGCAGAAAGTTGCGAAAAGCTTTGTCCCCATTATCATATTTCATTGCAGAGCGGAAGCAAAAGCGTACTTGAACGGATGAACAGACGGTATACGCCAAAAGAATATTTTGAAAAATGTAATATACTTAAGAGTAATATACCGGGAATATCTTTTACCACTGATATCATAGTAGGGTTTCCTGGAGAAACGGAAGAGGAGTTTATGGAAACGATGGACTTTGCGGAAAAAATAGGATTTTCTAAGATACATGTTTTTAAATACTCTCCAAGAAAAGGTACTAAGGCCGCCTCAATGGAAGGACAGATTTCCAATAGTATAAAGGAAAATAGAAGTGAACGGCTCATGGCTTTGTCTGATAAAATGGGATCGGACTTTGCTGAAAAAATGACGGGTTCAGTTGTAAACGTACTGTTTGAAAGAAAAACACCGGACGGGAATTTTTTTGAGGGACATTGTGAAAACTATATGAAGGTTTTAACAGAATGCGGCAAAGATACCGGAATTTTTCCGGGAGACATAAAGCCGGTAAAAATTATCGGACATTCAGGAGAAGTTCTCCTCGGGGCTTTGCAATTGACAAGATAACATGTTATAATCTCTATATTAAAAATTTTATTTGCAGGAGGTGTTCTTGTGGTTGATAAAAATACCATGCTTTTTAAAGTGGACAGGGAAAAGCCTGTTGAACCGAGAACGGTTTTAGAGTCTGTTTACCAGTCTCTTAAAGAAAAAGGATATAACCCTATAAGTCAGCTTATAGGTTATATAATGTCGGGAGATCCTACTTATATTACAAATCACAACGGCGCCAGATCTTTAATAACAAGACTTGACAGAGATGAGTTATTAGAAGAAGTTTTTAAATACTATTTGGAAGAGTAGGTAATTTTGATAATGAGAATATTGGGTCTGGATTATGGCGACAGTCGAATAGGAGTTGCGGTAAGCGATCCGTTAGGATGGACGGCTAATGGGTTGGATACTGTCAAAGCAAAAAATGGCTTTAATAAAGCTGTAGATGAAATAGCTGAGATCTGCGCCAAGTATCAGCCTGAAAAAGTGGTCGTAGGTTATCCGAAAAATATGGACGGAAGTTCCGGAGAAAGGATAGAAAAGACAGAAAGCTTTATAAAGGCGCTGCTAGTAAGAAATCCGGAGCTTGACATCGTAAGGTGGGACGAACGGCTTACTTCGGTGGCAGCCCACAGAACAATGAGGGAAATTGGCATAAATACGCGGAAAAAGGGAAAAGGAGTTGTAGATTGTATAGCTGCAGAGCTTATATTACAAGCGTATTTAGACAGTATAAGATAAAATATTTCAGGAGGGTACAAAATGGCGGATGAAAATACAATAGTTTTGACAGATGAAAATGGAGAGGAAGATTCTTTTGAGTATTTAGATACCATAGAGTATGAGGGAGAGGAATTTGTTGTGATGACCCCCGTAAGCGAGGAAGAGTCGGATGAGCTAGAGGTCGTGATATTCAGAATTTTACATGAGGAAAACGGTGATGATTCTTTTGTTACTGAAGAGGATGATTCTATAGTAGAATCTGTATTCGAGATTTTCAGAGAAAGATATGAAGAAGCCGATGATGATGAATATGGCGAATAATGGGAGATATGCGGAATGGATGTTTTTTCAACTCATGGAGTATGTTCAAGACAGATACAGATAGATGTAGAAAATAAGATCATCAAAAAGGTAAAGTTTATAGGAGGCTGTTCCGGAAATACTCAGGGAGTAGCGGCTCTTGTAGAGGGAATGACGGTTGAGGACGCTGTGAAAAAGCTTAAGGGTATAAAGTGCGGAGGAAAATCAACTTCCTGTCCTGATCAATTGGCCATAGCTTTAGAACAGTACCTGTAATTAAAAATATTTACAAATCATTAAATGAAATTGAAGCGGCGTATATGATTTTCGCCGTTTTTTTTATTATAATGGTAGAATTTTTGTACAAAACTTATAATTTCTGTTAACGAAAATTATTGACAATTACTGTTTGGGAGAAGTATAATAAACTAAATTATTAGTTCTATTATTATCAATGAGGTGGATTGTATGTGCAATACTAATTGTTCGAAGCCTAACGCTTTAAGAACTTATATGATTGTGTTTTTGGCTGTGGCAATCGCGCTTACGTCTATGAACGTCAGTGTATATGCCGCGCCGGGAGCATCTCTTTCAGACAAAGTTCAGGAAAGTATAGGCGGAAGCACGGAAGAAGAGGATGAGTTTATTCTTTCAAGTGAAACCTATTATCCTGATTACATCGCTCAGAAGGATTCGGAAGGATTTACAGATTATAAAGGAGAAGATGTAGATGTTTCTTTAGGTACTGCGAAGCTTCCCGATGGATTTAATGCAAGCGATTATTTGAAGGATAAATATTTAGCGGAAGAGCTTAATGAAGAATATTCCGGAGAATTTTTCGTATGGGACAACAGCGACGTCAGATGGGTAGAGTTTAGCGTCGATATAAAAGAAAAAGGGTATTACAATATTGAAATCGAATATTATACTCCAACAGGTTCTGTACAGACTCCGCAGCGTTCACTGAATATAGACGGTCAACTTCTTTTTACCGAGTCGGTGACGGTTGATTTCAGCAGACTGTGGAAGGATTCCACTCCTGTAGATAAGGAACATATGATACTTAATTCCATAGGGGATCAGGTAAGGCCTAAACAGGAGCAGGTATTCGGACTGAGAACAATGAGGATCAACGACCATGACGGAAAGTATAATAACCCGTTAAAATATGCGTTGGATGAAGGCTCTCACACGATTAAATTTTTATATCAATATGAAGACATTGTCATAAAGAGCATAAAGCTTGTAGCTCCGGAGGAAATCCCTACATATGAAGAAAAGCTTGCCGAGTGGAAGAGCAACGGAGCCAAAGAAGCTACAGGAACAATCAGAATAGAGGGTGAGGCAGTAACTTATAAGTCAGATTCTTCTCTCAGAGTTGATGCTTCATCTGACCCGGTAGCTTATCCGAGTTATGAAAATGGGAGTACAAGGCTTAATGTTATCGGTGGGTCTACATGGGCGGCTTCCAATCAGACGCTTACTTGGAGATTTAAAGTAGAAGAATCCGGACTTTATAAGATCGTTCTGCGTGCGTATGCAAAGTATACGGACGGTATTCCTGTTTATAGGCAGGTAAAGATCAACGGCGAAGTTCCATTTAAAGAGTTTGAATGCTATGAAATAGCTTTTGATGACTGGAATTGCTTTGCTCTGGAAGATGGAGGCGAGGCGCTTCTTGTTTATCTTGATGCCGACAGGGAATACAATGAACTCCAACTTACCGTTAAGCTCGGAGAGATAGCCGAGATAATGAATGCTCTTGAGGTTGACGCAAACAGACTTTCTTCTCTTGTTAAGGATATTACAAAGATTACAAGTACAAATCCTGATCCTAACTTTGAATATAATCTTGAAGATAAGATACCTAATCTTGTAGAGAGATTTCAGCAGATATCAGATAGTTTCGGAGAACAGATAGACAGAATATCCGGGCTTTCTTCAAAAAGACCTTCTGCTGTCAATAACTTTATAATGATGCAGGAACAGATTGACAGGATGATCGCCAATACAGAAATCATAGCTAAAAACTATTCTTCACTTACCGACGCTATGACAAACCTTTCTACATGGATAAAGAACTTTGCAAGTCTTCCTATGCAGATAGATTATATTGAGTTTATACAGCCTGAGGCTGAGGTTGAAGTGGTTGTTTCAAACATATGGCAGAAACTTTCAGCGGCATTCGTGGCGTTTATGGTTTCCTTTACAAAAGATTATGACAACGTAGGAGGAAAGGCCGGAGTAGATGGAGAGGAAGCTGTTACTTTACAGGTTTGGATATCCAGAGGTAAAGAATGGGCTGAGATATTAAAACAGTTGGCTGATGAAGAGTTCTATACTGAGAAAAATATATCGATAAATATGAATATCTTGCCTAGCGGACAGCTTAATGCTTCTGCAAGCAGCGTTCTTTTACTTGCGCTTGCTTCAGGGACGGCTCCCGACGTTTGTCTGGGTGTTGCGTCCAACCTGCCAGTGGAGTATGGTATGCGTGACGCTATTTATCCTTTGACAAACTTCGGAGAAGAATTTGATGAAGTTAAGAGCAGGTTCCTGGACGGTATAATGATTCCTTTCTATTTTAAAGGTGATTATTACGGGCTGCCTGAGACAATGGATTTCCAGTGCCTATATTACAGAAAAGATATTTTGAGCGAGTATAATCTTGAGATACCGGATACATGGACTGATGTATATACAAAGATACTTCCTGTTCTTAATAATAATGGTATGGACTTTTATTACGCCGGAGGCTATAATCCGTTCCTTTTCCAAAATGGAGGAACTTACTTTAAAAATGACGACAAAGAGTCTGCGTGGGATTCCCCTGAAGCCGTTACCGGATTTAAACAGTGGACAGATTTGTATACTATATATGATATACCTGTAACTGCCGATTTCTACACAAGGTTCAGATCAGGACAGATGCCTCTGGGAATTGGCGGAATAGATGTTTACACTAAGCTTGTGTCAGCTGCTCCTGAAATTTCAGGTAAGTGGGGCGTTGCTTCTATACCTGGAACAATGCAGGCTGACGGCGAAATCAACAGAGCCGCCGGAGGAGGCACTACTGCGTGTATCATATTAAATGACAGCGATAAGCATGCTGAAAGTTGGGAATTCCTAAAGTGGTATACCGACGCGGATACTCAGGTTTCATATGCCAATGATATAAAATCTATAATAGGTCCTGAAGCCATATGGGCCTCGGCGAACGTGGAAGCTTTCAATGATCTGCCATGGGATGCCGAACTTAAAGATGTTATCGAGGAATACCAGAAATGGTATCAGGACGCTCCTAACGTAGTGGGCGGATATATCGTTGCAAGGTATCTTGAAAATGCGCGTGTTGCTGTTGTAGTTAACAGTGAACCATACAGGCCTTCATTGGAAAAAGCTGTTAAAGAAATAAACCGTGAGTTAGAGCTTAAGAACGCGGAGTTTGAACGAAGAGAAAAAATAGAAGCGGAAAAAGCTGCTCAAAATAATAATGAATAAGGAGGGGAGACAATAAATGAGTTCTGGTGAAAATATTATTGAAAATAATAGTATAATTAAGGGCGGTTCCAAACCAAAGAAGAGACAGCGTCTTGGACACTCGGTAAAAGATGTTACAATTGCGTGGGCTTTCTTTCTCCCATTCTTTATAGTATTTATAGTATTTACGATTGTTCCGGTGGTAATGGCCATATACCTGAGTTTAACGAATTATACGGTTTTACAGGACGCGATCTGGGTAGGCCTTGATAATTATATATATCTTATAACCTCAGATAATACATTTATAACGGCAATGCAAAATACCTTTGCTTTCGCTATATTATCCGGACCTATAAGTTATTTCATGTCTTTTATAATGGCGTGGGTCATAGACGGGCTGAAGTTTAAAAACGTTTTCTCATTAGCGTTTTATGCTCCGTCTCTGGCAAGTGGTATAGCCATGAGTTCTATTTGGTTAGTATTTTTTGCAAATGACAGTACCGGTCATTTGAATAAGCTGCTCCTTGATCTGGGATGGATAACATCCCCGATACTTTGGACGCAAACCCCGGCTTACATACTTCCTATAGTTACTATAGTATCTGTTTGGATGGGTATGGGTAACGGATTCCTGGGTTTCCTTGCCGGGTTTCAGGGCCTTGACAGGCAGGTATTTGAATCGGGAGCTATCGACGGTATAAGAAATAAGTATCAGGAACTTATATACCTTATATTGCCAATGATGAAGCCTATGCTTCTTTACGGCGCTATTAATACTATAACCGGATCTTTGGGAATATTTGATATAGTTGTCAATATTGCCGGATTCCCCGGGCCTGATATGGCCGGCCTTACTATAGCCGGACATTTGAACGACTATGCGTTTACAAGATTTGATATAGGTTATGCTTCTGCGATAGCTGTTATATTGTTTATCATAACCTTTATTTTAGGAAAGATAGTATTTAAAGTCTTGGGAACTAAGGATGAATAAGGGGGGATTATTATGGCGAGTATTAGAGTAGGAAAGAGAATTGTTATATTACATCCCGGAACATTCTTTAAGTATGTTTTTATGATAGCTTTGGTTTGCTTTACTGCACTTCCTCTGGAGTTTTTGGTGGTTCAGGCATTCAAACCGCTTGATGAGCTTTTCATATATCCTCCGAGATTTTATGTTGTAAATCCTACGCTGAAAAATTTCAGCGAGCTGCTTATGGCGATGGACGGCTCTACTGTTCCATTTACAAGGTACTTCTTTAACAGTGTAGTTGTAACTATTTTGACGGTTGGAGGTACTCTTTTGGTATGTTCATTGGCGGCGTATTCACTTACAAAACTTCCGCTTACGTGGAAAAATCAAATATTTAATGTAATAGTAGCTACGTTAATGTTCAGCGCTCCTGTTACTCAGATTTCTAACTATCTGATCATTAACTCGCTTGGTTGGGTAAATACTTATTGGGCGCTCGTGATTCCAAAGTTGGCTACTCCGATGTACTTTTTCTTGTTAAAGCAGAACTTTGACTCGGTTTTGCCGAATCAGCTTCTTGAGGCTGCCAAGATAGACGGAGCTAACGAATGGAAATCTTTCTGGAAGATTGCTATGCCTATAATGAAGCCGGCATGGTCTACGGTCATAGTATTTTCCTTTGTTGCTAACTGGAATGACTACAGCGGACCGTTGGTATACATAAACAGAGAAGCTTTAAAGACATTGCCTCTTGCTCTTTCACTGCTCCAGGGTGGTTTGGGCCAGGTGGCTCGTACAGGTGCGTTTAACGCCGCAGCGCTAGTTACTACGGCGCCTACGATAATAGTTTATCTTGTAATGCAGGCTAAGGTTATGAAGACCATGGCTCATGCAGGTATTAAATAAGGAAAGGAGGATATAAAAATGAAATTTAGTAAAATATTTAATTTAGCTGTTATCTTTCTTATCCTGCTTTCCGTTTTAATGGGAGCGGTTCCTGTTTCGGCTGATTCGAATTATTCATATTATTTGCCGTCAAGCGGCGGAATGAGCGGAGGATTTAGTATTCCCCTTGCTTACGAAACTACTAAAACTATAACTTATATCGAAGGTTTGGATTCTCAGATGAGTATGCCTTCAGATCTGTTCCTTTCGGAGGATGGATATATTTTTGTAGTGGATAAGAATAACGCGAGAGTTCTTAAGATAACTAAAGATGGAGAGTTGGTGGCCAATTATGACGGTCTTTACGGAGAGTATGATGACGAGACTTATAATCAGAAAATTGCAGAAATAGACGAGGCCTATGCAAGAGGGGAGTTTGACGAGACCGAATACAGGCACAGAAAAAGAGTTGTAGACGCGAGAAAGATAAGGAAGATGAATCAGCCTGGAGGCGTGTATGTTGATAGCGAGGGAGATATATTTATTGCGGATACTAATAACGCGAGAATTTTACACCTTTCTCCGGAAGGAGAGTATGTAGAAATGTTTGTTGAGCCTGAATCGGATACTTTCGACTATGAAGATCATCCGTTCCAGCCTTATAAAGTATATGTAAATTCCGTATATAACATATATGTAATAAATTTCGCTGATTACCACGGATTTATCACTCTGGATGCCAATAATACGTTTTTAGGATATGTTGCCGCGTCAAAAATCGATTATGATTTTTGGTATAATGTTCAGAAGTTTATATATTCTAAAGAGGTCATGGAGATGATCGAGGCCAGAACAACTCCGCCGTATTTTTCCAACTTTGTAATTTCAAAATATGACAGCCTTATATATGCGGTAGCGGAAAATGATAAAAAAGATCAGATCAAGAAACTTACCCCGGCAGGAAATAACGTATATCCAACCGGAGTATACGGAAGTACCGGTATTGACCAGAGCGGAAAAGGTACATTCGCGTCTTTTAAAGATATAGCGGTTGGAAATACCGGACTTGTGTATGCGGCTGACGGAGCTACAATGGAAATATATATATATGATTCTGAAGGAAGCAGTGTTGCCGTAATCGGAGGACAGGGAAACTATAAGGGAACATTTGGAAATATAAGCGCGATAGATATAGATTCCGATTCAAACCTTTATGTTCTTGATCAGGAAAAAAATACTATACAGGTAATGGAGCCTACCAAATTTATGCAAAAGGTAATGGAGGCGTCGGCTCTTTATTCTGACGGTAAATACGCAGAAGCTCTCAGTCCGTGGGAAGAGGTTTTAAGTATGCATAATACCTATTCTCTGGCGGTAAGAGGTATCGCAAAAGCTAAGTACGGAGAACTTGAGTATACTGAAGCTATGGAGCTTTACAAGTTGGCTTTGGACAGAGAGGGATATTCAGACGCTTACTATGAATACAGACTGGATTATTTCAGAGAGCATTTTACTGTAGTGGTGATCATTATAATATTGGTCGTAGTAGCTGTTATCCTTCTTATAGGGTATTTAAGAAGACTTTCGGCTAAGGTCGATCTGGTATACGACTATTCAAAGGATAAATATGGTATAAAAATATTTTTCCATACATTGATATTAGTCATATTCCATCCTATTGACGCTTTTAATAAATTAAAGGCGAACAGAGACCGGTATAAGATATGGTCTATTGTAGTTATGATATTTGCGATTCTGGCAGTAAGGATAGCATATATTTATTTGGTGCATTTCCCTATGTCCAGTCAGATACCTCAATATACGGATTTACTTCAGGAAATTATCGTTTACTTGCTTCCTTTGGCGGCATGGGCTATCGTGGGATTCGCGATTACCTCCATATCAAACGGCAAAACTAAGTTTAAAGAAACTTGCGTATCAGTTCTGTTCGCATTTTCCCCGTATATTTTGTTCACATTGCCTTTAGGTGCCTTGTCAAATATTTTGTGTACAAATGAGATCGGTCTGTATGTAGGCTTGCAGACTATAATACTGCTGTGGTGCGTAGCTCTTGAGTTATTGGCTCTTATGAATCTTAATGAATATTCATTTAAGGAAATGGTAACAAATACCATCAAGATCCTGTTTGCTACGGTATGTATAGTTTTGTTGGTAGGTATGTTCTATATCATAGTAGATCAGTTCTTCATCTTTATCGAAGAGATAAATATGGAGCTTGTGTATATGAGTAGACGATAGGAGGCGAAAAAATGGCAAAAAAATTATTTATATGTTTACTTTCTATAATTTTGGCATTTTCTGTGATGCTTAGTTCTCTGGTCGTTTTTGCTGATGAGCCTGTAGGGGATGAACCGGGAGAAACCGAAGGTTCTGAAACAACAGGTACGGAGGGAGAAGGGTCTGAAGGTGGAGAATCCTCGGAAGAAACCGGAACAAATGGACCGGCTCCGAATAATAACGGAGCTTCAGAGTCTCTGGAAGGTTTTAAGCTTGTATCTCCTGATGATGATGCAAATGAAAATCTTGATTTATATTTTAATCAGGAGGAGATTGCTTTTAAGATTGCTCAGAAAAATTCTGCCGGAGAGATTGTGAAGGTTTGGAGCTCTCAGCTTTTACCTTCTGATCTGGGACTTTCAAAGGATTTGTCTTTGGAAGAAAAAAAGAATGTTTATGCTTATGACAGACGAAGTATGTCTTTGCTTGTTATAGACTACGTTAACCTGGGTAATACTGTAAACCCAAAAGAGATTACAACAACTTCTTATGAGGAAGAACATTTTATCGTTGATGAAGCAGTAACAATGACCGGAAAAGGAGTAAGCTTTAAGATATCTTTCCCGAGGCTTAATATTATAATACCGATATGTGTTGAGGTTGACGGACAAGAGCTTAACGTAAGAATTCCAAAAGACGGATTTTTTGAAAACCTTGAAGGCGCCGAAGAAGTTTTGGAAGCCGATGAGGAAATGAATAGACTTATTGATGAAATAAATACTATGATCGTTAGGGTTAAGAAATATTTCAAAGATAGGGATGAGAAGAAATATGTAGAAAACAGGTTTTCCGGTGTCACACAGAATCTTGATACTATTAAAGAATACGTAATGACCGGTTCTGAGAACAGAACGGTGACTCCGCAGGATATAATAAACGCTATTACGACTATTGAAAGAGATTTTGAAAGACGAGAATATTTTTCAACCTATGAGGGGCTTAAAGAAGATACAGAAGAAATAGCCAAATTGGTTGATGAATGTATGGCGGCTTATAATATTATTGCGTCAGAGGTTACTTATGGGGTTTACTCCCTGGAAGTTATGCCTTTTCTCGGTGCTGGAACGATTACAGAAGAAGGGTACGCTTTTTATCCTGATGGAGCGGGAGCTATATCATACTTTAATGTAACTCATCCTTCTTTGACAGGTTATTATTCTCAGGCGATATATATGGATCATGTTTTTAATCTTCAGTATATGTATGAATCGGATACAGTTTCCTGGAATCCAGCTTTATACCCTGTTTTCGGCGTAAATAAGGGAGACTATGGATTTGTAGCTATAATTACTGAGGGAGATTGCGACGCGTCCATAGAATATTGGCCGGGAAATAAAGATTATGTACTCGGAAGAGTTTATTCGATATTCATGTACAGACATAAGAGTAAGTACATAAGAGATTCCGCGACTTACGATATGTATGAGACAGAAAGATTGGATTATGACAGAAATATAAAATATGTGTTTTTACAGGGCGAAGACGCTGAGTATTCTGGAATGGCTAATGCCTATAGAGAGTATCTCAAGGAAAATGATCTGATCAACGACGCTATTGCGGACGGAGAAGAAATTCCCCTGGCCGTAGATTTTCTTGCCGGAGTTAAGGAACAGGGAGTACTGTGGGAAACTACCATAGATATGACTACTTATCAGCAAATCAAGGATACTCTTGAGAGACTCAGACAAGATGGTATAAAAGGAAAAATTTACAGCAATATACATGGTTGGACAAAAGCGAATTATAATCCTGATCCTCTTAATGCCGACGGAGCCTTAGGTGGCAAAAATGATCTTATGGATCTTACAGAGTACGCAAAAGAAAACAACATTATTTTGGGGCTTGCGTTCAATCCGGTTTTTGCGACCAAGCAGTATGCTACAGGAGAACAGGTAAATAAATATATGGTTCGTGATAGTATAGGAATGCTCGTAAATTATGAAGAAAGAAGATATGTTTTCAGCCCTAAATATATACAGGAGCTTTATGCTGAAAAGCTTATTGAAAAAATTGGCTCTTACGGAGCAAATGCCGCTCAGATAAATTCCATAGGATATTATCTCTACTATGATTACAGTAATGTGTATGGATTTACTTCGAGGGTAGATACAGCAAAGGCGTTTTCCGAAGTAGCCAGAATATCCAATGAGAAGCTTGGTTATTCTTCGATAGCTAACGGTAATATGTATATGTGGAAGTACGCTACAAGAATTGATGAAATGCCTCTAAGCGATCTTGAGTATTTGTTCTCTGATATGTCGGTACCGTTTTTACAGATGGTTCTCCATGGGAGCATAGCGTACTCCGGAAGCTATCCGTACAATGTAATGTACGATGATAAAAAGCAGATGCTTGAGTATATTGAATTCGGTTGTATGCCTTACTTCTTCCTTACTCAGCGTTCGATGGGGGATATGGCTTTTTCAAATGCCACCTACAGCTATGACTGGCTGTATTCTTCTGACATTGGAACCTGGTACGATGATGTAATTGAAGTTTATAATGAATTTAACGATAATGTAGGTTATCTTTGGAGTCAGGAGATTGTGAAGCATAATCAGCTTTCTGACGGGATCAAACGTGTAGAGTATACTGACGGAAGCGTAATTTATATAAATTACAATGAAGCAGAGGCTGAATTTACTGATCCCTACAGCAATGAAACAGTAAAAGTAGATGCACAGTCGTATATCGTAAGAAAGGGGGCGGCGTAAAATGACTGCAGCAGAGGTAGCGAATAAACCTGAAAAGGTTAAAAAGGTTAAGCAAAAAAAGCCTGCCAGACATAAAAGAGGCTTTAGTCTTGAAAAGAGAAGAGCCGCGGCGGGATATGTATTTGTTTTGCCTTTTATAATAGGTTTTATAATATTTATGCTTTATCCGTTGGTAAATTCCATTATTTGGAGCTTGGTTAACGGTCACGTAGGCGTAAATCCAGAAACAGGCAAAGGCGGATTTATAATAGACGCTTTTGTCGGATTAAAGAATTATGAAACGATTATCGGTACAAACGTTGAATTTGCAACCGCGTTTTTGGATACCATACAGAGAACTTTTATATGGACTCCCTTCATAATTGTTTTTTCATTGTTTATAGCTATAATGCTTAATACTAAAATAAGGTTTAGAGGGGTTTTCAGAGTTATATACTTCCTTCCCGTGCTTTTGGGAACTGGTCTTGTTTTCGCTAAGCTCAGCCCCGTAACGGAAATGCTCGCAATTCCGGAAGAGCTTACCAGAACATTGGCTTATCTTATAAATAACGGAGAGGTAGCGACGTTCCTTAATGACCTGCTTGCGGATATGATCTCTATTTTCTGGAAAACGGGTGTGCAGATTGTAATTTTCCTGTCAGCTCTTCAGGGAATTTCCGAGTCTCTTTATGAAGCGGCCAGGGTTGACAGCGCAAATAGTTGGGATATGCTGTGGAAGATTACTATACCGATGCTCTCGCCTATGATTCTTTTGAATACGATCTATACTATAATAGATTCATTCAGAGATTCTTCAAACCCTATTGTTGCGTTTATTCTCAGACAGTATGAACTTGCCGAATGGACTAATCTTACCGCCATGGGGTGGATGTACTTTATAGTTACTTTGATTCTTTTGGGAATTGTATTTGCTGTTACAAGGAGGTTTGTATTCTATGAAAAATAAAATAAAAAATGATAATAAGCCGGAAAAGAAGAGTAAGGCAAATAGTTCTGAAAAGAAAAATGAAAAGAAAGTGAAAGTAAGCAGCTTTCCTTCTATATCTATTTTAAAAAGTGACTTGGCATTTAAGGTCAAGGTTCAGCTGATATGGAGAAGATGCAAAGGCAGCTTGTTTAAGATTCCGATATATTTTATGCTGATAGCAATGTCTTTTGTATTCCTGCTTCCTTTTGCATATATGATCTTGAGATCCATGATGTCTAATACTGACTTGCTGAATGCCACTATGGTTAAGTGGCTTCCGCGAACCATAGATTTTAAGAATTATTCTTATGCTATCATATCACTGGACTATTGGAATAAGCTTTTTACTTCGGTATGGACTACCGGAATAGCAGTAGTGGCTCAGTTGATTTCTTGTACTTTTATAGCTTACGGATTGGCAAGAATTAATTTTAAAGGCAGAGGATTTATTTTTGGATTGGTAATCTTTACTCTCATAATTCCTCCTCAGGTAACTATAGCGCCTACATATATAATGTTTTCGCCTAACGGTATAGTTAACTGGCTTGATACGTTCTTACCTATAATAGTACCTTGTTTCTTTGGAATGGGTTTAAGCGGGGGTCTGTTTATATTCATATACCGTCAGTATTTCAAGGGCATGCCTGCGGAACTTGAAAACGCGGCGCTCATAGACGGCTGCGGAATATTTGGGTCTTATTTTAGGATTATTTTGCCTAATGCGAAATCGCCTATGCTCGTATCGGTTATATTGTCCATGGTTTGGCAGTGGAATAACTATTTTGAACCTTCCATATTTATAACTGATGTTGTAAATAAAGGTAATTTGCCTATGCAGCTTAACGTTATGTCACAGAACCTGGGCGTTTTAGGAAATAAGATGAATTCGGCTACTGAAATGGCGGCTACTTTCCTGGTTGTTTTACCTATTATTTTGGTATTCTTCCTCGTTCAGAACCAGTTTATGAAAGGTATCGAAAGAGTTGGTCTGGCCAACTAAACGGAGCAGCAGAATTTTTAAAAATTTTTTAAGACAGAATAAAACATGTTTTATTCTGTCTTTTCTTATGTTAATATGTGAATGTGTAAATTTTTTCGGAGGTAAAATAAGATGTATGAAGAATTGCCAAGATCAAAGGTAAAAGTAACTGAACTTAAAGAAATCAAATCAACGGATATGACAGGAGCCGAGGCTGCTATGATCGCTACTCTTCAGGGATTGATAGCAGATAAGACTGATAAGAGAATTTTTATAAACTGTAAACGAACAGATTGGTCTTTGCAGGATCTGAAGGAAAATCACGGAGTTTTGGTAAAAAATGTTAAATGCCCGTGGGAGCTTATTAAAGAATATAAAAGTTACATAAAAGGATATATTCTTTATTCGGGGGATTGCCCGGACTACAATCCGGACGCTGAGCTTGATTATGACCCCAATGCTGACGAATCTATAAATGTGGCAAATACTATAGCTCCTTTTTATGATGCCGTAATTGTTGATCAGTCCATAGAGGAAAAGGCCAAAGAAGCGGGGCTTAATATGCTCGTTGATGTGAGCGGCAAAACAAGTGAATGGACGCTGGAGAACTATTGGGATAAATTAAACCATGATTTGGTGGTAGAGGTATTTCCTCAATTAAAAATGTTTTTAAGGGACTACGCTTATATGACGAAAGCTCTTGTATTTCATAACAGAGGCGGAAAAGGTTCGCTGAGGGAAAAGATACTTTCTGGAATGAATATAAACGGAGTATTAATGGGATGGTCTGATTCAGACAGAGGAGAGCTCGGTTATATAAGCGAGGCTTCAACTTATGGGATAGCTACTATACCGAGCGACTGGTCGCCTAATATAAGTGTATTGAGCGGATTCCCCAAATGGGATGCCAGGCAGTGGAAAAGAAATCCGGTCAAGGCTGAGGAAAACGTGCATTATGTTTCAATTTTAATGTCAGACGGAGATAATGAACAATGGGTGCTGAACGATCTTCTTACAGACAGAAAATGGTATAATAACGATTATAAGGGACAATTCGACATGGCCTACGCAATGCCGCCATATCTTTATGACCATGCACCTACGCTTTTGGAAAAGCTTTATAAGACGGCCGCGAATACTGAAAAGGGTCAGGATCAGTTTGTGGTGGGACCGTCAGGATGCGCGTATATGTATCCTTCGATGTATCCTGAAAAGAAGCTTGACGCTCATCTTGACAGACTTAATGACTATATGAAAAAAACGGATACTCATGTAGTAGCTATAATAGACGATAAAGTTTTTGACCGGATGGATATCTGGGATAAATATACGGAAAAGTCTGAGGTTACCGGACTTATTTATCTGGATTATTCAAAACATTCAAATTATTCTGGAGAAATACTGTTTTCTAATGGAAAGCCTGTAATTTCCTGCACAGATCTTCTTTGGGAGGGGCTTACCAAGGACGAAGAGGTAATTGAAAGAGTGAACAACGGTTCTACAGATATAACTTCCAGAGCGGC
The DNA here is from genome assembly GCA_949282945.1 of uncultured Eubacteriales bacterium. GTDB lineage: Bacteria > Bacillota > Clostridia > UBA1212 > CASDQQ01 > CASDQQ01. The sequence goes on from CASDQQ010000062.1 coordinate 32,129, forward strand.
CTACTCATTAATATATGTTCATGCGTGGAGTAAGGATATGGACGATGTGGCCAATATGGTATCTAAGTTTAATGAAAATGTAAGAATCGTAAATCCGGAACAGTTTGTGGAGCTGATAACAAAGAATGTTAAAAGATAATCTTGATGAAATTTTAAGTAAAGTTGAAAAACCGGCCAGATACACCGGTGGAGAATGGAACAGTGTAATAAAGCAAAGGGATGAAGTAAACGTAAGATTTGCCTTTTGCTTTCCTGACACATATGAAATAGGAATGTCTCATCTTGGTATAAAAATACTCTATCATGCAGTGAATGAAGTTCCCGGATATTGCTGTGAGAGGGCTTTTGCTCCCTGGATAGATATGGAAGAGCAGATGAGGAAAAATAACATTCCTCTTTATACTCTTGAATCTAAAGATCTGGTGCGGAATTTTGACTTTGTTGGATTTACTCTTCAATATGAAATGAGTTATACAAATATACTGAATATGCTTGACCTTTCCGATATACCTATAATGGCTGAAGAAAGAGATGACTCTATGCCCATAATCTGCGCGGGAGGTCCATGCGCATGTAATCCAGAGCCTCTGGCGGACTTTATAGATTTGTTTATGATAGGAGACGGGGAAGAGCATATTATAGAGATAATGGACCTTTATAACGAAATGAAGAAAAACGGCACATACAGCAAAAAAGAGTATCTTTTAAGGGCTTCTGGCATAGAAGGGGTATATGTTCCGTCGCTTTATGAAACCGGTTATAAAGAAGACGGCACAATAGCGTATTTCAGACCAAAAGCTGAAGGCGTGCCGGAGAAAATAAAACGAAGAGTTATATTGGATCTTGATAGCGCTTTTTATCCGGAAAAGCCTATAGTCCCATTCACGGAAGTAGTACATGACAGAATAACTCTTGAGCTTTTCAGAGGATGCATGAGAGGGTGCAGATTCTGCCAGGCAGGTATTATTTATCGACCTGTAAGATGGAAATCTATGGATAAGCTTGTGGAGAAGGCTGTAAATCTTGTGAAAAATACGGGTTACGATGAAATTTCCCTTATGTCGCTGAGTTCCTGCGATTACCCTGAGCTAGGACCATTGGCAGACAAACTGATGGACAAACTTGAGGAAAAAAAGGTTAACTTGGCTCTGCCTTCTCTCAGACTGGATTCCTTTACGCTTGATCTGCTCAACAAGACGTCAAAAGTAAGGAAGAGCGGACTTACATTTGCTCCTGAAGCAGGTACTCAGAGGCTTAGAGATATAATCAATAAAGGCATAACGGAAGAGGATCTTTACAAGGCGGTATATTTAGCTTTTGACGGAGGATATAACAGAGTAAAGCTTTATTTTATGCTTGGGCTTCCGAGGGAAACAGATGAGGATGTGGAAGGTATAGCAAAGCTTGCGGAGGGTGTTGTTGAAGAATATTTTAAGGTCCCAAAAGAAAAGAGAAATAAGGGCCTTACAGTTACAGTAAGTACGTCTACTTTTGTTCCCAAACCGTTTACCCCTTTTCAATGGGAGGCTCAGGATACGCTTGATAAAATAGCTGAAAAACAGCGCTTTTTAAAGAGCATCATGCCTAAAAAGGTGACCTATAATTATCATGAATCAAAGCTCAGCGTTCTTGAGGCGGTTATATCCAGGGGCGACAGAAGAGTTGGAAAGGCTATAAAATATGCTTTTGAAAAAGGTTGTAAATTTGACAGCTGGGGTGATTTTTTCAGCTATGAAAAATGGCTTGAGGCTTTTAAAGAAGCAGAGATAGACATAAGCTTTTATGCCAATAGGAAAAGAGATTTTGACGAGATACTTCCATGGGACCATATAGATATGGGAGTTACAAAGGAATTTTTGATAAAGGAATGTGAAAGAGCTTACAGGGGAGAAGTAACGCCAAACTGCGCCGTGAAATGTCAGAACTGCGGCATGGCTTCATATAAAGGGGGGATTTGCGTTGAAAAGCGTAAGGATTAAATACTCCAAAGAGGAACAGGTAAAATATGTATCCCATTTGGATACCCTGAAAACCTTTACAAGAGCGGCGCGCAGAGCTGAGCTGCCTTTAAAGTATTCTAAAGGGTTCAACCCGCATCCCCATATGGTGTTTGGCCTGCCGTCTTCCGTAGGAATGATCAGCGTATGTGAATACGCTGATATAGATTTTGAAGACGGCGTAAACTGCGCTGATATAATGGATAAAATGAATGAAGCCCTTCCCGAGGGATTTAATATAGTCGAATGTTCGGAACGGCCTGAAAAATCTAATATTATGGCGGAGGTCGCCGCCTGCGAGTATGTCATATATGTTAAGACGCGAAAGAGCGTAATGGACCTTATGGATGATATAAGTCATTTTATAAGCCGGCAGGAAATATATGTTACGAAAAAAAATAAACGCGGGGAAAAAGAGATCGATATTAAAAGTATGATAAATTTTATCAGCGTTGGAGAGGACAGTATGGGGACATATCTTATATCCAAGACCGCCGCCGGAAACGAGAAAAATCTTAAGCCGGAACTGCTCATAGACGCTATAAATAAGTATGAAGATACCGATATTGAAATTAGACAGATAATAAGAACGGAAGTATTTTTAAAATGAGAGAAATACTTGTTGGAAAAAGAAAAGGTATAAATACTGCCGCGATTTTTGAAAACGGAATACTATGGGAATATATTACCGAAAGCGGTCCTGAAATAAAGAAGGGAAATATATACAGAGCTCAGGTCATAGAAAGGGTAAAGGGCCTTGATGCGTGTTTTGCGAAAATTTCAAAAGAAGATTATATATATATCGAACATACAGGATTTATTCTAAAGAGCGGCAATACGGCCGTAGTCCAAATAAAAGGAGAAGCC